>NZ_LSHB01000057.1 GCF_001643375.1 Chryseobacterium sp. FP211-J200
TTAATAATGCACTACGAGTAGAAATATTATTATGAGATCAAGAAAGGGGAATTTGTGAAATCTTCTGGCGCGGTGACGCAAACATCGTTCGTCCATCCGGAAGCTATGCAATTTGAGATTTTTCCGGAAGGCAATATTTCTGAACCTGATTTATTGATTTTGGAAGGCGATTTCTCCAGACAGAATATTTCTAAAATGTTACCCTTGGATTATCAGTTTGGGAATTAAGAGAACTGATTTCTCGCAGATCATGGAGGTCAAGCAGATTTAATTTGGATGAAACCTGCTTGATCTACAAAATCCGCGAGAGAAAATCTATAAATCCTTTTCAAAGCAAACGCTGTTTTCCACGCCTGCATATTGACCATAATTAGGGATGACCTTATAATTACATTTTTGATAAAGTGCAACAGCCTCGGTTTGTCTTTTTCCGGTTTCGAGAATCGTTTTTTCGTAACCTAATTCTTTAGTCCAAGATTCTAATTCATTTAAAATAGCCGAAGCTAGGCCCTTTCCACGTTTTTCTGGAAGTGTGAACATTCTTTTGACCTCCATCGATTGTTTATCAAATTCTTTTATGGCACCACAAGTAACAGCTTCATCATTATCAAAAATAACAATACAGTTTTTAAGAGAATCGATCTTGTTGTATTGGTCATAGAAACCGTGTTCTTCACCGTCCATCACGGCAAGATAAGCGTCTAGTTGTTTTACTAGTTTTTGGAAGTCTAAGTTTTCGGAAGTAGTTCTGAGGATTTTCATTATATAAATAGATGATTAAATGTGCTGTGACGCCGCTCAACATGATATCTTCATAAAATGTAAAAATTGATCGATTGTCAACCTGGGCGGAGTCGAAGACTTTTTTTAAATTTAATTTACAACCAATTTTCTTTCTCTGATCAGCTCGGCAATCTTCAAAATATCTTCGCCGATCAATCTGTCATTTTCCAATTTGGGAACCACGGAGCGGATGATGGCATAATTTTTCTCAACAATGTCAGAGCAAACGGCAGGTCGTCTGAATTCTAAGCCTTGCGCGCCAAACATCAATTCAATCGCCAGAATATTTTCAAGATTCCCCAGGATCTGATTGAATTTCCTTCCAGAAATACTTCCCATAGAAACGTGGTCTTCTTGTCCTAAACTTGTCGGTATAGAATCTGCGGAAGCCGGGAAACAAAGTGTTTTGTTTTCTGTAACCAATGCGGCACTTGTATATTGCGGAATCATAAACCCTGAATTAAGGCCTGAGCTTTCTATTAATAATTTAGGTAAACCGTATTTTCCTTCTAGCAAAAGATAACTTCTTCTGTCAGAAATATTTCCTAATTCGGCGGCAGCCAATGCACAATAATCCAGAGGCAAAGCCATCAACTGTCCGTGGAAATTCCCACCGGAGATAGATTCTTCTGCACTTAAAATGATTGGATTATCGGTTACAGAATTCAGTTCTGTGTCTGCCATTTGTTTCAGATGTTCGAAAGCATTTCTGCTCGCGCCGTGAACTTGTGGCACACATCTCATAGAATACGGATCCTGAACGCGGTCACAGAATTCGTGTGACTTTAGATTGTCAGAATCTTTCAGGAAGTTTCGCATTCTTTCTGCCACTTTTCTGCTTCCGTCAAATGGCCGAATGTCGTGCAATTCTTTTTTGAAAGGACTTGCAGAACCACGATAAGCTTCAAGGCTCATTGCCGCAGTCAAGTCTGCGAGATCCAAAAGATATTCGAATTTTGATAATCCGATGATGGCGTGCGCTAAGATGAATTGTGTTCCATTAATCAAACCTAAACCTTCTTTCGGACCAAGTTTCAAAGGTTGAATGTTGTGCTTTTCAAGAACAGTTGAAGTTTCAACCGTTTTATTATTTTCCCAAACCTGACCTAATCCCAAAAGTGGCAAAACCAAATGTGCCAAAGGCGCCAGATCTCCTGATGCCCCAACAGAACCTTGCTCCGGAACAACCGGAATGATGTCTTTTTCCAACATCAATATCAAACGCTCTATCACATCCAATGAAACACCCGAAAATCCTTTCGACAAAGCGTGGATCTTGGCAATGATCATGATTTTGGAGATATTCTTGTCAATGGGTTTCCCAACACCTACGGCGTGAGAAATAATCAGATTGTGCTGAAGTTGCGCCGTTTCCGACTCTGATATTTTGGTGTCACAAAGTGGTCCGAATCCTGTATTGATACCGTAAACCGTCCTGTCAGAAGCTACAATTTTCTGAACATTCTCCTGCGACTTTATAATTTGTTCTCTTGATCTTTCACTGAGTTTTGCAAGGGATGGATTTTTTGCTATTTCCAAAACATCCTGATAGCCAAGCGTATCGATTCCGTAAATCATTACTAAAAAATTTTGCCTAAAAATACACTTTTTAGGCAAGATTTTAATAAAAGTAGCTTAATGAATTATTGGTTGTCGATTATTATTTCAATATATTTTTATAGATCACACCATCTTTCATAATGATCAGGAATTTGTTTTCAGGATCTGCAACTAGGTTAATTTCTGTTAGAGGATTCCCGTCTACAAGAATCATATCGGCATAAGCGCCTTCTGTGATTTCTCCCAATTTCCCTTTTTGGTAGGGATCTCTTTTTCCACTCATTCTCAGTAATTCTGCATTGGTAGAAGTTGCCATTTTCAAAATCTCGTATGGTGTATACCAATTGGTCAGTTTAGCAAGTCGTTTACCTTGTTTTTTTGCCGATTCTGGATCAAAAAGAACATCTGTTCCCCAGGCAGTTTTTATTTTGTATTTCTTAGCTAGTCCGTAAGCTGTTTCAGTACCTTTTGTCATTTCTATTTGCTTAAGTCGATTAGATGATCCTGCTGGATGCGGATTGGCATCTTCATCATCTAGAAATGGCTGCAAGCTCCACCAGATTCCTTTCTGTGCCATTAGTTTTGCGGTTGCCTCATCTGCTAATTGACCGTGATCGATACATTTTACACCAGCATCTACCGCAGTCTTTATCGCCAAAGGTGTATAGGCATGTACCGTAACATAAGTTCCCCAATTCTCTGCAGCAGAAACTGCAGCTGCAAATTCTTTGCCTGTATACTGGGAAACATCCAATGGATCATAGTTAGAGGAAACACCTCCTCCGGCCATTAGTTTCAGTTGTGTTGCACCTTGTCTCAGTTGTTCTCTAGATCTTAATAAGACAGCATCTTCACCATCGGCTATGGCTACCATTCCATTTCTCTCGGCATATGATAATTCTCCGATTTTTCTGGGTACATCAGGGATCAAGATCAAAACCTGGGGAGTAATAGCAAAAATTGATATTTTTGTAGAGGATGAAAACA
>NZ_LSHB01000058.1 GCF_001643375.1 Chryseobacterium sp. FP211-J200
CAAGTGTATTGAGCAAAATAACAGCATTAACTTTCATTCAGTTTGTAAATGTTTTTGTTTTCAGTAGAAAAATGAATAGACTTAAAATTGAATTAATGTAATAATGCACTACGAGTTATGACAATCAAATTGTGAGGGCGTTTCTCTATGCGACCGTCACATTTGGGATCATAGGTTTCATCTTAGGGCTCACCGCTGCATTGATGCTATTCTACCCAGAGTTACCTGAATTTTTATTTGGAACGGATGACACGACCATCCAGAGTTTAAGGAGTGGTAATATCCAAGGTCTGATCAACTCACAGGGAGCTATGGGATTTGGCAGGATCAGGATGTTGCATACCAGTGCCGTGATCTTTGCCTTTGTTTGTAACTCTTTTTTCTGTGGCGCCTACTACAGCATGCAACGTCTTTTGAAAACCAGAATGTACAGTGACACCCTTTCGTGGATCCATTTCTGGAGCTGGCAATTAATGATCATCGCAGTGGTCATCACATTCCTGATGGGAATCAATACTTCAAAAGAATATGCTGAGCATGAATGGCCGATAGACATTTTGATCACTGTTTCGTGGGTCATATTTGGGATCAACATGTTCGGCACAATTATGAAACGACGTGTCAGACATCTGTACGTGGCCATCTGGTTTTACATTGCCACTTGGATCGCTGTGGCGATGCTTCACATCTTCAATAATCTAGAAGTACCATTATCCTTCACCAGTTGGAAATCCTATTCTGCCTATGCAGGCGTCAAAGATGCCTTGGTCCAATGGTGGTACGGTCATAATGCAGTTGCATTCGTACTGACCACACCTGTTCTAGGGCTTATGTATTACTTTCTGCCAAAAGCAGCGGATCGCCCGGTATTTTCCTACAAGCTGTCTATCATCCATTTTTGGTCTTTGATCTTTGTCTATCTGTGGGCAGGACCACACCATTTACAATATACGGCACTACCAGCATGGGCCCAAGCAGTGGGAACGGGATTCTCCATCATGCTGATCGCTCCTTCATGGGGCGGTATGCTGAATGGACTTTTAACACTGAGGGGCGCTTGGGATAAAGTACGTGAAAACCCAATTCTTAAATTCTTTGTTGTGGCGGTGACCTGCTACGGCATGGCAACCTTTGAAGGCCCTTTATTGGCTACAAAATCCTTAAACAAGATCGGCCATTATACAGATTGGGTGATCGGTCATGTACACCTGGGTGCTTTAGGATGGAATGGCTTCATGGCATTTGGGGTGATTTATTATCTGGTTCCCGTCATGTGGAGAACAAAAATATGGTCCCCGAAATTAGCAAACTGGCATTTCTGGCTTGGAACATTAGGCATCATCTTCTATGCGGTACCAATGTACATCGCTGGTTTTACCCAGGGACTGATGTGGAAACAATTCAATCCCGACGGAACATTGGTGTACAAAAACTGGTTAGATACTGTAACAGCCATTCTACCCTACTTTAAGATGCGGTTCTTAGGCGGCCTATTCTATCTGGGTGGTGCAGTGCTAATGGTGATCAATGTCTATAAAACGATCAAGTTCGGTTCTTTTCAAAAGGATGTTCCTACGGAGGCTGCTGCATTAGCTAAAGTAGGAACATCCAGAAGGCAAGGCGAAGGCTGGCATGTATGGTTGGAAAGAACCCCACATCTCCTTTCTATCTTTGCATTTGTTGCAATCGCGATCGGTGGATTGGTGGAAATTGTTCCCACCCTTACCATCAAAAGCAACGTCACACAGCTTTCATCGGTCAAACCTTACTCACCACTTGAGCTAGAAGGTAGAGACCTATACGTGAGAGAAGGCTGTAATTCCTGCCATTCCCAGATGATCCGGCCTTTCCGTGATGAGGTCATGAGATTTGACGGCAAGAACGGACAATATTCCAAAGCTGGAGAATTTATTTACGACCGGCCGTTTCTGTGGGGCTCCAAAAGAACCGGGCCCGATCTACAGCGAGAAGGTCAAAAAAATCCGGACTCTTGGCACTTCAAGCACATGTACAATCCAAGGATCACTTCGGCGGGTTCCATCATGCCTCGTTTTCCCTGGCTGATCACCAACAGACTGGACCGTACTCAAATGACCGCCAAGGTAAAGCTGATGAAAAACACTTTTGATGTGCCCTACACAAAGGCGGAGATAGATTCTGCCGATCAATGGGCAGACAATCAATCAAAGGCGATCGTGAAAAGGATCTATTCTGAAGCTACAGACCTGAAAGATCAAATGGAAAAAGAAAGGTCCTCTAAAGGAAATGCCTTTGTTCCACTTGAAGACAGGGAGATCATCGCTTTGATCGCCTACCTGCAAAGGCTGGGAACAGACATTAGAACGACGGCAGTTAAGACCGCCAGCATAAAATGATGAATCTTTAAATCGCAACAACAATGAAACCGAGAACTCCCATTTCAATATATATCACAATCACAGTAATATCAATATTTTCCTGCTTTCAAATGTTTGCCGATGCCGATTATTTGAGCTCTCCATTTTTCTGGGGACTACTTGTAGTCGTCTGTCTTCTTTTACTGATCCTGAATTCTATCGGGGACCTTGTAGAAAATGCCACTTTCAAACTGTTGACCGATGAAGAAAAACAAGCCTATCTCAATGAAAAAGCTATTCCTTATTTCCGGAAATTATGGAATTCTGCATTCAAAAAACAATCTCCCATCGAAGAAAAGCAAATTCTCATCGATCACGGTTTTGATGGCATCACGGAACTGGACAACGCATTGCCTAAATGGTGGCTGGGACTGTTCTACTTCACGATCTTTTCCTGTGTGGTCTATCTGATCGCGTTCACCTTTACAGATTACGCACATCCTGATGTGGAATATCAGGACGAAAGCAGGATGCAACTTGCCTCTATTAAGGAATACGAGAAGACCGCACCTCCAATAGATATTGAAACAGCGGTCTATGATTCAGAGAATATCGCAGAAGGCGAGCAAATCTTTAAAACCAATTGCATCTCCTGTCATTCTGAATCAGGAAAAGGTGGAATTGGCCCTAATCTAACCGATAAGCAGTGGATCTACATCAAACAAAAGACACTATTCAAAAATGTATTCTGGATGCTAGAAAATGGTTCTCCAAACAATCCTGCAATGCGCCCATTTATCAAAGAAGGCACCATTTCCGGCAGAGAGGCGGAAAAAGTTGCAGCCTACATCTATCATATCAACCAGGAAAAAGCGCCCATTACAGAAGCGCAAGGAGGCGCCGCACCGCAGGGTGAGGACGCAGATTGGCAGGAGTGATATGTTCCGACATTTAAATATAAGAGAATTTTAAAAAAAATGAGCAAAAGACCTTTACACAATTTCCATATTCCAGTCATGGGAATCGCCTTCACCATCGATACCCCAATACGTGTGGCCCAGTATGGAATATCCTCCGTCATTTCTATCATAGATGATGACATCATCGAAAAGATGCGAAAGTTCTACAGCAAAAAATTCGATCTCGACTTTTCAGCGATCTCGGTCAAAGTGGATGACCATCGCGCAAAAAGAATCACCGCATACCTTAATTTGGTCGATGATATTGTCAATCAAAAATTTAAAGCGTTCAAAGAAGATCTGGTCAACAGAAAGCAGTCATTGATCAATTTTGCAGAGATGCTTCCAAATACTTCTAAGATCCGATCGGATCTAAAGAAAATTCTTTCAGCAGGAGAGATCACGGATTCAACTTTGAAACATTATCTTGACCATCATCTTTCACCGGGTAGCATCGACGTGAATATCATGACAAAGGTCGATAAGGATCATTATAAAGACAATGAACAATTACCTATTATCTACAATGATGCTCACGCATCGCTCCGTGGATTTGCACAGAGCCGACTCTGCTCTTCCATTGTACTTTCGGCAGGCATGAATCCAAGATTATACAGTTACATCGAACAATTTGAAGACTTCTATCCCGATTCTGAACATCAACTTAAGAAGAAGATCATTATAAAGGTCAGTGACTTCCGCTCTGCGATGATCCAAGGTCGGTTTTTGGCTAAAAAAGGATTGTGGGTATCGGAATACAGGATCGAATCGGGTCTGAATTGTGGTGGACATGCCTTTGCAACAGAAGGTTTTCTTTTGGGACCTATTTTGGAAGAATTCCGACAAAGAAAAAATGAATTGATTGGAAATGCACATCAACTGATGATCGCTGCTCTACAAAACAAATCGAAACCTTTCCCGTCAGAACCATTTGAGCTGAGGATCACAGTCCAGGGAGGCGTTGGAACATCAGAGGAACATGAGTTCCTTCTTTCGCATTACAAAATGGACAGCGTTGGCTGGGGATCACCTTTCCTCTTGGTTCCGGAGGCTACATGTGTCGATCTTGAAACAAGACAACTACTTGCCAATGCAAAAAAACACGATTTCTATCTCAGTGACCTTTCACCATTGGGCATTTTATTCAACACTGTCAAAGGCTCTTCCAATGAAATCATTAGAGAGACAAAGCTAGCCAATAATCGTTCTGGGAGTCCTTGTCCAAAGAAATTTTTGGCATTGAACAAGGAATTTTCTTCGGACGGGCTGTGCACTGCCTCTACCAAATATCAAACCTTGAAGTTTAGACAATTAGAGAAAGAAAAAACAGCATTGATATCCGATCAAGCCCAAAAGCAAGAAAATAAGATCACAGAAAAAGCATGCTTATGCGTGGGTCTTTCAAACTCAGCTTATATTGAGAATCATATTGAAGTAAAGGGAGAGGATCAAGGTGTCGTCATTTGTCCAGGACCAAATCTTGCGTATTTCGATAAAGAGGTTACCTTGTCACAAATGGTGAAGCATATTTATGGAAATGGGAATGTCCTATCCGACGCATACCGTCCAAATATGTTTATGAATGAGCTGAAAATGTATGTAGACCATATGAAAAAAGGCCTATCAGAATCAGTACACGACATGGCCTCTGCGAATCAAAAAAAATGGGACACATTCAGACAAAATCTTTTAGATGGAATCTCCTATTATGAGAACTTATTTACAAATTCGTCATTTCCGCAGCATGACATCCTTAGGGATCGCAATGATCTACGGAGCTTGAAGTTATCTTTAGGTTTGTAATACCAAGTCAAGAAAAAAGTTATGGATATTTCGTTTTTGACAGACCAGTTCTATCCAGCAGATACTCGATCCGGAGGTGGTAGCTGAACAGCTTAAGACAATAAAGGATCCTTTTCCCGAATTTAAAGGTATATCAGAAAAAATCAATGATCGATCCTCCAATAACAAATGCTATAGTAAGAAAGCACGTGGATGATCGAATTATAATTCCAAATGTCAATAACACTTATTTTCTATTAGATCTTTTATGCTTAGTGGTTTTGAATAGGTAGGATAACCCTTCACTCTCTGCAACACCGATGAGATTATCGACTTCTCAGTTTTCAATACTTAGATCATTGCCTTACACATTTTTCTATGGTCTGACTTGATATGCCTGTCCTATTTGGAGCGACCGCTTCTCCCCAAGTCGTCGATATGTCGTAGAATTACTACACTTTTCAAAATAATATTCTAGGTTGCTAATTAATCCGAGCAAGTTTTTTAATTTTAGAGGTCATTAAAGGATATAACAATTATTTTCAAAGACTTAATTTTTTTAGTGCATCTTAATCATTATTGTGAATAATGGCAACCAAGCTTGAACAATCAATTAAGCATAGATTGAATATAATTTCAAAAAATGGGAAATAACATTGTGGTCTTTGTTCCAAATTGAATAGATGAAATGCCGAACCTTTATAAAAACATGTCGTGGAATAACATTTGATAATGAATCTAAAACACAGGCAGACAGACAAATAAAACTCTGACAAAAAAGGGATTATAAAAGGAATAAAATGCTTCGAGCCGAAATATTCCGTAATATTAGGAATAACAATGAGCTTTATAGAAAACAAAGTTTAAACTGACCTACCATGAAAAAACATCCTGATCCTTTGGACAATCATCATAACAACAGCAACATTTCCTTTCACAATGATGATAACGATGATTATTTAACGGATTACGATTATCCGGAAAATGACCATCAGGACGAGGCCGTAATTACTGAGGAAGCAGAAGATGAAACATCATCTACAGCCTCAGAAAATGATAACGATAAGAAAGAAACTACTGAGAAAAAAAAGGAAGCTAGCGAAGATCAGAACAATTCCAGCGAACATGACGGTAAATTTTTTGTTGTCCAAAAAGGAATGGCCTGTTGCGATAAAGGTGCAAAATTTCCAAATTTCAAAGTTACAAGTCATCAAAAACATTATTGGAATGATGAAAATGGAGAAGCTGATTACCTTTCCGTAACAGAAGATGACCTTACTTTCAATCCTGCTGCGATGCCTTTCGGGACCTGTAGTGTGAAAAACGGAAACCCTTGTGCATTTGCGCCGGCAGGAAAATGGACAAAAACCTATGAGAAAGTGAAGATCATGGGTAAAAAACCTTTAACGGAAATCTCGGAATTGAAATGTGCAGTTGGTGGTAAAATAACTGTCATGAAACACGGACAACAGATCGAAGCAGGAAAAAGCAGCGTTAAAAATGCAGATTCCCGAGAGCAGCAGACCTACAATCCAATCATGGATTTTGGAGAATTTAAGGATGAGACCAATCAATCGGATCAATTATATTACGAATAATATTATGGGCGCAGTTATCGGCAATCAAAATCCAATGGTAGGAGAAACAAATTTCTATGAGATCAATATGTTTGGTTCTCTACCGTTTTTCAGTCCTAACAACAGTTATGAATGGTACCTCTTCAAAAAGCAGAAGAGTGGTAGCTGGATCGACATCACAAAAGACGGCGTTCCAAAAAAAGGAACAAAAGTAGAATATAAATTCTTTGAACCTGTTGCCGGAGAACTTTTTGAAGTTCGTGTTTTCGAGGTTGTCCAGGGGATTTTGCCCAGTGTGGAATCTTCAAAAAAATTATTCGGAAAGCTGGAAATTACTCCCACGGCAAGCAAAACTGCACAAATTGATAAAGTCATTCTCTTCAACAGAGGGAAAAAAGATGTCAATAAAGCAGATTACAGGGATACACTGATTGCTCAGGCATTTTGTACAGCTTTATTTGGAAAAGAAATAGAATTCCAACTGTGGGAAGACGATGCAAAAGGAGACGGACATGATGCAGCAGTAAATAAAAACAACAGGATCCCCAGAGTATACAAGGCGACTGTCAATGAAAGAGGAATAGCGGAAGCAAGGATCTCCTTAATTGCAGATGAGAAAGTAATGCGACAGATCGCCAATAAATTTGTCATGAAAGGCGACACAGATGAAGGTGCCAACCACGAATACTACGTTACAGCAACCTATCTGGGAAAGGGGGAAAAAGCAAGTCAAGTCAATGTCAATGTTACCAATCCCGACTATCAACCTAAGCCGAAAGCAGATTCTCCAAAATATCCTGCAACCCCAAGCAGTGCAGCACCAGCTAAACCTGATGAAAAGGGGAAGGTCCTGGATGCTTATTTTTCGAAATCTGATGGCAGCAAACTGACCAAAGTTAAAGTCGGTGAACATGTGCATGTGAGAATCAAGACAAGGGGAATGGTTGGGAAAAATCTTGAGTACAAAGTTTGGGAATATGATATTGGAAGCAACGACCTGGTCTCTAAAAGTGGAAAGTTAAAGGTAGTAAGTGACGATATCATCACAGGTGGATTTACCATCACAGAAAAGATATTTGACAAAGGAATAGATCTGGGAATGGTAGATTCTGATTCGGAAAAGCAAAATTATTTCATCGAGGTCATTCCTTTGGATGTCACTGCAGAATCCAAAAAATTCGGGGTAGATTCTGACGGTCTGATGGAGGTGGAAAAAGTCAGAAGCGCTGTCAATGTTGGTGCAAACAAAGCTCTGGCTACATGCGGTGGAAAATTCTGTATCAAAAAAGGAGATAAAAATGAATTGGTGCGCGAGATCAATATTCGCCTGGCTGGATTTGGTGGCAATGTACCGACCGATGAATTTACAGACAAAACTGAAAAGATGGTAAAGCAGTTCCAGAAGGACTTTATGAAAATTGCCGAAACGGGGAAAGTGTGCGGAAGTACTCTTAAAGCAATCGATGAATTTTCAAAGAACTTCGATATCAGTGCTACCTATTGGGGGCAACTGAAATGCTCCTGCTCTACCAAAGGCAAACAGGCCGTAAGTAAGTTGAGGGGCATCAAAGAGACAAATAGTTGCAAGGGATTTGGTGATAAAACCGGTGCCAATAATTCTCCTGAGTCTACAAATAAATATGAGTTCCCTGGAATCCACCGCTCACTGCTTTTTGGCTTCAAAGCTTTACAGTTTTATTTCAGCAAACAAAAGACCTATAAAATTGATTCTTTCTCGTCTGGATACAGATGTCGATTTAAAAATTATAAAACAACCAATCATCAGGGAAAAGCAATCGACATCCAATTCAGTAAGGGAACTTGGGCCATCCGAGGACCTCAGAAAAAAAATCTTGTCGAATTACGAGCGATGAGGGATGATATTTTCGTAAAACATCTGGGAGCCCAAAGAGAATGGCCAAATCCAAATCTATTCTCCATAGAACCTATAGACCTATTGTACTATAAAGACGGGAGTTTGAGGTATGACCACACATTCAGCTGGATCCATATGGATGTAAGACAATATGAAAAAAAATACCTGGACGATAAATATTTTTGCACCAATGCCGCCACTCTAAATGGTAAAAGTATTGTAGAATTGGCTATAGAATTAGGTTTTATGAAGACCTGCATCTGTTCGGAAACCTATCAAAGTCAGAAAGCGCCGGCAACATCTGGTGGTAAATGTGCGTGTAATGATAAATTGACCAAAGAGCAACTAAAAGCCATTGCGGTGCATGCAAGTAATGCGAACATTGATAAATATCTGGACGGCTTCAATGAAACCTTTACAAAGTTCAATATCAATTCCTGCTTACAAAAAATTCATTTTCTTGCGCAGGTCATCCAGGAATCAGGAAGTTTCATATATAATGTTGAGCAAGGTGATGCCGATTATTTGGCTCATTACAAAGGATGGCACGGAAGAGGATTGATCCAGCTTACCACCAAGCCAAATTATGTAGCCTTCGAGGCTGCTGTGGGTGAAGACGTGACTTCGTCTGCCGCAGCAAGGGACAAGGTGACCAAATCTCCTTACGCTGTACATTCGGCTGGTTGGTTTTGGGATAAAAGAGCCAATCTGAACGGCGCTTCCAATGAAAATGACTTTATCTACCTCACCTATCGTGTCAATGGCGGCTTCAACCATATCGATAACAGGCTTGAGAATGTGAAGAAAGGATTTGAAAATCTATATTCGAAATGCACCACGGACAAAGGGAAAAATACAGATTATAAATTCCCGGACAGCAAAGCCTATAAAGATAAGAAAGCAGCTTTCGCATGGGGACTGTGGCATGACCCCGGTGTTTCCAAACAAGGTTGTGAGAAAAGTAAAGCTTTGGCGATAGAAGGTTATCAGAGATTTGTTGACTTGACAGCAGCCACAGATTCTACAGAAAATTATTACGGTATTCAAAAACTGAGTATTTTTTCTGATCTGGTCTATACAAAAGTGGTGAAGAATAAAACTGTAAAGTTTTTGAATGTTCGAAAAGCGGCCTTAAAAAGAATAAACGAATTAAAAAAATGATAAAATATATTTCATGCTGCGTGCTCATTGCTCAGTTGCTCTCTTGCAAAGAAACCAATGATTCTAAAATTTCTGGAGAACCAAAGTCATCCTTGTCTTCAAAAACACAGGAAATAACGCCGGTCATAAACGGCGATTCTGTAAGAGGTGATTTCAATGGAGACAAAATAGAAGATTATATAGAAATAAACGATTCGAAATCCAATGAAAAAATGGTAAAGATCTTTTTAGGAACATCAGACAAAAAATTTGTTGAAGCAAAATCCTTCACTATTGATGCTGATAATTTCTCGGAAGTTGAAAATCCAATGGAAAACTTCTTCATCTCAGAAGGAAATCCCGGAGAAATACAAATTGGGGCGTCTTGTTGTGGTAATTTCAAAACTACAGAAATATACACGTACAAATATTTGAATGATAACTGGTTCTTATTAGAAACCAATATCTCAACTGTCAACGATGATTTTCTTCCGGACATATCGCTCACAATCAATGATCTGTCGTATAGCATCGATGGAAAAACTGTCAATAATAAAAGTGTTTACGACAAAGAATTTAACAATTTGAAAGGAAATGCGATTTCCAAATATCATCAGTATCTCTCCACTTTCAAGTCCGGTTATAAAAACAAATCCTTGGGAAAACTGAAAAGTATAGGTTTTGACGAAATTGCTGAAATGCTCTATTTCAATCCGCTTTCTGAAAGTAATGTGAATGATTATAATGATATCGCCTATTACAATTCTTCGACTCAAAAAGGCGATCAAAGTTCTATTCTGTTATTGAAAAAAATTGTTGAAAAATATCCTGACAGAGTTGTTGCATACTTGAATTTGGGAGATTCTTATTGGGCAACTGATAACAAAGAATATGCAAAGGAAGCTTACAATAAATATTTGGAATTGATGAAAAATCAAAATAAAGATCTGTCTAAAATTCCTACGAGAGTTGAAGAAAGAATTAATTAAACCAATAAAAGAACTTAAAAATCAAACTGATGCATAAATTGATCCCGGTATATCTTTTTTTAATCATTTTCATCTCTTGTCAGAAGCATGCCAGATTTGTTGAAAAACAAGAAACGGCGGATGTAGCAACAAACGCAAAAGACACACTTCCAAAAACAGAACCTGTCTCAAAGGATTCTATCAAAGCTGACCACTTGATCTCCTTGCCATTTGATTTTGAGAAATATACAGCAGTTTGTTTACAGCAGAGTTCTCCTGATTGTGAAAAAACATATCCTAAACTAGACGATTTTAATTTTAAAAGAATATCTCAGATCCTAGGCAATAAACCTGAAGATATTCCAACCAATATTTTTCAGATCAAATCAAGCTTCAATAATGATATTGAGATCTACATCCTGGATTTTGAAGGAGATTCCAGTTTTCAGGAAATCATTACCGTCAATCATAACAAAATTGTATCCCGAAAATCTGTTGGTCATAGTATGCCCGAAGATAAAACGTACAAATCTTTTATTATTGAAAAAGATATGGGTATAAGTGTCTATGAGCTTGATTTTGAAAGTTTAAAAAAGAAATTAAAAGAGAAATATACAATCCTCTCCAGTGGAGAAGTATCTAGAAAATAGATGATATATTTCAATTTGTGAAGACTAAAGTATTATTAAGGGAAAATATTTAGCTTAATTTACGTCTTACTTTTTACTGGTAACAACTCCAGTTTCGCCATCCATGTAGTAAGCGATCGAAGATCCGGCAGGCGGTTCTCCCCTTCCAATCGGACCATCGTAACTTTTTCCTTCTTTGATCACTATAACAAAATATTTATGACCTTTTTCTTCTATGAATGATAATCCGAATTTGTCTTCATCGGAGGTTGTTTGTTGTACTTCTCCTGTTTTTAAATTAAGTATTCCTTTTGTTTCCAAAAATTTTAAAGCGTCTATCGGTTTTATTTTACCACATTTTTTATCTTCATCAATTGTTTTTACATTTCCGTTTTTATCAAAATACTCTGACACACCTACTTTGGTATTTTGCCCTATGAAGTGTTCTTTTTTGATAATGTAACCATCTGCACCAAATTCTTTATAAATGGTTTCAAAAGAAGGTTTAGGAAGTCTTTCGTATTGGAAACCACTGCCGTCTCCCTCCCAGAAATGTGCGGGAGACCCATTTTTTATCGAATCTTCCTTTTGCTTTTCATAGTCCGGATTGGGCGGGCTTATCATATAAACGGTATTCTTGTTTGGAAGATTATAAATACCATCATTTTCCAAAGATTTTTGGTAAACATCGAAATCAAATTTCTCTCTCATTTTATTATCGATCTTTGTACTATTGGTTGTAGACTTATCCGTTGAGATTGTTTTATTTTCTTGTCCATTGCAGGCAATCAATATAAATATGAGACTAACAAAAAACATTTTGCCGATTATTTTCATTGCTTAAATTTTAAAAAATTATTTTAATATTTTAATTATTTTATTTAAAACAATCCGCTACCATATAAACAAAATAAAATCTTTCGATTTCTACTAAATAGCTGTAATTTATTATATTACTTATTATGAATCCGCTTGTTTAAGAAGGTTTAAAATGTGTGGTATCATTTAATTACAGTTATGGTTTTAGAATCTGGTAATTTGGATATGTGCCAATTCCATTTTTTCCAGATTTTTTCCCAATATATTTTTTAACACGAAGTTCTTTACCATCAGTTCCACTTAGACACACAAAATATATACCTTCCTGGCCATTATAATTTCCAGGGACATCTACTAATATCCAAACTAATTCTTTCCTTAGTTTCAGTTCTGGAATTAGAAATTTGAAATCCTCTGCAAAACCTCTTAAAATTTGGGGGCGAGGAACTTCTGAATTTGTTATTTCAAGATATTGTTTTTTGTCCAAAGCGAAGCCATTATTTTTCATATAGGTGAATAATTTCTCATCGTTAAAATCAAAGAGCTTATCAAAGTCGACTTCTGTAATAATTTTATCATTTTTATATTCAGATTTCGAAATTTCGAAACCATAGACAGATTTTTTCAACATAGTTAGTGGCAAACCTTTGCCATCATATTCCGTTATTTTTACATAATCTGTACTTTCTACAGTTCTTATAAACCCAGTTTCTTCATCGCCTTCCGTAATGATTTTTTCATCATTTTTGGTCTCGGTCAGGTGGTAATGTTTCACGGCAGAACCGCTGTTGTCAGAAGTGCTTATTGCACCATTGTAAGAAATTGATGAAGACGCTCCATTCTTTCTCAAATATTCAATATCAAGCATATTTGGGTTTTTATTATTTTGTCCATTGCAGGATAAAGCAGTAAAACTTAAAAGTAAGTAAATTAAATTTTTCATGGCTAAATTGTTTTTAAAAAATCATGTAAGATTTTCCATTGCCAGACATAAGTTGAGATTACAGCAAATTTCCTATTTTCAATATCTGAATAATCCATTACATTATCAGTTTCGAAATTTAGAAAAGTAAATTTGCTGTCGTTATCAAAAGTGTGATAAAGATTCATTGCGTGTAATGCTTCGTGCGCTAGAGTACTGTCATTGAATCCACTTGTAAGTACAATAACAGATTTTTTTTCTACACCAATATCATACTTTTTTCCATACAAACCTCCAGCCACGTCATCTATAAAAAATACTTTCATGTATTTGGAGTACTTAGAATCGAAGTTCGTCATTGCGTCATAAAGTACCTCATAAATGTCATCATCTACGGGTCCATATCTATTATACGCATCTAGAAATTTTTTTCTTTGGTTTTGGCCTAATCTATTGATATGGATATTTGCAGTCACAAAAGTGGGAATTATCAAAGCTTGATTCAAGTATTTTGTAATTTCTTTTTTTCTTGATTCAAGATTTAAAGAACTGAAATTTCCCTTTGAATTAAATACCTTGATTAGCGCTACAGTTATTTTTTTCTGGTGTTGGGAACTGTTGGGATTTATTCTGATCCTGCCTACCGTTTCTTCAGATCCATCTTTCGAAATAGCAATGACATCTAGATTTTCATAACCACCATGTGGAGCAATATCTGGAAAATAGTTTATTTATTACATCTGCTGAAGACTAAAATAGTATTCAGGAAAATTATTTTACCTGATTTCATTTTAGATTCAATACTAGAAAAGCAGAAATTTTCTTTTTCTGCTCTTTAATCATTATTTAATTTCTTCGACTTTACCCGATTCTCCATCCATTCTATAATCTAAATCTATAAAAGCCAACGGTTCGCTCCACTAAAATCAGGATTATCATTTTTCTTTCCATTTTTAATTGAAATTACCCATTCCTTTTTTCCTTTTTCTTCATTAAAGAACAATTCAAATGCTGGTCTCTCATCTTTATCAAATTTCCCATCTCCCGTTTTTAAATTGACAATTCCTTTTTGGTGTAAAAACTGTAATACTTGCTGATATTTTATTTTCCCAAATTTTTTATCTTCATCTACTTTTTCTACATTTCCATCGTCATCATAATATTCTGATATTCCAACTTTTGTGCGTTCGCCAATATATGTTTCTTTCTTTTTGATATTTCCATTGCTGTAAAACTCTTTATAAATTTTAAAGAAAGAGGGTTTGGAGGTGTTTCGTTATATGTTCCTATTTTATTTTCAATCAACATCATTTCAATAATTGTATCATTTTTTATTATTTTATGAACGGCAGACTCTCTTTTGTTATACGCTTCAAAATCAAATTTTTCTGTTATTTTATTTTTTGCCCAATGATTGTTTGTATTATTATTTTTACTTTGCCCATCACATGAAATTAGTATAAATATGAGACTTACAAAAAAAAATTTGCTAATTATTTTCATTGCTTAAATTTTTAAAAATTACTTAATATTTTAATTCTTTTATTTAAGACATTCCACTACCATCCAAAATCTTTCGATTCCTGCTAAATAGCTGTAATCTATCATATTACTTATTATAAATCCACTTGTTTAAGAAGGTTTAATTTAATTACAGTGGTTTTAGAATTTGGTAATTTGGATATGTGCTAATTCCACTTTTATCGGATTTTTTCCAATATATTTTTTCACAAGAAGTTTGGATATGCAAATAAAAAATCCAGTTGGAGTTAAGCTGCATTTTTGTAAATTCTCTTTTGCTTTTTAAATTCTTCTATTATTTGTAGTTTAGTGAGCTGTGACGTCTTTATTTATTGTACCAGATTTCAATGCATTCAAAGATTTCCAGTTGCATTTTTTCTTTTGTAATGAACACCCATACCTACAAAACCCCTGACAGATATATTTATCATATTTAATCTGTTATCTTGATCTGTTTCTCAGATATTGCTATTGATGTAAGGTGATCATGATAGAATGTGAAATTCAAATAGGCCTTTTTATTATTTTCACATATAGTAACACTGTAGCCTACAGCATTTTCAGGCAGAACTCCTGGCATGTATGATGGTGATTTATAAGAATTTGGAAATATTTTTTTGAAATCATCTCGTGTTGAGGAATATGATAAAGTATTTGTTTTATATTTTAAGATCCAGTTGTTTTTTTCCAGATCTACAAAACCTATGTAAGCTTTATCTTTCTTTACATATAGCAATACATTATCATTTCTAAAGATTTTATCCGGTCGTTTCCTTATGAAAGGAACTTTTTCATATTCATCAACCTGTTTTAACATAAGCTTTCCAACATTCTTTTCAAAATCAAATACATTTTTGACCGAAAAGATAAATGGTAAATCATTAATTTTAAAATCGTTTACGTCAGCTTTATCTAAGTTCTGCGCAAAGCTATTAATGAATACAAATTGGGAAATAATAATCAGGAGTAATTTCATACTATTTTAGTGTTTTATAAAATATGCTAACAGCGTAAGTTGCTACAACTTCAAAAAGCGGTTTGTAAGTTTTGCTTTCTTTATACACAATTAATGGTTGAAGATGTGCATATTTTGCATGGTAATCTTTTTTTAGTTTGTCACTTACTTTTGGTGATGCTATTTTGTCCTCCAAAGCTTTTTTAGCTGTCGCATAAAAATCAGGACTTATATTTTTAGGGTCTGAAATACCTTTATTCTTACCATTCGCTCTTTGTCTGTAATGATTTTCCGAAAGCCATTTATTCCAAGACCCTCCAGTCAAAACATCAATACCATCCCAAGAATCTGCACCATTAGAAAAATCAAACCCATTTGTATAAGCATTTATTGATGCTCCTATAGCTAATTGCATGGTTTTGTTATTTCTTTCTAAAGGTTTTTTGCTTCTAAAATCAATTGCACCAGTACTCTTTGCTCCGTAAGCTACATTTTCAGGATGATTAAAATGTACATATGCAATAGCATACAATTCTTCTTTGACATCCACGTTGTATTCTAACGAGCATTCACCATAACAAGTGGCTGAAAGGTTTATTAATTTTAAATGAGTTAATACTTTATTGTTCTCTTTTAATAAATTACTTTCTTTATTGATCAAAGACCATTTTTTGTCTTTTTTTGCATTGCCATATTCTTCTTGTGTGGAGAGATAAACCTTAGTACTACTTTCACTACCTCCTAAATAAAATCCGTCTTCTGTATAATAAATATATTCTAAATCATCAAGCACTTCATCTGGCAAGGGTAATCCTTGTGTATCAATACTTTCTGGTTCATTTATCTGTCCTGAATCTGTAATCCTGATATCCACATTACCATAATTACATTTTATCGTGCTTTTTTGTAACAAAACAATTTCATTTTGAGATTTACTGGTTCCAAAATCTCTCCACTCATCGAGCTGCATTACAGATGCGCATGGGCTTGCACTTTGTGGACTTTTCTTGCAATTTCCCATAAAAACAAGACTTTGAGAACCTTTTTCTTTTACAGTTGCTGTCTTTTTTTGTTGTATTGTTGGAGTGTCATAATTCACAATCAAAGTTCCAAAAGGATTTGTACATAAGATACATTCCAAAGTTGCAGTACTTATTACAAGTTTTAAACTATCTTCTGTTTTTTCTTGCTCATTGCGTTCAGCTCTTTTCTGTTCAAGTTCTGTAGCGTTTGCTAACAAAAGATCTGAAACTTCCATCTCAGTATCTGATCCAACTGTATTTTGTTCATCCATTATAATGTTTTTTCAAGGTTTCTTGCAGATTTTTTCTAAGTCCAAGTTGCGTTAGTTTGTACTTACTTAGTTTTCCAATTTCAGAGATGGTTGATGTTGCATCAAGAAGATTTGATTCTTCAAAATAATATTCCTCAGTAATTTTTTTCTCTCCTTGAAACCCATGAACTTGTATTTGAACATAACTTTTATCCTTATTTTTAAAACCTGCCCATAAAAAAAAGCCAGTTTCTTCATAATAAATTTTTTTATCAATTGGAAAATTTTGAACATAGCCATTGAAAAATAACCCGAACATCTTATGTTCATGTAGAAATTCTATTAACATTTTTTCATTTTCCACAACATCATCTATAGTTTTGAAATAATGCTCGACGGATTCTCCCTTATACGCACTTAGCAAACCTAATTTTAGATTTTTCCATCTATTTATCAACTGTGGTTGATTAATCACTTTCGTTATTCTTAATATTTCATCTACCTCTACTAAAACATCATCAAATAAATAACTTAGTTTTTTTAGTAATCTTATATTTCTCTTTTCTGTATTTCTTATATCGATATCCAAAGTGATAATTTGAAATCTATGCTTCCCTTCTACCTTTCCCAGGTGAGATATTTTCAATTTTCTACAATTTAAAACCCGTTTTTGACTTTCTTCCATATAGATATCAGTAGAATATTGAAACATTCTACTACGTACTTCGGTAGGCAATTTCAGATTAGCAAAATCATGAATAAAAAATCTATATTCTTCTTTCATGTCATTATCCTTTATAGATCACTCTCTTTTTTTCGTAATGTTGCGATCTAGTCACGGGATCCAGTCCGAATGAATCTGATTTTGCAGACCAATGTAGATATTTGTTCCGTAGGTGATGTAGTTCTTTTTTATTAGTGAAAAAATAAGAGTATGATATTTCACAACATTTTTTGAGATATTTTTTTTCTTTATTAGATGTAAATAGGTCTTCTACAAATCCTCCTGCTTCTTCCAACAAACCATCTCTTTGCATTCTCTCTATTTCTTCCTTTTTGCTTTCATCCAATAGATCTTGTCGTAGGTTTACAATTTTGTTTTTGTATTTGGTAAGTTGTCTCTTTGTATATTGCAAATCATCTCCAATAGTCCATCCTTGAGTAGAGAAATATTCCTTATTTATAGGAACTCCAGATTCCTTCGCAAAATCTGCCATAAACTCTAATGGGATAAATGTATATTTATTAGAGATCATACGACGTCCGTACAGAATCCCAAAAGGTGGCAAACCGACCTGCAGTCCTTCCAACATTTTTCTATTTATTTCTTTTAAATAGTTTACGCCCTTCACACTAGGTAGTTGTTTTATAATATTTTGAAGTACACCAGTGAGAACCACGCTTTGCGCTGCTTTTGTCCCACCACCTAACCAATTTTTATATGTAAATTCCCATTGGTTTTCTTTTAGCCAACCATCTTCAACTAGTTTATTTTTGAATTTTCTGGAATTTGGTTCCAAAGTTTCTTTTATATACGAGCCTAAAGGACCAAGCAGAAAATTACTTGGTGCAAGACCTTTTTCGTCATACAAAGATGTGATGTAAAATGCGGTCTTCTCATATCCCATATTGTTATACGCTCCACCTACATCACAATGTACCCCCGGAAGATATAATTCTATTCCTTTGAAACCTGCATTTTTAATATTGGTAAGTGCAAAGTTCTTTCTATACTCATCTGCTGCTGCAAGTTGTACCACTTTTTGAGCTTTGTTTACAGCGTCTAAACTTAGGTCTTGCACATCATTATCATGAAACAAACCATAGGAAGATACCGTATCAAACAGACCCAAGAATCTTACATTGATGTGGTTTACTTTTATTCCTTCTGATTTAAGCTGTTGCTGAAAATAATCATGTAATTCTACAGAATAGGCTCTATCTACGACTTTGTATAGCTTTTCAGCGGCTAAAAGCAGTTGCGCACTTGTTTTTGTGATTGCAGGTTTTAATTTTTCTGCCTTTTCTATTTTGGAAAGTGTTTCATCATCCCAAAATTCAAAATTCTTTTTACAAGAAGTTTTTATATCTTCTACAATAGGCATCATCTCCTTGGAGATGTCGTGATTTTCAAAATATTTAGATCTTTCTTTTGCTGTTTCTGTGCTGCTTATAAAATGTGTAAAACACCTTGCAGTAGTAGAACCACGACTGAAACCAAAAACATCGATGGTTAAGGTGTTGATGAATTTTTCTTTGCTATTTTTAATAGGTTTTAACAATTCATATAGTTTATCTATCATTTTCTTGCAACCTATTCTAGCCTTCCCACGAACTGAGGTAGAAAAAACACCCAAACCGACGGTTGCCATGTCATCTTCCGTGCTAACTTCCTCTCCTTTATCATTAATGTAGCATTTGTCAATATAAACATCATCTTTAGGAGGTTTCTTTCCATCTACCGTACCAACGCCTTCCACGTAAATTCTATCATGAATATTTTCAGACACATCATAACTTTTCCACAATCTCGCTACATTCGTATAGTCATTTTCATAACTATCTCCTTTTTCAGCAATAGCGGTTATTACCACTTCTTCTAAGGGTATAGTTCCGTAAGTTGGGTCACTATTTGTTGGTGGATTATTTGGAGCAGGATCTGAGTCAGTTTTTTCAAAATGATTTTTATAATTTTGAATACCTTGCTCTTCTATTGCTTTTCGTCGTTTTTCACCAATTTCTGTATTGGTTTTATTATTTTGGGTACCATCAAAAAAGACGCTCAAAGTAATATTTTTGCCATCGCTTGATTGTAGTGCTACTGCTTTATCATAAACAAATGTTTTTGCCATAATTTAATCTGTTTCTGTTAATGGAGTTATTTCGGTTTCAATTTCACCAACTCCTAATTGAACATCTTTGCAATCTAAAACATATTCGTGTAAATCATTTCGCAATATAATTCTTGAGATTTTATTAGTCTTATCTAAAATCACAACCATTTCTAATTGAGTTTTATCCTCGCTTCCCAATTCGGAATACGCTTTGAATACATCATCTTCCTGTAAATCAAAACCTCCACCGTAATTTAATGTACCAATGTTAAATTCGAATATAACTGTTTTTGGAATATTCCTTAATTTAAAAACATTTTCTTTTTCATACAAAGCATATATGTTTTCATAACCACCATTGAAATCTTTTATATAATATTTTAAAGTTTCTATTTTTTCTGGTGTCCTTTTATCCTCGTATTCTATTTTGGGTTTCCAGTGATATTGTTTTCCATATTTCTCTATCTTTCCAATAGGAATCGGATATTTACTTTTAGTAATTGTTTTTACGTAATGTTCCCTTGTCACATCTCCCATATTGTTGGCACTTTTGAAATCTTCCCAAGTAATTGCTGTAGTTTCTTTTGCTTTATAAGT
>NZ_LSHB01000059.1 GCF_001643375.1 Chryseobacterium sp. FP211-J200
TAGTCATGGTCGGAAGATTTTTTCTTCCGATTTTTTTTGTTTTTTTTAGAAAAAAACAGTGTTAATCAGTTGATTTCCAATACATTAATTTGTTTATTTGTATTGGTTTTTGTATCTTTATAACTGGTAATCAAATAGTTATGTCTGTTTTTAAAGATCACAAAATCTCACTCAAGCAAGTCCTGGAATTTATCCCCGAAGCGCTTTTAAGTCATCTTTCCGCAAGTACAAAAGTGGATTACTACAGCAAGGTGCTTCACGGAAAGAAAATGTTTTATCTGCTCCTGTTCTGTATTTTCGATAATGAAAAATTAAGCCAGAGAACTTTGGAAGACACCTTTAATAGTAGCGGTTTCAAGGCTTTATTTGGCTTAGGTGAAGACGAAAAAGTGCGAAGAAGTTCGATCTCTGAAAGGCTTTCCAAAATCGATTCTAATTATTTTAAAGAAATCTACGAGCAGATGTACGCAAGATTTTCGGAACTTTATTCCAACACCGAAATCGAAAAATACAATTTGATAAGGGTTGACAGCACCATTGTTGCCGATACCTGCTCGAAACTCAAAGAAGGTATCGACCAGAAAAGTGGGAAGAAACTGGTAAAATTCAGTTTTTCTTTTGATGGCATTTTACCTTCCGGAGTGGAAGTTTTTACGGATCAAAAATATTCGTCAGAGGAAAATGCGCTTCCAGAAGCCATTCTTAAACAAGTGAAAAAAGAGGAGCATCATGGCAATATTTATGTGATAGACAGAGGTCTGCAATCTACAAGGGTGATGAAAGATTTTGATGAAAAGTCAGTGAAATTCATCATCCGAAGTAAAGAAAACCGAAAGTTTGAAGAAGCAGAATCTTTCCTTGATGAAAAAAAATCTCAAAAATGGAATGATTGGAAAGTGGTAAAAGACAAAAAAGTAAAGCTTTACACCGGAAAGCCCATCCAAAACAAGCGTGGAAATCTGCATTATAGGGAAGAAAAAGTAGAAACTTATTTTCGTTTGGTGGTCATCAAAAACGAAAAAACAAATAAAGAGTTTTGGTTTTTGACCAATGAATTTGATCTCTCTGCAAAGGAAATTTCAGATTATTATAGAAAAAGATGGGATATCGAAGTGTTTTTCAGGTTTCTTAAGCAGGAACTCAATCTAAGCCATCTTGTTTCTGTCAATCAAAACGGCATTGAGGTAATGGTTTACATGACGATGATTGCATCAATGTTACTTTTGATCTATAAAAAAGCAAACGAATTGAGTTATAAAACTTCCAAAAGACGCATCGCAATGGAGCTTCGAGACATGATTACAGCTATTCTGATTGTTTTCGCAGGCGGAGATCCTGCTAAAGTCTTTAAAACATAAAAAATGGTCGGAATTTTCTTCCGACCATGACTA
>NZ_LSHB01000060.1 GCF_001643375.1 Chryseobacterium sp. FP211-J200
GCAAGAGACGAATTGCATCACATAAAATATTAGCAAAAAGCAGGAATTCAGTTTTATAAAATCGGTTTGTTTTTTCATACTCCTTTAGTAAATATTTCCCGTTGGAATTCATATTTAATTTTTTCAGATTCAACAGTTTATCCTTTGTTTACTTTAGTATCAACACTTCCATACAAAGATGCAACACCATTACTATGGAAAGTGATATCACCATTTTTCGCAAGATGTCTAGTTGACCCAGTAATTTCCTCTAATTTATCAACTACTTTCAAAGTTTTGTTACTACTAATTTCTTCTTTATGATTAGATGCCGTTATTGAAATATCTTTTACAACTTTTAAATCTTTATTATTTCCTACAGAAGTCAACATATCTCTTCCAACATCAATTGTTAAATTCTCTCCAACATTAAAGGTCATATTCTTCGGCGCCGTCACGGTAATATTTCCCGCTCCATCCATAAAATAAGTATTCCCACTAGGATCGAGGATGGTCACACTTTTTTCTTGGTCATTCATCAGAACTTTAATGCCACTTTTGGTTTGGATAGATCTCATGTGATTATTGATTCCGCCACCCAAAGCTGTTCCCCCATGAAACATTCCACCCATTACAAATGGTCTGTCCGGATGGTTGTGCACGAAGCCTTTGTGCAAAATAGATAGTAAATCCTGCTTTTTCTTATTCAAAAATGAAAACCTAATAGGAATACTCTTCAATTTCAGTTTCTCGGTTTTCTCTGTTTGTTTCTTTTTTGACAATTCTTCCGTTATTATCAAGGATAAATTTTATTTTTTCAAAATCACGTATATCTCTTTCCTGTATTGTTTTGCCATTTTCCACTCTATTGGAAAAACTAAAATTATTAACAGATATGTGTACTTCGTTAGCTGTGTAAGTGTATTTTTTTTCAGTTTCTGATAAAGGAAGTTGTGAAGGCTCATTTAGCATTTTCCATCCTAGTTTTCTTTGTTGTTCGATGTTTATTGGCTGCCATTTTTTATCTACCAAGATAGAAGCATTTACAATAACCCGTAGTGCATTA
>NZ_LSHB01000061.1 GCF_001643375.1 Chryseobacterium sp. FP211-J200
AATATTTATTGCAATGAGCTCTAAATCAGATAATTTTGGTTTAATTGGTTTGAAATAAAAATTTTCTTTGATGGTTAATTTTCTTAATTCCTTTAAAATAAAATCGTAAATTGCATCTAGGTTATTCATAACGTATTAGATTGATAGTCAATACAATATACGAAATTTTCGTATTATGAGTAACCTTGTTTATAATGCACTACGGGTTAATAATTATAAAAATTAATTTTATCATCTTCCAAAAAACCATCATAATATATTTCAACATTGAAGATGGCACTACTATTTCCTTCACAAAGTTTACAAACCATAACACCTAATGTTTTTAGATTTCTTTCTACTTTTTCTGTACTAAGGCAAAAATTCATGCCTATCTTCGCTTCAGTTGCAATTGAGGGATACGAAAAAGCATCAATATATGGTGTTTTGAAATAATTTTCATAAATTAATATTGAAGTTTTATATAAGTACTCCATACCTTCAGGAACATACTTTGTAAACTCATTCAATAAAAAATTATGAAATAATAATCTTTTTGCATTTTCCAGTTCGTCAAACTCATATAAATATATTGGATTGTGAACTTGTGCTATTCTCATAGGTTTTAAATTCTCGTAAATAATCAAATAGAAATAGTCACCAACTTTCAATCGAGTTTCGTAAATAGCATTTGTTGCTTGTCTTGATATATATAGAACAGGATTTCCAGGTCTATTTAAACGACCCATATTACAATTTTTTTCAGGTACCCAAAGCAAGTCTTGTTTACATTTCATAGAATGAAAAATCCTTTTTTCAAAATTATCATTTTCAGAAAATGTCCTTACTCTAAAGAAATAATATTTTTCTGATGAAACTGTAAAAATATCTTTGTTATTAAATAAAGAATATTTCTTATTATTCAATTCTATTTGAAATATTTTCTGAATTTCCTTTTGTAAATTTTCTTCTGATAAATTTTTTGCAGAAATATTATTGTTAAAATAATTAATTCTATTTATTATCTCTTCAATTGAAATATTCTTATAAAGCTCTTTAAAAAAATCAGTTTCCATAATTAAAATTAATGGTGATAAACATCTTCATACATCACGCCAGCTTCTATTCTCACGGGCAATTTGTTCTCTTCTGGAACAATCGGGCAATTGTAATCAAACGCATTGTAAGCACAATAAGGTTGATATGAAAGATTGAAATCCAAAACGATCATATTACCATTTGGGATCTTCAGATCCATATATTTCCCGCCGCCGTAGGTTTCTTTGCCATTGGTCTCATCACGGAAAGGAAGAAAAAGATGATCTTTATATTGCTCTATCTTCATCAGGTCCAGGCTTTGATAGATCGTGAGCGTATATTTTTTTCCATCGATCTCAAAATCAGCTTTTCCGTATTCCTGATATTGTTTGAACTTCCCGGAAGAAGTCGGCAACTCGAAAGGAACTGGATTTTCCGTCTTTACAAAATTGGCTGTCACTCTGTACTTTAAATTGGCCGGAAAGAACGGATGTTTTTTGAATTTGGTCAGATTATCGCCTCGCAATGGAGATTCTTTGGGATTTAGATATTCGGCGTTCAATTCTTTTTGGAACTTTTTGATTGCATTGAGGTTTTCCTTTTTGGTTTGTGCATTCAGAAACAAAGAGAATATGACAAATAGGAAACTTATTTTTTTCATAGTTTAATTTTAATTATTTTGGGCAGCTTGATCCGTCTTCCGTTCCCAAACCTAACGAAGTGGTTCGACGAAGTCAATCTTTTTTGCCGACGATTTCCATTTCAATAGAAATTCAAGTCACGCAAAAAAGGATTTCCACTCAAGTCGGGCTGCGGGTTTCAACTTTTAAAGTGGATTTTCACATCAATTTTTCGGTTCATCTTTCGGATCAGGAATGATCTCTACCTTTTCTATTTCTGACCTCTTAACCAAAAAATATTTATCAAAAGTCGATTTGAAAACAGGAACATCATCATCCTCACCCATCAGGAATCCCCACGATTGGAGACCTTCTACTCTATCAAAAACGATTTTCATGATCGCCAAGACCGGAATAGTCAAAAGCATTCCCGCAATCCCCCAAAGCATCTCGCCAATCACCAGACCGATAATCACGATCAACGAATTGATCTTCACTTTGGAACCAACCACTCTTGGCATGATGATGTTTCCGTCTATCGCATGGATCACCACAATGGCAATCACAATGAATAAAACATGACTGACGCCTGCAGTAGCAAACGTGATCAAAGCACCGATCAACAAAGCGGTGAAAATACCGATGTAAGGCAGAATATTCAGAATCCCGGTGAGGATCGCAAGCATGAAATTGTATTTGACCCCAATGATCGTGTACGCGATCAAAGACAAGATCGTAACGATCAACATTTGGAGAAATAACCCTACAAGATATTTCTTCACCATAAATTGGATATTATCGATGATCTCAAAAACTGTTGTATGATAGGTTTCGGAAAAACTCGCAACTAAAAATTTGATCAAATGTGTTCTGTACAAAAGGAAAAACAGCGTAAATAAAAAGGTAAAACCAGTCAACATCAAAACATAACCAATGGATTTCAAAGCTTTTTCCAAAATCGCGGTTCCTGTGCTGATGGATTTTTTCGCAGTGTCATTCAGATAGAGCAATTGGTCTTTTCTTTTCACGCCAAAAGTCCTTGATATCCAGCCCTGAAGGTCATCTATCAGATCCGTGAATTGTTTCTGGAACGATGGCCAGTCATTCGCCAATTTCGCCACCTGGAGAGACAAGACATAGATCACGCCACCAATGATCGCCAAAGCCAAAAGACTTGCCAGGATGGAAGACAGACTCCGTGGAAATCTCAATTTCTTCTCCATAAAGCGACTCAGCGGCATGAGTAAAATGGCAATCAACAATCCCAAGACCATCGGGATCAGAATCTGCTCACCAATGATGGCCAGAAATCCCAAGATCACAATGCTGATCAAGATGCAGGAAAGTTTGAGGTAAAATGGGTAGGTTTGATTCATGGTTTAATATTTTATTATTGACATGATATTGTTATGCCAACGTGAAAGGCGTAGTTCTAAAATACAAAAATTGATAGCAATCAAGATTTAGTGAAAATGGTTGTATCAAGTTCTATTGAAAACTCAATCTGACTATTTTATCTTTTCCTGCCAGGATCAACGTGTTCTTGTCTGCCCATTCGCAGGCGTAGAGGTTTTTCTCGTCGGAGATTTTGACCCAGGTCTTTCCGTAGTCTGATGAGAAACTGATGTGCTGATCACCAACGGCAACTATTTCTCTTCCTTTGGTCTTCGGACGGAATTTCACGCAGGTCATGTAGCCCGCATTTTGTCCGCTGGCTTGGATCTGCCAGGTCTTTCCGCCGTCATTTGTGGTAGCGATATTGTTGATATTATCGGCTTGTTTTGTGTAATCTCCGCCGACTGCAATTCCGAAATTTTTATCATGGAAATCGATCGAATAGATGCCTTGGGACGATGTTCCTTGGATAAAAGGCGTTTCAAAAACTTCCCATACGTACGGATTTGACCAATTAAATTTAAATATTCTTGCTTTTTTTCCTCCGGTTGCAATCCAGACCATACTTTTATTCATAGCAATATTAGTATTACTAGCAGCGAAATGCGCTTCTCCCTTATCATATTTTGGATAATTCAAAACCTCATAATTTTTAGAATTATTAAAATTAAAATACTTCGGAAAACCATCTTCATTGGGATCACTAATTGAAATTCCTAAATTTTTGGACTGAATAACAAATGAATCGTAAAATGCAGTTTTTGCAGAATCTGTATGAAAAATTTCTGATTTTAAAGTTTTTTTATCAACCTTAAAAAAATAAGCTGGACTCTCAATATTAATCATATAAAAATCAGTTTCATCTTGCGCTAGCGTTCGAAACTGTAATTTTTTCTCTGACAAGATAACTTGTTTCTTATCTGATCTGTCTTTCAAATTAATAAATCCAAACTTGGAATCTGTTCCGGAGTACCAGACTTTGCCGTCCCAAAGTTGGATAGCGCGGATGCTGATCTTATCGGTCAGTAATGTGTCCATTTTGAATTTCTGGGCATAACCAAATATTGAGATCAAGAGAAGAAGGAAGCTTAGTTTTTTCATTCTATAAAAATAAAGAAAGTTTGGAAAATATTTGTTCTTTTATTGTGTTTGGAAAACTCAATTTCAACTATAAGCTGTAAGCATGAATCTACAATGGAAACCCATAGCCCCGATAGTAACGGTTACCCCACAGCAAGCTATGGCTAAGCTTTGGCGCGAGGAGTAATAGTGGATAGCGGGAATTGCTTCTAAAAAAAATAAAAACTTAGCAATCGAAGAAGTCAAATAGCTCCAAAAAAAAAATTCCGCTCGTGAAAGCGGAATTGATATGATCAATCTTTGTTGTCGATATTGATGTCAACGTCCTCCAAAGGCTCTTGCTCTGCTTTGAAAGTCTCTCCAAATCCACCATTCTGCATCTTGGAGTTTTTCTTACTGTAAAGGAAGTAGATCACAAAGCCTAGACCCAACCAGATCAATGAATATTTCTGAGCTTCCGGACTTAGGTTGAAGATCAAATAAACGTTGATCAAAATCCCTAGTGTTGCAACAACCGGCAACATTGGAACTTTGAAGTTTCTTTGAAGATTCGGTTCTTTCTTTCTCAAGATCCAAACTGCTACACAAACCATTGTGAAGGCAAACAATGTCCCAAAGCTGGTCATGTGCGCCAGATCATTGATCGGCGTAAAAGCTGCAACAATCGCAATCACTGCTCCTAGAATATAAAGATTCTTTTTCGGAACACCTGCTTTTTCGTCTACTTTTGAGAAAGTCGAAGGGATCAAACCATCTTTTGACATGCCCAGGAAAATTCTGGATTGTCCCATGATCATGACCATTAAAACTGAGATCAAACCTATTGTTGCTGCAATCGTAATGATGTAACCTGCCCAGGCTTGTCCGGCAATATCAAAGGCGTAAGCAACTGGAGCTTTGATCGCATCCGGATATTTACCTAGTGGATTGAAGTCTGTGTAATGCATCATTCCGGTCAATACCAATGACACCAAAATATATAAAACGGTACAAACCACCAATGATGTGATGATCGCAAAAGGAACATCTTTCTTCGGATTGATTGCCTCGCCAGCCTGCGTGGAAACAGCATCGAAACCAACGTAAGCAAAGAAAATGGCTGCAGCTCCGGCAATGATCCCGCCATAACCATAAGCCGGATGCGAGACGCCGTTCTCTGTAATAGTTGTAGCAGCAGGAATGAATGGTTTCCAATTTTCTATATTGATGAAAAATACACCTGCCACGATCACGAAAATAATAGCTGATACTTTTAGGATCACAATGGCGTTATTCGCTTTTGCGGCACCTTTTGTCCCTCTTACCAATATAGAAATGACTACCAAAACGATTAACAACGCAGGTAGATTCAGGAACAATTTGAAATTCAAAAGTTCAGGAGCGGCGTTGAAATTGTTGATGGTTTCCTGAAATGCCTGTAATTTATCTAATGGCAGGCCTCCAGTAGCGATCTGTGAAGTAGCTTCTCCAAAGGCTTTTTTTGCAGTTCCAGGATCCGTTGTCATCCAATAAGGTAAATGCAGACCGAACATCTTGAGCAATTTTCCGAAATAACCAGACCACGAGACGGCGACCGTCATGGATCCCATCGCATATTCCAAGATCAATCCCCAACCGATGATCCAAGCGAAGATCTCACCTACTGTTCCGTAAGCGTAAGCATAAGCCGAACCTTCAACTGGTAATATCGACGCAAATTCTGCGTAACAAAGTGCCGCAAAAACACAGGCGATCCCAGCAACGACGAATGAAAGTGCCAAAGCCGGACCAGCATTGTAATAAGCGCCCGTACCTGTTAAAACAAAAATGCCACCCCCAATGATAGCACCAATTCCAATAGCCGTTAAACTCCATTTCCCCAATACGCGTTTCAGCTGACTTTTTTTGATGTCTGCTTCATACGCTTCCATTGGCTTCTTGATCCAAATATTTGCCATAATTTAATTTTTTTAATCCCCAAAAAATTTGAGGGGCTTTCTTCTGTTTGTTTGTTTTGAATTACGAAAATATTAAAAAAATATGACCCTTAACATTTTTTAACTAATTTATTTTATTTATCCATGTTAATTCGGGACTTAGCGCCATTTTTTTGAGTCTTAATAATTATCTTTGAAAATGGATTTTTTACAAACTCTCACTGCGCAATACAGTTCCTACGAGACCTATCTCATTATTTTTGAAGTTGTTGCTGTTTTCTTTGGTTTATTAAGCGTTTTTTTTTCGATCAAGCAAAATATCTGGGTCTATCCCACAGGCATAATCTCCACCGTTCTCTTCATTTATATCATGTACGTTTTCGGACTGTTGGGTGATATGCTCATCAATGTTTACTATACTGTTATGAGTGTTTACGGCTGGATCCTCTGGTCAAAACATTCGGATGACAACATCCACGTGCAAGTGAAAACAGCCAATAAGAAAGATTGGCAGATCGGTAGTGTTCTGTTTTTGGGAAGTTTGATTTTCGTTGGGTTGGTCTATTATTTCAAACCTTATATTGATAATCAATTTTCCATGAATGGCGTGAGACTGGGACTTTACCACTTGGATTGGGCCAATTACACCGACATCATTACCACTTCGCTATTTCTGGTAGGTATGTTTTTTATGGCAAAACGGAATATCGAGAATTGGATATTCTGGATCGTTGCCGATTTTATCTGTATTCCTATGATGGTTTACAAAGGGTTGGGAATCACAGCGATCCAATATATTATCTTCACAGCGATGGCAATTATTGGGTATTTGGAATGGAAGAAAAGCTTAGCGAGAAATTAAACTTTCCCTCAGATTTAACAGGAACTTTTTAATTACTTCCCGATAATTTATCAGCATATTCTTTTGAGAAAAGCACTTTATCTTCCTGAAGTTTCTCTAAAGTGGTTGGTAAAATATAATGGAAAAGATAGTCGTCCTTATCATCTACGAAAGTAATTTCCTTTTCCTCATCATCAATTAACTGTGCAAAAATATCCCACATCGATTCACCTTTCAGTTTCAGCAATTCGAAGAAGTCGTTGGCTTTTATTGTAATCTTTTTCATTGTTAATGTAAAATGTATAGTGTAAAAAGTATGATATATTCTATTTTAAACTGATTTAATGAAATCCTCATATTCGTAATAGAACATTTCGAAGGCATTCATTTTTTCGACGAAGAATTCGAAAGTATCTGGCCAGGTTTGCTTGTTGAAAATACTAACATTGTGTTTTTCTACCCAGATCCTGCTGATGACTTTTCCGTTTTCCAAAGTGTAAAACTCGTCCATAAAGAATTCTCCAATCTCATCCCTCAGCAGATCTTCCAGCGACTGAAACTTCTCGAAGTAAGCATTTCTGAACAATTCATCCTTCATTTCAATATCAACAAAGACCTCAGCTTTTTTGTTATCTGCAGAGAATTTGAAAGAAAAATCCTTGATCTTGGTGTCATACAACAGCCATTTTCGTGGAAAAGCTTTTCCGAAAGCTGTCCAAAATTCTGTCTTTAGTTGCTGCGCTTCTTGTTTTGAGAACATAATATATAAATGATGATTGATCAATGATGAGCGATTGTCAGGCTGAGGCTCTCGAAGCCCATCATACTTTATTCTTTTGCCTTTATTTTTGTTTCTTACAAAGTCAGATCTACTTTTGCTTCGTTGAATTCTCTAATTAAGTTTTCGAAGACTTTTTCAACGGGAAGGATCTCATCGATCAAAGCAGAAACTTGACCAATCTCCAATTCACCTTCCGTGAGATCACCTTCGAACATGCCTAGTTTTGCACGAGCTCTTCCAAGAGTTTCCTTCAGAGCTTCAATATTTCTCCCAGACTCGTATAAGCTTTCCAGATCATGGTAGAATTTATTTTTAATTAATCGTACCGGCGCCAATTCCTTCAAAGTCAATTGGGTGTCACCTTCCTTGAGTTCAACGATTTTATTTTTAAAATTGTCATGCGAGCTAGCTTCAGCTGTTGCTGCGAAACGAGAACCGATTTGAACGCCATCTGCGCCAAGAATCATCGCTGCTTTCATCTGACTTCCAAGACCAATTCCGCCCGCTGCGATCAGTGGAATATCGATATGTTTTTTCACATTTGGAATTAAGCAAAGTGTAGTCGTTTCTTCACGACCGTTATGTCCGCCCGCTTCGAAACCTTCTGCTACAACGGCATCCACACCAGCGTCCTGACATTTTGCTGCAAACTTGGCACTTGCCACCACATGAGCGACTTTGATACCTTCTTTCTTCAAAGTTTCGGTGTAGGTCTTGGGATTTCCGGCCGATGTGAAGACGATTTTCACGCCCTCTTCCAAAATGATATTGATGATCTCTTCGATATTTGGATAAAGCAAAGCGATGTTGACTCCGAAAGGTTTGTCAGTCGCTGCTTTACACTTCTGAATATTTTCTCTGAGGATATCCGGATACATGCTTGCAGAACCTATCAATCCTAATCCGCCGTTATTGGAAACTGCTGAAGCCAACTTCCATCCGGAATGCCAGATCATGCCGCCTTGGATGATCGGATATTGGATGTTGAAAAGCTGTGTGATTCTGTTCATTTCTGATTGTTGATTCTCGAATGATCTTTTGGCTAATCCAAAATCTATGAAACTGGACATTGATTTATTTTTTTCAAAAATAGGGATTCATCTTCTAATAATCAATAATACTGTACAGCATTAAAAATCAATCTTCAAAACCAACATCTGGCAGCTCTGTAATATCCTTATAAAAAAAGCAAGCCTGCTATCGTTTGACAGCAGGCTTGCAATTGGGTAAAAGCAGGCTTGCTGTTGCATCGAAGCAAGCTTGCTTTCTGTAAAGTCTTAGTTCATTATCAGTAATATGGATATTAATCCTTAATAAATTTGATACTTTCCACACCTTTTTCTGTAAAGATCTGAATGAGGTAATTCCCTTTCACCAAGGCTTGCACATCCACTTTATTATCGCCGTTCAAAGATCTCTCCAATACTTTTCTTCCGCTGTAATCTGAAATAATAACCTTATTTATTTTAGATTCTGAAGAAAGATTCAAGACTTCTTTTACGGGATTCGGATAGAGCGTGATCGTAGAATTTTTGGAAACATCGGAAACATTAAGCGTTTCATTATAGGCGTTGATCGCCAAAGGCGTTTTGGATTCGCAGCCAGCTACTGTCTGAGTAGCGTAGTAAATGGCATTGTTAACTATTGCTGTTGAACCTGACAACGGATTTGTGTGCGCAATGGCATTAGCTTCTGTGGCGTACCATTTGATTCCCTGACCTATGACACTGAACGATGACAAAGTACTACCATTACTAAAACTCAGTTTAATTGCAGGTGCAGATACCGATGTCCCGTTGATCACCAAACTGTTTGATGTAAAACATCCATTGGCATCTGTAACCTTCATATTATAATTTCCCGGAGCCAGATTGGAAATAGAACTGGTGGTTGCACCGTTCGACCAAAGGTAAGTGTAAGGAGAAGTTCCTCCAGAAACACTGACACTCGCTACTCCATTACTCGCGCCACAAGTTGAATCTGTTTTTGAAATACCTGCTGTCAAAACCGCTGGTTGTGTAATTATGAAATCTTGGGTTTTTATAACATTCAAAGCATCTTTAACAGTCACTGTATGAATCCCAACTGTCAGTCCGTTTGCAGTAGCTCCTGTACTGGAGTTAGTTGACCAACTATATGTGTAAGGTGCAGTTCCTCCGGAAACATTGACTGTTGCAGAACCATTGGAACCGCCGAAACAGCTGACGTTTGTTTGAGCTCCTACACTTACATTTAAGGCATTTGGGTCGATGACAATACCCGAATCTTTAACCCAGGTAAAAGCATCCAAACCAGCATATCGGTAAAGGCCTCCCAAAGTGATCCGCAATTCATCGATAATGATATTGGAATAATTTTGACCGTTGAGATTGGTCAAATCGATCAATGTGTATCCATTTGTAGGAGACATTGAAGTTGTAAAACCTGTCGTCTTTGTTTGAGTAAACTTGGTGACCCCGGAGAGTCTGCCTGTAATAGTAAGTGTTCCAGCTACGCTCAAGTCCAGATTGAGTGCAGAAAGATACATCCAAAACCTATTGACCTTGAACAAATTGGACGTGGTCTTGATACTGAAGGAAGGTGGAGACGCAGCATCATTGGAATTATCAATATACCTGTTGTCATTGGCTGTCCCATTCCAGCCTGTTCCTGGATAATTGCCTTGAATATCAAACGTTCCCACATGTGAAATGATATTGAAGATCACCCCATTGTCTGTAAAACTGGGAGATCCGTGACTTTCGGTTTCAAACTGTTCTGTGCTGGTTTGTGCAAAAGACAATCTGCTTATCATCAAGCAGAAGATCGTTATCAAAAGGTTAAGTTTTTTCATAAGATTTATTTTAATTGTTTATTCATGAATTTTAAGATTGATCTGTATTTCAATAATGTAAATTTAAATGCATCAAAGAGTTGAAATAGAATTATAGGGGTGGACAAATGGGTGGACAAGTGATTTTACAATTAAAATAGCATGATTTCCAAATACTTAAATCGACAATTCGAAAATTATCATTAAAATCATCATTAAAGAATGGGAGTACATTTGGTATCCTCACCAACTTTCCTAAACTCAAATTGGCGCAATCATTCACAAATACCTATTTTTACATACAATTAATACCAATGGATATATCCTTAAGAACAGTTACTGTCACCCGATACATCTTGCCTCTGCGGGAAGGTGGTTCTCTGCCGGCGTTGGCAGAAGCGGATGACGATTTCAAATATGTGTTGAAATTCCGAGGTGCTGGACACGGCGTCAAAGCTTTGATCTCAGAATTGATCGGAGGCAAGATCTCGCAGGTGTTGGGATTCCGTATTCCGGAACTGGTTTTTGCAAATCTTTCCGTAGACTTTGGACGCAGTGAAGCCGATGAGGAAATTCAAGACCTTTTGAAAGCCAGTTGTGGACTGAATCTCGCTCTACATTATCTTTCCGGTGCTATCACGTACGATCCGGGCGCAGTGAAGATCGATGCGAAATTGTCTTCCGAAATTGTCTGGCTGGATGCCTTCCTTACCAATATCGACCGCACTTTCCGAAATACCAATATGCTAATGTGGCACAAGGAATTGTGGCTGATAGACAACGGTGCATCTTTATATTTCCACCATTCCTGGGACAATTGGGAGAAGAACGCCGTGAGTCCTTTTGTAATGATCAAAGACCACGTTTTGTTGCCTCAAGCTTCTGAACTGGACGCTGCCAATGAGAAATTCAAAGCAATATTGACCGATGAAGTTCTGAAAGAGATCGTAGAACTGATTCCCGAAGACTGGTTACAATGGAACGATACCGAACTGACACCTACTGAAATAAAAAATGTTTACTTTCAATTCCTGACTTTGAGACGTGACAATTCTGATAACTTTTTAAATGAAGCCAAAAATGCAAGAGCAAAAGTTATATGAGTATGCGGTGATCCGTTTGGTACCAAAGCCTGAGCGTGAAGAGTTCTTCAACGTGGGATTGATATTGTTTTCAAAAAGAGAGAAATTCATCAAGGTTAAAATTCATCTTTGTGAGGAGAAATTCCGGGTGATCCATTCCAAAATAGAATATGAGGATGTGAAAAGACATCTGGATTCCTTCGTGAATATTGCTAAAGGAGAAAGATCGGCTGGCTCCATCGCCCAACTCGAAATCCCTGAACGTTTCCGTTGGCTGACGGCTGTGAAGAGTTCTATCATTCAAACCTCTCGTCCGCATCCTGGTGCAAGTCTAGACTTAGAAAAAACTTTTGATAGACTGTTTGAGGAACTGGTTTTGTGAGGAGAATTTAGAGATTAGATTTTAGAAAGATAATCTGCTTTTAAAATTTCAAAAACAACATTCAACCGTTCTGGCTCATAGGCGTAAGAGACATTGACCTCGTCCACCTTCTTTGCGCCCAGTTTTTCCATTGCTTTTTGCGAACGGATGTTGTCCTTCCCAACATGGAAATTGACTTTGTCAACGAACTGGAAAATATAATCCAGCATTAGTTTTTTAACTTGTGGATTCAGTTTTGAGCCCCAAAATTTGGTTCCATAAAAAGTATAGCCGATGAAAATCGAGTTATCATCGGGATTGTAATCATAAAATCTTGTGCTTCCTGCAACTTCGCCCGAATCTTTTTTAATGATTTTAAAAGCGCCACCACTTTCCAATGCTCCTTTGAAGAAATTTTCGAAGACTTCCCTCTTGTAACGGTCTTTGTTTGGATGCTGCTCCCAGACCAAAGGGTCAGAAGCCACAGCAAACACGTCCTCAAAATCATTCTGATCTAAAGGAATTAGTTTTACATTTTCGTTTTCTAAAGTGGGTTGAACAGAGAAATCCATTATATATTTTTTTTCAAAGATAAAAGTATCAACCGTGATAAACTCTGGAAAAGACAATTTTCCCATCTATAATTTCCAGCACTTCCCCGATTGCCATATCATCTTCTCCATCTACTTTTCTGGTATATTCCATAAAGACCTGTTCAGAATCAGCGGTCAGTCTGTTCACTTGATATTTCAAAGTTGGTAATCGTTCGAAGCAGTCTTTCCACCAGTTTCTAAGGGCATCTTTTCCTTAGATCAAGCCATTGGTCTCAGGTTCTCTGATCTTAAGTTTCGGGCTGTAATGTTGCGCCGATTCATCATACAGACTCAACAATTCATCTAAGTTCTGTTCATTGAAGGCTTTAAACCAAAGGTTCGCTATATTTTTTAAATCTTGTGAATTCATTGATTGATAGTTGATAGTTGATAGTTGATAGTTGATAGTTCAAAATTATTAAACATGGAATAATAAATTTTGAATATTGAATTAAAAAAGTATTGCTTTCTCAAGCTCCAAAAGTTTCTGTTTGCGCCAGATCCCGCCACCGTAGCCAGTCAAAGTTCCATTAGTTCCGATGACTCTGTGACACGGGATGATGATTGAGATTTTATTAAGTCCATTCGCATTGGCAACGGCTCGGACTGCTTTTGGATTGCCAAGAATATCGGCTTGCTGCTGGTAACTTCTCGTCGTTCCGTATGGAATTGTTCGTAATATTTCCCAGACATTCTTCTGAAAATCTGTTCCGACAGGCGAAAGTGGAACGGTAAAATCTAATCTTTTACCTTCAAAATATTCGGTTAATTCTACTTCTAATGTTTTGAAATGAGGATTCTCACCCTGAATAATATTAGCTTTGAAAAATTTTGAGATCTCTTCCAATTCTTTCGAAAGTGATTTCCGGTCAGAATATTCCAAAAGACAAATTCCTTCTTCGTTGGCGCAGGCGATCATGGTTCCTAGCGGTGTTTCGATTCTTTTGAGGTCAACTATTTTTTCAAGTTTCGAATGTTTTGGCGAAGTTCCAATGATGGATTTAAAGCTTTCATTGAAACCGCTCAGACTTTCGTAACCATTGTCCAGAGCAACATCCAAAACATTCTCGCCTTGCTGAAGTTTCTTGAAAGCCGAGTTGATCTTGAATGTTCTTTGAAAAGCATGGAAGGTCATTCCGTGGTGTTTCAAAAACCAACGTTTCACAGTTACAGGTAACAATCCGCGATCTATCAAATCCAGATCTTTGAATTTAATTTCTGGATTCTCGGACAGTTCATTCATCAATTTTTGGATTTCCTCAGGCGTTTCATTTGGATTTTCCAATGGTTTGCAAACTTTGCACGGGCGATAACCTTTTAAGATCGCATCTTTTGCATGATTAAAAAACTCAACATTCTCGGGTTTTGGTTTTCTGGCTGTACAAGTCGGTCGGCAGAAGATTCCCGTCGTTTTCACACCCATCCAAAACACGCCTTCAAATTCCGGGTCTTTCCGAAAAGAAGCCTGGTACATCTGTTCAAAACTTGGTTTCATAATTAGGAAAAAACAGGTGAAAAACTTTTCTGCAAAGCAATCGCCTGATTTATATTTTTTAAATTTTTATAAATATAATCATTTAAGAAATTACCAGATGTGATTCTTTTCACGCCTAATTTTGCAAGCGCATCAAAATCCGGCAAATCCTTCATACACATGACATTGATTGGAACATAGGTAGAACTCACAACTCGTTCAATATCATTTTTAGAAGTGATGCAAGGAACAAAAACACCATCAACATTCAGTTCTTCGAACATTTTAATTCTCTTTAATGTTTCAGCCAACGCATTTTTCAAACCTAACAAAAATGTATCGGTTCTGATATTAATGAACATTTCAATTTCTTTTTCCTTCAGTTCAAACATGATAGACCTTAGTTTTTCTGAGAATATATCTCTATCTAATAGCTTTCTCACACCATCAACTACAAAACTGTCCTCTAAATTGATACCGACAATTCCAATCTCTGAAAGTTTTGAGATGTTTTCAACAATATCAATCGCATCTTTGCCATAACCAGATTCCAGATCCACAGATAAAAGAATTGATGTAGATTTCGCGATTCTTTTTATCAGATAAAAATATTCCTCAAAGGACATTTGCTCGCCATCTTCATAACCAAGGCTGTTCGCAACTGCAGAACTGGAAGTCGCTAAAGCTTTAAAGCCTAATTCTTCATAAACTTTGGCACTTTGCACGTTCCAAACATTTCCAATTAAAAGCGGTTGTTCGTTCTAATGTAAATTTTTAAAATCCTGGATCTTTGTCATTTTATTTTTTTTAACAAATTTAATTTTAAACAAAAACAGATGACAATCGAAAAATGAACAGTTATTTTTTTATTTCATATTCTCCAAAAATTTCTATCTTCCAAAACGCAAAATCAACAGTTTTATGGATAAGAAAAAACTTCGGGAATTGATCTTCAGACATTTGGATGGGATTGTGACTGCACCGGTGATTTCGGCTTTGTCAAAGAAAAACATTTTGAATTTCATTAATGATAATCAAACTTTAGAACTTTCTGAGATCAATGAAAAATTCAATTCCAATGAAGGTTATCTGAATGTTGCAGTGAGAGTTTTGGCTTCACAAGGTTTTCTGGATTATCACTTGGATAATAAAACCAATGTTGTGAAAATATCAGTCAATTCTAAAACCAAAGAGGCTTTTTCTTATCAAAACATTTACTGTGATCTAGCGGAATTTTTAGCTGATCCAAACGTCATCAATTCCAAAGAACTGACCGAAGAGCTCTGTAAAAAGTGGATTTCAATCTTCGAAAAGCACCAATCTTTTTTGATGGAAAACGAAGATGAAAATTCATTAAAATATCAAATCCAAAAACATATCGAAGGTGCACTGGTTGGACCAATCATCATCAAATTGGGAATGAGCGGAATGTTCCACAAATACTTTATGGAAGCGAGTTTCAGTGCAGAAGAGTTTCATAAGAAACCACATTATTTTGAAATCATTCTCAATTATCTTTCAGAAATCGGTTGGTTTTCTAAGAAAGGAAATAATTTCCAATTCACGGAAACCGGACTTTTCTTCGCTAGACGTGCAACTGCTTATGGCGTAACGGTTTCTTATCTTCCGATGTTCTCAAAATTGGATAATCTGATTTTCGGAAAAGCGGCAGAAATCCGTGAAATTGAAGATGGCGAAGACGAGATCCACGTCAACCGAGAAATGAATGTCTGGGGAAGTGGTGGCGCGCATTTGACCTATTTCAAAGTGATAGATGAGTTTATTATTGAAATTTTCAACCGACCGATCAATGAGCAACCAAAGGGAATTTTGGATATGGGTTGCGGAAATGGTGCGCTTTTGCAACATCTTTATGAAGTCATCGAAAGGCAGACTTTGCGTGGAAAATACTTAGAAGAACATCCATTATTTTTGGTCGGTGCAGATTACAATCAGGCAGCTTTGAAAGTGACAAGAGCCAACCTCATCAAAAATGATATTTGGGCAAAAGTGATCTGGGGCGACATCGGAAATCCAAAACAGCTTGCCGAAGATCTACAATCCGATTACAATATTGAATTGGGAGACTTGCTGAATATCAGAACGTTCCTAGACCACAACAGGATTTGGGAAGACGTTTTGGAAACCGACAGCCAAAGAATCAGCACTTCGACTGGCGCATTTGCGTTCCGAGGAAAACGATTATCCAACCAAGATGTCGAAGAAAATCTGCTGAATCACCTCAAAAAATGGACACCTTACGTTGAAAAGTTCGGATTGCTTTTGATAGAACTTCACACACTTTCACCGGACATCACTTCGAAGAATCTTGGATTGACCGCTTCCACAGCCTATGACGCCACACACGGATTTTCTGACCAATACATTTTGGAAGTGGAGGTTTTTCACAGGATTTGCAAAGAATCCGGTTTGGAACCTGACGTTAATCTTTTCAAGAAATTTCCGGATTCTGAGTTGGCGACGGTGAGTATCACTTTGTTGAAAAGATGATATTGTGATTTTCTTAATTAGTTGGAAAAGATTTAATTCTTATCTTCAAGAACTATAAAATATTAAAAATGAAAAAATTGCTGTCTTCATTTGCATTAACAATTTGCGGTCTTTACGCCTTCGGCCAGGTTGGTGATCCTTCAGGTTTTACAGAAAAAGAAATCGAAAGCGGATCAGTTTATAAAAAATACAAGGACAGCAAACTGGACAGCATTGTTGTAGGAATGGTTGCGGTAAATTATGGAAATGCTTTGATATTTTCTCGTGAGAAAGATGAAATCCGCATTACGAATGCCGCAGATAAAAACTCAGTGATCACCATTGGACTGAAAAGTGGTAGGCAGGTTCGAACTTTTTTCTACAAAGACAAACCAGCGATCATCGTAGAAAATATTGATTTTGACCTTGATCATTTACCCAAAAAGGCGCAGATATCCAGCGCAATTTGGAACGGTATCAGTAGCAGTTCTACTGTTACCACCAATTATCAAATTTTTGGAGATGACAATCCAGATAAAACTTTCAAGCTTTATTACAGATTAGACGTTCGTTCGGATTTGGATAATTTGGATTCGATTTTTGAGAATATCGGCGATTTTTTTGACCAAGAAGATGCTCTCCTCAAACTTTTCTATGGAAACTATGCGGAGAAATCCGAACCTAAGGCTTTAAATTACTTAGAAACAGACATTTCCGGAAAAATACAGAATGGAATTTATTTAGATTTTAAGAATAAAGACATCAGTGCAAAAAATACGTATTCTATCTACAAGGACGGAAAAATCACCAAATCTGACAAAGCTAACCTAGAAGATTTCCAGTCTATTTTCATTAAATATCGCGAGGAAACAATGGATAACCAATAATCATCGTTAAAATGGAATTTTATGTGTTTTAATTTTCTAAATTTGAAATTAACAACCATAAAAACTAAACACCTTGAAAAAGATCTATTTCCTTTTGTATTCTCTTCTTTTCATTAATTCTGTTAATGCTCAGGAAATCATTCCTTTTAGGATCACAAAATACAATAACGTCATTGTAAAAACTTTGGTTAATGATAAAGATTCATTAGATCTTATGTTTCAAATTGCAATGGTAGACGCATCTATTTCGCCTGAAAGAATACGACCTGCGAAGAGTTTAACTTTCGACAAAAATGGAATCAGCGAAAACAATTCCGTAAAAATCGGAAAGAAAGAATTTAAAAATATCCGCTTTGTTGATAATGAGTTGACTGGTCAAGAAGCAGACGGAAAAATCGGAACCGGCATTTTCAAAGGGAAAACTTATAAAATCGATTATGACAACAACCAGTTCGTTATTTATGATCAATTGCCTGATGTGAAGGATTACAAGCAAGTTTCATTTACTTATAACAAGCAAGGTCAAATCTTTTTGGCTTGCCAAAATCTGATCAATAACGAAAGTTATGAAACTAATTTTCTATTACAATCAGGCTATCCAGGCGGATTATTATACAGCAATCAATTTGCTGATTCTAAAAAACTGAATGAAAAACTGAAAATCACAGGTGAAAAGACCCTGAAAAACTCAGCAGGACAAAGCATTAGCACCAAGCAAGGCATTCTGCCAACGTTGATGATTATCGATGATATCGCTTTGCAAAATGTATCAGCTGGATTCTTTACGGGAGAAATCAAGAATCAAAACAAAAGTTATTTTGGCGCCGACCTAATCAGGAGATTCAATTGGATTTTTGATGCGGAAACACAGATCATCTACATCAAACCCAGCAAATATTTTAACGAACCTTATTTCAAAATGAATTAAAAAAAAAAGAACCCTCAAAAATTAATTTTGAAGGTTCGATTATCTTACAGTTTATTTAATGCTTTTGATGCTTATCATTCCTTTGTTTTCGTGGTACATCATGCACATGATCTTACCGTCTCTTTCTGCGCATTCCTTGGTATGATCATAAACCACTGATACCTTTTCGCCGTCTTTTTTCGCTGTCAAAATATCCGCATTACAAACCAGGTAATCTTCGTTTTCTGCGACTCTGACATAAGTTCCCGTACAATCTCTCACAATGGTTCCCGTTTGCAATCTGTCGTGAACGGATTTGCAGGATAAAAATGACAATCCGGAAATGGCTAAATTAAAATGTTTGTTGCTTTCATTTTTTGATAATTTATTTGAAATCAAAAGTACAATTTTTAAGTATCGAAATCACATTGTTAATTTCAAAAATATAAATAAGTTTGTTTATGAAATTGCAAAATATTTTCTTTTAGAGATTTAATTTAAGCCATTCCAGACATCATAATTGTCATAAAATAATTGGCGCAATGCAACGCGTTCATTAGCAATATATCTTTGTGATTCAATTCCTCAAAAGCATCTGAAGTTGAAATTTGATATTCATAGTTCAATTCAAACCATTTCAAGTCGGGCTTCACTACCAAAAGTTCGACGCCATTAGGATTTGTCATTATAAAAGAATCTTTGAAAACGCCTTTCTGTCTGAAGATATAATCCTTTTCCACCTCATCAAAAAAAATCTGGATTACGATTTCCCCATTCCAGTTCATCGTGAATTTGAGGAGAACTTTTGCTCCATCTTTCAGTTCAACAGTTGTTCCCCAGAAGCCTTTCGGTTCGATTTTATATTTCGATTGGTCAGCGAATTCTATCTCAGCATCGAATTTGAACCAACTTTTATAACTTAGTTTCCCGATTGATTTTCCGTTTTGCATCAACTTGAAAAAAAAATATTTGTCTGATTTAGCTTGATATTCCATTGTTTGTGTTTTTTTGAAAGCTTAATTTTTTCTGATTTTACGGTAAACCGTAAGGAAGTTACATTAATTATAAATAAATTTCCAAAAAAATTTACAATGAAAAAACTAATTATCTTCTCTACCATTCTATTAAGCAGTTTTATGATTGCTCAAAACAAAATTGCAAACATTTATTCAACTTCGGAACTTCGTAATAAACACAATTCAGTACCAGCGAATGAAGAACAACAATTTTATGTTCAGTATTTGAAAGCAAGTCTTTTTGAAAATATAAAAAACAATTTTAATTACAAACAATATCCTAGCGAATTACTAAGAAAATTTACAGATTCAGTCGTATCACACAACGACTTTGGTTTTGACGAGCAAATTTCTAATAATCAAGAAGAGAAAGTAATGACTTTTGAAGAATATGCTTCACTTGAAAAAGAAAGGGAAAATAAACAAAAGCAAAGTTTGGAAAAGATGAAAAAAGAAGATCCTAAACAATATAAACTTATGACTAGTGTTTTGGACGGAGTCTCCGATAAAACCGGTGATGTGAAAAAAGATTATGAACAGTACAAAGAAAATTATGAGTATCACAAAAATCCTCTCAATGACCCATATTCACTAGAAAGTAGAAAATTAATCATCAAAAAATTAGATGAACAATTTGCCAAAAAAAATTACGACTCCGAAGAAACGAAAGAATTATTGCTGAAAAACTTCAGTCCAAATTATATCTACTTTCCACATCCAGTTTCCAAGCACGACAGCGAGGCGCAAGTTTATGAGGTTATTGAAAATGAGATTCTTGCATTTGGTGTAACTTCTGGTTATGCAGCAGGAACTTACGAAAATTATTATAAAATTGATGGCGAAAGCATAATTCCCATTTCCGTTTATCCTTACGAAGACCAAAATTTCGATAAAAAAGTTTCTAAATATGTTAAGAAAGGTTTCCGTTTTGAAGAACGAGCAGGAGCTGACATAAAAAAAATCGGTGATGACTATTTTTTGTCAACCAATTTGTACAACGAAGATGATGCAAATTGTTGCCCATCGTTGTTGATTGAATACAAAACAAAAGATTTTAAGACTTTTATCCCTCTAAAGATTGCAGATAATTCAGAAAATCCAAAGTGGAAAACCGTTAAATAATATAATAAATAAAGC
>NZ_LSHB01000062.1 GCF_001643375.1 Chryseobacterium sp. FP211-J200
CTTTGCGACCAATTTAAAATCAGAAACAATTACGCAAAATCTTTTAACGGTTTTAAAACAAGGGTATTGAGCAAAATAACAGCATTAACTTTCATTCAGTTTGTAAATGTTTTTGTTTTCAGTAGAAAAATGAATAGACTTAAAATTGAATTAATGTAATAATGCACTACGAGTATTATAATTCAAATGAATCCAAAGATAAGTTTGGTGATTTTGCATTTAGAAGAAATATGGGTTTGTAGGTACTAAATTTTTCTATTAATAAATAATTATAATATTGTTTATCACCATTAATCTCAACTTTAACTTCCTTTAACAACGCATTAGCACGAACCTTGGAAGTTATCATTCAAATCAAAAAATTATGAGTGATAAAAAACTGGCCGGTCTATGGATAGACGGCACAAAAGCAATTGTGGTGACCAATCACGATTCTCAGGAAGTAACAGAATTTGCAATAGTTGATACGGTAAAAGCGGAGATCCAACACGGAAATTCAAGTGAAAATGCAGCGAACAATGCAGAACAATCCAATAAGCTGAAGTTCTATAAAGAAATCGAAAAGCTGATTACCAACAGTACCGATCTTTATGTAACTGGCCCTGGAACTTCGCAGGAGGAATTGAGAAATCACCTTTTGGAAACGGCACAATACAAAAATCTAAACATCAAACTAGGAACGGATTCACAGCTTAGTGAACAGCAAGTTCTGGAGGAAGTGAAATCTCACTTCAACGCATAAAAAAAGCGACCTGATTTGGTCGCTTTTTTTGTTTTAAATCCTCTCCAATTCCCCAGAATCAATCGTCGTTTTGAAAGTTCCGTAGTTCACGGTGACTTTGCTTTTCTTGATCTCTTCTATGGTTCCAACGCTCGTGCTTCCTTTGATACGGACGCGCTGACCGACTTTCATCCAGATGGCTCGTTCTGCGACGCGTTTTTCTTCCAGTTTTTCGTTGGTCTCTACGATTTTTTCCTGAACGTCTTCTTTTTTCAGCTGTTGCGTGATCTTTCGTTTGATGACTTGCAGACGTTTGCTTTCGTCTTTATCAACGCCTATTTTACGGAATTTTTCCTGTTCCAAGATCTTCACGAAATCTTTCACCACATCTTTTCTAGATTTTCCTTTCACGTAGCTGTCAATGAAGGATTCTATTTTGTTTCCAAATTGTAGTTTGCGATGTTCGTCTTCATACAATTTCTGGAAATTATGAAGTTTTTGCTGAAGTTGCTCATTCAGTTTTTGAAGATTATCCCGCTTGTCTTCTACAGAATCTCGTTTTTCCGACAAATCAGATTTGATCTTCTCAACCGCAAATTTTTCCTGCTGAAGTTTTACGATGGTTTTATCAAGATTCACAATGTCGTGTTCCACTTTTTTCTTGGCAGAATTGATGATGAATCTCGGGATCCTATTTTTCTCCGCCACTTCAAATGTGAAAGAGCTTCCGGCTTGCCCAACTTCCAATTTGTAAAGAGGTTCAAGAGAATTTTCATCGAAAAGCATTGCTGCATTGGTAGCTGCAGGAAGATTTTCTACGACCAACTTGATGTTTGTGTAATGCGTTGTGATGATCCCGAAACTCTTTTTGTCGTAGAAGAATTCTAAAAAACTTTCTGCTAACGCGCCACCCAATTCCGGATCTGAACCGGTTCCGAATTCATCGATCAATAACAATGATTTCCCATCGGCTTCTTTGATCATTCCGGACATTTTTTTCAGTCGGGAAGAGTAGGTGGAAAGGTGATTTTCAATAGATTGATTATCGCCGATGTCCGTCATGATTTTTTCAAAGAAGAACATTTCGGATTTTGGGTGACAAGGCACCAGGATGCCACTTTGAATCATTAATTGTAACAATCCAACGGTTTTCAAGGTGATGGATTTTCCGCCGGCGTTTGGTCCGGAGATGCAGACGATTCTATTGTGTTCGGTCAATGAGATTGTCTGTGAGAAGATTTCTTTTTTCTCTTTTTTATTTCTGATCCAAAGTAAGGGATGAAAAGCTTCCCGCAATCTTAAAGTCTGATGACGGTTAATTTTTGGTAAAATACCGTTGACCTGCTCCGCGAATTTTGCCTTTGCTCTTATTAGATCTAAATCAAAAATATAAGTTTGATAATCTGAAAGTTGCGGCTGGAATTCAGCGATTTCGGCTGTGAGTTTTCTAAGGATTTTATCGATTTCTTTTTTCTCTTCTTCCTGATTTTCTTTTAGTTTGAAGTAATGCTTCACCACACTTTCCGGCTGAATAAAAGTGATGGAACCAGTTTTCGAAATTCCTAAAACGCGTCCGGAAACTCTCTTTTTGAATCCAGATTTTACCGCCAAAACACGTTGGTCCTCGATAATACTTTCTTTGATGTCATCCAAAAAATCGCTTTGTCCGTAATTGAACAACGCCCGATTGAAGTTTTCACTAATTGCTTTTCTGGCATGCTGGATCTCTGTTCTCAGGGTTTTTAGGATGGGCGACGCTTCGGTTTTGACTTCTCCAAAACGATTGAAAACCTTGTCTATTTTATCTACGATCTCTTTCTTGAATTCGAGGTGTTTTATTTCTTCCAAAAGGGTTGGGAAGATCTCGGAAAGTTGTGGAAAAAAGCGCTGCAGTTTCCCGATCTGTTCCGTCATCGTTTTGATCCTCATAAAGGATTTGTTTTCCAGTCGGAAATTTTCGATAAGCATCAGTTTCAATTCTTCTTCGATATCTTCGTATTCATCAAAGGGAACGACTGCGGCGCCTTCAAAGCTCGATAGGAATTCTGAGGTTTTTTTCAAGGATATTTCGGCTTCGTCTATTGGCATTGGCCGAAGTTCCATGATCTTATCTGCTGTTTTTGGCGAGAATGCGAAAGGGGCGATCTCCGAAAGAAGTTCCGGAAATTCTAGTTCATTAAGGTCTGCTTGATTGATATTCACAATGCAAATTTAATCAATTTATTATGGAATTTTCCAGCTTGTTATATTGCAAAATGATGTATTTTTAAATCTTCATAAGGATTTGATCAATGAAATCTATTCTTCACTTTTCGCCCATATTAATGTACAGCTGGATAATTCTTAACTGGATTCTGATGTTTCAAAATTTTGAAGTTTCAAGCTTTTTGGATTTGGCGGAAGAAAGGGTGGGAGCGGAAATTTTGTTTCTTGTTGCTGGATTTTTTCTTGTTGCAACTGGTTCTGGTGAACAAACAAAACATGATAAACGGGTGTTTTGGGGAATTTTTGTTGCGTTTTTTGTACTTGGCTTTTTCATTACGAGAGATAATGGCTTTGGATTACTTTCGATAACTGGGATTTTTGCGAACCAGCTTGTAGAATATTTTTCAAAAACCGGAGATTATGGTGATGAAGCCAATGAGAATTTTGTGAAAGGAAAAGGTGGAATTTTCAGATTTGTTTTAGTCGTTTTGTACGGACTTCCGATGGGGTTTTTATTAAAAGCTTTAGGCTATGGAAATAGTGCTTCGATGATTTGCGCTTCTATAATCGGTTATTACCTTATACTTTTATTGATTGAGCTGAATGGGATTTTAAATAAAAAACTAAGGTGAAAATTAGTTTACTCAAATAAAAAACAGCATCACCGGAAAACCCAGTGATGCTGCACGAAAAATCTAATTGTATGAAAAAGTATGATTTTAAATTTTGGTTGATAAGCTGAAGGTGAGGTCCAGGTCGTCCTTCACAACGATCATGCCGCCCATTTTTTTCGGTGGTGTGATGTTAAAATCACTGAATTTTACGTTCTTTCTGCCTACCATTTTGTTGTTTTCTAAATTGAATTCTACATTGTACTTTCTGCTTTGATTCATCATTTTAACTTCCACCACTGCAAGGTATCTCTTTTGATTTCTGGTGAAATTGATGAACTTGATGGTCATTTCCGGGTACTTTGCGGCGTTCAGGATCTTTTGGAAATCTTTGGTCATCATCTTGTTGCCGCAATCGAAATCTGCGACTTTCAGAATGATATTCGGAAGGCTTTTTTCTGAAAAAGAGTAGGCGCCTTCATTTTTGAATTTGCTGTTGATACATTGGAAACTAATGACGTTGGTGCTGCCATTACATTACGTAGATGTCTTTTTTAATTGTATAGATCTGGATATTTGAAAATTATGAATTTAATCTATGTATTCCCTCTGTACCAAATGTTACGAAGCGCAACAAACAGAATATACCAAAAGGTAACATTATTTGTATATATGTATTTAACTACGTAGTTTTGTACTTTAAATTATTTTATTATGAACGTAGAAATTAAAGCGGTAGATGATAGTTATACAAATCAGATCACACAACTCATTTCAAATATTCAGCAAAACGAATTCAATATAGCCATTTCGATAGAGGATCAGCCGGACCTTTTAGCTATCGAAGACTTTTACATTGCCAAAGGAGGACATTTCTTTGGAGCTTTTCTAGATGATGAGTTGGTTGGTACGATCGCATTGGTCAAATTCGATGAACATTCGGGTGCTATCAGAAAGATGTTCGTAAAAAAAGAATTTCGAGGTAAGGAATTGAATATTGCGCAAAAATTGTTGGATGTTTTGATTGATCACTGTCATAAAACTAAAATAGAAAACCTATTCTTAGGCACTGTTTCCGTACTCAAGGCTGCACAACGATTCTACGAGCGTAACGGGTTTGAAATAATCGAAAAAAGTCGGCTTCCCGACAAATTCCCTTTAATGAGCGCGGATAATGTATTCTATTCAATTAATTTAAAGTAAGATAACATGAGTGTAATCAATGAAGCCGGTATTCTTGCGTTATCAACAAGGTTACAAAGGCTAAGTGAACAATTGCGTAGAGATGGTGCGCTTATCTATAAAAGCTTCGGAATCGAGTTCGAACCCAAGTGGTTTCCCGTCATCTTTGCATTAGATCAAAAGGAAGTTCTAAGCGTGGTTGAAATAGCCAATGAGATCGGATACACGCATCCCTCAACCATTAGTCTGCTCAAAGAATTGGAGAAAAAAGATTTGATCAAGTCAAAGAAAGATAAGCTGGATGAACGCAAACGCTTGATCCTACTCACACCAAAAGGTGTTGAATTGGTCGGTCAAGTTCAGCCCATCTGGGAATTGATTGCAAGTGTGTTGGGAGAAATTTCGGATAATGAGAATCATCTATTGAAAGCCATTGAAGAGGCTGAAGCGAAAATTGCCAATCAAACATTTTATCATAGAGCTTTGCAACAAAAGAATTCTAAATGATGGCAGAAAAATGAGCTTTACCTAACTTGGAAACAACCTTTTGGAAATTACATTAATTGTGTGATACATAAACGAATAAAAAAGCATCAACTAAAGACAGTTGATGCTTTTTTTGCATCAGTAACCGAAGAAATATCAAAATATTTGGAGGAAGTTTTGCAAAGGATTTTAATTTTTTTTGAGTAAATGAGGATGTCAAATCATTCTAAAACTGAAAAAGTTATTAACCGATTATTGACTTTATCTCGATTTTGAATAGCAGCTTTACAAAGATTTAAATCAGTATATGTATCAATTACGAATTTTCAAAAAAATGTAGTAATTCTACTATTGAAAATTTAAGGTTGTGGTTCTATCTTTGGAATATTGAAAGCGAGACAACAGATTATTTATTAATATTTAAAATTTAGAAATCATGGCAAACAATTCAAGGGCCGTACTGAAATTCAACGGCGGAACAGAACAAAAGATCCTAAAACTAAATTACGGTGTATCAAGAAACACCGATGTGTCTGGAAGAGTAGCATCAGATCCTTCTAACGCACTCATCAAGATCACCGTTGAAGCAACAGAAGATTCCGGGATCTTGGAAAGCTTGCTCAATGGAAAATACAAACCGACAAGTGGTGAAGTGACGTTCAACAAATCTCACGAAGAAGGCACATTGACCACTTTGAAGTGGGAAAATGGCTATGTGATCCAGCACGAGGTAGATTATGACGCTTTGAACGAGGACAACATGTTCATCAGCTTCGTTATCAGCGCAGAGAAGATCGATTATGGTAACTCAGCATACGACGGGATCTGGCCAGGAGCAAAATAGTCTTTGATCATCAATTCTACACCATATCATTGAGAACAATCCTGATGAAAATCCATTTTTTGGTGTTTTTCATCAGGATTTTTACTTAATGATCATATTTTGAACAGCAATTGCATCATTCTTGATGTGGATCTCTAAATTAAGAAAATGAACATCTAATTGTAAACATTTTCATGGGTCTTACAATGGCCTTTTTTTAAATTACTAAAATCACCACA
>NZ_LSHB01000063.1 GCF_001643375.1 Chryseobacterium sp. FP211-J200
TATAAAGCAAAAGAAACTACCGAAATTACTTGGGAAGATTTCAAAAGCGCCAACAATATGGGAGATGTGACAAGGGAATTCTATTTAAAATCAATTACCAAAAGTAAATACCCAATACCATTAGGAAAAGTAGAAAAATACGGGAAGCAATATGATTGGAAACCCAAAATACAATACGAGGATAAAAAAACACCAGAAAAAATAGAAACTTTAAAATATTATATAGAATACTTCAATGGTGGCTATGAAAGTATATATGCTTTATACGAGAAAGAAAATGTTTTTAAATTAAGGAATATTCCAAAAACAGTTATATTCGAATTTAACATTGGTACATTAAATTATGGTGGAGGCTTTGACTTACAGGAAGATGACGTATTCAAAGCGTATTCTGAACTGGGAAGCGAGGATAAAACTCAATTAGAAATGGTTGTGATTTTAGATAAGACGAATAAAATCTCAAGAATTGTATTGCGAAATGATTTACACGAATATGTTTTAGATTGCAAAGATGTTCAATTAGGAGTTGGTGAAATTGAAACCGAAATAACTCCATTAACAGAAACAGATTAAATTATGGCAAAAACATTTGTTTATGATAAAGCAGTAGCGCTAAAATCAAGCGATGGCAGAAATATTACTTTGAGCGTTTTTTTTGATGGTACCCAAAATAATAAAACCAATACAGAAATTGCTGAGAAACGACGAAAACAAACCCATTTTATAAAACTAAAATCCTGCTTTTTGCTATTGTTTTGTTTGATGCAATTCGTCTCTTGCCAAGAAAAAAAATACGATAACATGACAGAAGCAGAAAAAGCCGCCGTGCAACAAGAGATCTATGATCGCCCAAGCGAAATTTGGCCCACCAATAAAAATTCTAATGGCGAATATTACTACACGACCAGTCTTTGCAGTTTTCCGGGTTATATTTCCGAAAATGCAGGCAGTCATTTTGTAACCGGAAGTGAATCTGTAGGTTTTCTAACAATGGAAAATGGTGTTTGGCCGCAAACTACAAGTTCCGCACTTAATGATGAATACCATCCATTACCAAAGAAATTATATGTCGCCTACTTTTCCGCAGCTGAAGACAAATTTTACGAGGGGCTTTTCGATTTACCCTATGATAGAATAAAGGAGGAGTTGGATAAAATATGGAGGGCATATCCCAACAGATCGCTTTATACAAAGGACAAATATGATAGATATCAAGAGTTAATTGTAGGTGTTGCGCCACAAGGAGATGTAGTAGTTTGGTTGTCTTCTTCTTCTCAGCAATTGGTTATAGGCACTTATAAAGCAAAAGAAAC
>NZ_LSHB01000064.1 GCF_001643375.1 Chryseobacterium sp. FP211-J200
CTTAAACCGAACTCAGGTTATTTAGTTATCATTACTTTAAAAATGTTACAAAAAAAGACCTCAAATTTTGAAGTCTTTATGTACTAAGTCTATTTCTTTATATCTGCCTTTACATCTTTATAAGTATCACTTACTGCATCAGCACCTTTTACGGCGGTTTTTTCTACAGCTTTAGCACCTTTTTTTGCAGTTTTACCAGTCCATTTTGCTCCTTTCTTCACGGCTTTTTTGGTAGCTTTTGCGCCTTTTTTAGTTTTATCGCCAACCCATTCTGCACCATCCTTTACGCCCTCGCCAGTTGCTTTCGCACCTTTGTCAACTGCAGTTCCAACAGCTTTAGCATCTTTTTTCACTTCTTGTTTTACCGTTTGAGCACTCATCGCTATAGTTACAAATGAAACCGCTGCCAATGTTAAGATTCTCTTTTTCATCTTTTTATATTTAAAATTAATATTACAATATTAGCATAAAGTAAGCCAAAAAAATTAATCAATATTTTAAATTTTAAAAATAAATTCATCTTGTTCTTTTTCAAAAGGGAAATATAATATTTTTGCAAAACTTATGGCAAAGACAAACCAATCTACCAAGAGAAAAATCCATCAGAAAAGAAAAAGCGTTTTTATAAAAAAGCGCTGGATCCTTCTGTTGATTCTTTTGGTCTCTTTGCTGGGAACGGGTTTTTATCTTAGGCAAAAGATCAATTATTATTTCTCATATTATTTAGGGAAACATTTCGAACACAAGAATCTTACGAACTCCGAAAAAGAGTCAGCGAGAATCGATAAAATAGTTGGCTTATATTCCAATCAAACTTTTGGATTCGACATTTCTCATTACCAAAGAAAAGAAGACATCCAGTGGGACAGTCTCAGTATTGGCAACCGAACGATCCCTCTGAAATTCGTTGTTCTGAGAGCAAGTATGGGAAACCGAAAATTGGATAAGAACTTTGACCATTTTTGGGAAACGGCAAAACACCACGGTCTCATCAGAGGTGCTTACCACTTTTACCGTCCGGATGAAGACCCGATAATGCAGGCCAATTCCTACCTTTCTGTTGCAAAATTAGAATCCGGTGATCTACCTCCAATTTTGGACATCGAAAAAAATCCAAGAAAAAAATCAATAGAACAATTGGTTTCCGACCTCAAGGTCTGGATCAAAATAATGGAAGAAACCTACGGCGAAAAACCGATCATCTACACTTATTACAGCTTTTACAAAGATTACCTGAAAGGCGAATTCGATGATTATCCGCTTTGGCTTGCCAATTACAATGATGTTCCTACGCCGTCACCCGATGATGAATTTCAGTTCTGGCAATTCTCAGAAAACGGAATTGTGTACGGAATTAATACCAAAGTCGATTTGGATATTTACAATGGAAATCTTTGGAGTTTGAAAATGATGACGATAGATTAATCTTTATAAATCGTCCATATTAATTCAACAATATTTTCTTGTATCTTTGTCTTAATAGAATAGAGATGGAAACAATCAAGCTAAAAATAAACAAACGTACAAGCTATGGAAAAGCACTTTTGGAATTGATTAAAATTGGGATTAATGAAAAAAAAGGTGTGGAAATAGTTGATGAGAACGAGCCTAATTCAGCAACTATCAAAGCCATTGAAGAAGTTGAAAAAGGTAAAACTTTCAAAGTGAAAGACTCCAAAGATTTATTCAAAGAATTGGGGATATGAGTTACGAAATTGAGTACACCGGAAAGATTAAAAAAGATATCAAACTGGCTCAAAAAAGAGGATTGGACTTGGAATTATTCAAAGAAGTTGTCATCCTGCTCGAAAAAAATGGAAAACTTCCAACCAAATATAAACCTCACATTTTGAAAGGTAATTTCAAAGGCTATTGGGAATGTCACATCCAACCAGATTGGCTTTTGATTTGGAAACAAGATGAAGAAATTAAACTTGTTTCTCTTACCAGAACAGGCACTCACTCAGATTTATTCAAGTAGTTTTTTACTTTTTCAAAAAACCAATCACATCTTTATTCAACTCTTCAGCCCTCTCAATAGGAACGCCGTGTGATGCACCTTTGTAGATTTTCAATTTGGAATTAGGAATTTCTGCAACGATGTATTCTGTGTGAGAACGGAGAATCAAATCGTTTTCTCCAGCTAGTATAAAAGCTTTTGCTTTGATATGGTTAAGTTGTTCCTTGGTGATTTTTGGTTCATAAATCATCAATTGAAGCAAGCGAATATCACGTTCAGGTTTACTTTCAGCCTTTATTTTCGCTACGTCTTTTTTCATATTTTCGACTTCACTTTCACCTACGCCATTAGGGAAAACGTTGGCGCCGCTTGTGATGATTCTATTAGTGTTTTTTGGATACTTGATCGCAAATTCTATCGCCGTATTTCCGCCATCCCTCCAGCCGAGAATATTGATTTTCTTTAATTTCAATTCATCCGCCAAAGCTTTTACATCATCAGCAAATTTAATGTAGGTCAAAGGATCTACTGAAGTATCCGTACTTTTCCCCTGAGCGCGCGTGTCCATCGCAATGATTTTGAAATGTTTGGAAAGCTCCGGAATTTCTTTCGTAAAAGCATCAATGCTTCCACCGTTTCCGTGAAGTAAAAATAATGGTTCGCCTTTTCCGTAAACTTCGTAATAGATATCGGCGTCTTTCAAACGCAGTACTTTTCCCACTTTTTCATTCTTTCCAAAATCAGAAACTTGGGAAAAGCCAAAAGTGAAACTACATAACAAGACTAAGAATATTATCTTTTTCATTGGATTTGATTAATGATCAAATGTAGAAATAAATCAAACTACTTTTTCACTTTCACATCAATGTTGATGGCTGGGGCTGCCAGTCCGATTTTTTCCCAATTCCCATAGAACGAACGGTAATATCCTGACCTGAAAAGTGCGCCACTCAAAGCCACTTTCCCATCCGATTGTCCAATAAACTGGATTCCAACAAAGAATTTGCCTTGAAGCCAGATTTTTTCACTGCTCACATCCACAGAAAAAGTAGAATCTTGCAATTTATCTTTAGCAATTGTGGCGATGATATCTTTATTTAAAATCAAATTGTTCGGTTTGCCATCTTTCTCATCGTAAATAGTGTAGCGAACTTTGATTGGCGTTGTAGCTTCGAATCTGGAAAAATTGATGTTGATTTTATTTATTTTCAGTTTTTTGCTGGAACTAAATTCAACCGCAGTTTCTTCCACCACAGAATTTCCTTTTTCCATATTTGGGGTAAACATCACAGATTTCGACTTGCTGTTCAAACCCAGATTTTTGTCTTTGTAATGATTTGGAGCCAAGACAACTTCCTGAATATTGGTTACTTTTTCATACAAATAAATAGTATGAGGATTCTCTTTTGCAAAATCTTCCACAGAACTTCGGAACTGTTTGTATCCGGGAACAGCGACTATCAATTCTTTATCTTTCGAAATATTGTCCAAGTGAATTTGGAATTTCCCATTTTCGTCTGTCTGAATTCCAAAACCATCATTCATAATTCCAATTTTAGCATAAGGAATTGGTTGATTATCTTCTTTTGAAAGGATAGTTCCTGAAATGGTTTGCGCCTGAAGAGCTACGAATGCGAAGACTGCAAACAGAAAGTTGAGTTTTTTCATAGAGTTTAATTTGATTGCAAACTTCTGAAATTTCCCATTTCAAATATCTCAAGGAAAGGTTAAATGCGTTTTGGTTTTCGTTAAATTTTTCTAAAGATGACAATAAAACGTAGAATCTCCGCAGCCCGGCTTGAACGGAAATCCTTTTTTGCTTGGGGATAAGCGCTGGCAAAAAGATTGGGAGTGGAAGACGGATAAAGCTGCCCAAATAATTATGATTATCTGAATTTTAAAATTTCATTTTCGTACTTTCGCAGCTGGAAAAAATTCCAGCATCTAAACTCCATCATCCAACCCAAAATGAATTACGTTTCTGCAGAAAATCTTAGCAAATCTTACGGTGTCAAAGTTCTGTTCAAAAATATTACCTTCCACGTGAACGAAGGCGACAAAATTGCCATCGTTGCCAAAAATGGAAGCGGAAAATCCACACTTCTGAAAATCCTGATGGGAAAAGAAATCGCTGACGGCGGTGAAGTGGTGATTAACAAAGACATTCAGGTGGTTTTGTTTGACCAGGAGATTGATTTTGACCCGAAACTTTCTGTGGAGGAATTTATGATGACTTTGGATTCTGCGCCAATTCTCGCTTTGAAGAAATATCACCACGCTTTGACCTCGGAAAATCCGGATGATATGGAAACGGCTTTGGCTGAGATGGAAATTCATAAAGCGTGGGATCTGGAAAATGAGATGGAACAGATTCTTTCTCAACTGAAAATCACAGATCTGTCGGCGAAAATGGGAACGCTTTCCGGTGGACAAATCAAAAGAATTGCGCTCGCAAAACTATTGACAGAAACAAGAGCAGAACATCGCCACACGCTTTTGATTATGGATGAGCCCACCAATCACTTGGACGTGGAAATGGTAGAATGGCTGGAAAATTATTTGAGTAAGGCGAAAATTACGTTGCTTTTGGTAACGCACGACCGTTATTTCCTGGATGCAGTTTGCGACAAAATCTGGGAAATGGAAGACGGAAATCTCTATCTCCACAACGGAAGTTATGCGACTTACCTCGAGAATAAAATGATCCGTGAGGACAACTTGAATTCGACGATTGATAAAGCGAATAATCTTTACAGAAAGGAATTGGAATGGATGAGAAGACAGCCGAAAGCGAGAACCACGAAATCAAAATCTCGTCAGGATGACTTCTACGAAACTGAAAAAGTAGCGAAAACCGACACCAGAAAAGAAACATTGGCGTTGGATTTTGAAATGAAAAGATTGGGAAATAAAATCCTTGAACTTAGAGATATCAATAAAAGTTATGGTGAAAAAGTATTGTTCAAAGATTTCTCATATCAATTTCAGAGAGGTGAAAAAGTGGGAATCGTTGGGAAAAACGGTGCTGGAAAATCGACTTTACTAAATATTATTCAAGGTTTTGTGCCGAAAGATTCTGGTGAAATTGAAACTGGAGAAACAATCAAGTTCGGCTATTTTGCGCAGAAAGGTTTGACCTATAAAGAGGACGAGCGCGTGATTGATTTCATTAAAGAAATTGGGGAGAATTTTCCTTTGGCTAATGGAAAAACCATCTCGGCTTCTCAGTTCTTGAGGTTGTTTTTGTTTGATGACCAAACGCAATATTCACCAATTTCGAAACTTTCGGGCGGAGAAAAACGCCGTCTGCACTTGATGTATATTCTTTATCAAAATCCAAATTTCCTGATTTTTGATGAGCCTACAAATGATTTGGATTTGCCGACTTTGACGGTTCTTGAGAATTTCCTTCAGAATTTCCAGGGAAGTTTGATCATCGTTTCTCACGACCGTTATTTTATGGACAGAATTGTGGACCATGTTCTGGCTTTTGAAGGCGAAGGAAAAATCAAAGAGTTTGTCGGAAATTTCTCCGAGTATAGAGAGAATCTGAAAAACGAAGAGAAAAATCCGAAGGTTGAAACGCCGAAAGTTGAAAAGGTTGAAGTTCCGAAAGAAACGCCTGCGACAGTTGTGACCAATCAGCCAGCTAAAAAGAAATTATCTTTCAAAGAACAGCACGAGCTGGAAACGATTGAAAAAGAAATGCCGAAACTGGAAGAAAAAAGAGCCGGAATCCTGGAACAACTCAACAACGAGTCTGACTACGACAAAATCTCAAAATTATCTTCTGATTTGGAAACAATATCTATAAAACTAGAGGAATTTGAAACACGTTGGTTGGAGCTACAGGAATAATTGATAAAAATCATTAAAACACAACACGCTGGCTTAAAGATAATTAAACATTAAAAATCCTTTTTATTTAGAATTATTTAAAATAATACTGAGAGATATCAACAGTTTGCATATTTTTGCACTGTTTTTAACAATTCTAAATAAAATATGAAGAAGTCCATCATCTCTGCAAGTCTAATTTTGTTGTCTATTTCTGTCTATTCTCAAAAAGGCGGACAAAAAGATAATGACACCATAAAAATTCAGCAAATTGAAGACGTGGAATTGCATAAAACCGGTAATCCCAACAGAGCTAAAACTGCAACTTCTAAATCCAATCTTACAACAATGGAAAATCCTCAGCCGATTTCTATTGTAACTCACGAGATTATTGAAAAACAACAAATCCGACAGTTGGCAGAAGTTATTCAAAATGTAAGTGGATTGTATCTGACTTCTGCAAGAGGAAACTCCCAGGCAAGTTTTGGAGGAAGAGGATTTACTTTCGGGTCAGAAAATCTATATAAAAACGGAGCAAGAATCAACAGTGGTGTCAATCCTGAAGTTTCCGGATTAGAGCGCGTGGAAGTAGCAAAAGGCGCAAACGCATTATTGTATGGTAATGTCGCGGCTGGTGGTATCGTCAATATGATTACAAAGAAACCAATTTTCAAATCCGGTGGAACGCTTGGTTTCTCTGCAGGAAGCTGGGATTCTTACAAACCAACGGTGGATATCTATGGACCATTGACAGAGAAAATTGCATTTCGTATGAATGGTACTTATGAAAAAGCAAACAGCTTCCGTGATGTTGTAAATTCTGAAAAATATTATTTCAATCCATCTTTCGCATTTAACATTGGTTCTAAAACTCAGATTATTGTAGAAGCAGATTATCTGAGCAATAATTTCACACCAGATTTTGGACTGGGAACATTTGAAAATCCGGACAAGAGTTATTATGTAAATACAATCTCACCAATTAATACTTTTTTTGGCGCAGATTGGCAGTATCAAAATGTGAAACAAGCGTCTACCGACATCATTGTGAATCATCAATTCAATGAAAATTGGACTTTGAATGCTGTAGTCACTTATCAGAATTATATTAAAGATTATTTCTCAACAGAGCGTACGACCTGGACTCAAAATAACAACAGATACAGATGGAGAAGAAATCTTAACAGAACCTATAACGAACAAAATTACACCAGCGCTCAGGTTAATGTGAATGGTGAATTCTACACAGGTAAAATCAACCATAAAATTTTGATTGGTGCAGATGCAGATTATTTGAAATCAGATGCTTATACTTACTATGACCCTAATCGAAGTAATGCGGTTTATGGGACGTCCTATTATTTTGGAACCAATGGCGACGCATCTGGCTATGTTTATTTTGATGACCCTAATTCTTGGAATGGAGGAACTATGCCGGCTGCCAACAAATATGACAAAACAAGAATCCCAACCAGAAGAATCGGAATATATGCACAGGATTTTATTAGCTTGACGAAAGAATTGAAAGTAATTGCTGGATTGAGATATTCTTATTTGGAGAATATGACTACTTTGGTTTCTAACTTTATGAACAATTCCAAGGTTGGTAAAGATAATTCTGCAACAGCAGACAGAGCTTTCTCCCCAAAAGCGGGATTGGTTTATATGCCTAATGACAATCTATCGGTTTTTGCAACATACACCAATTCATTCTCTCCAAACACAGGTCGTGATGTGAATACAGATACTGGTTTGAAGCCAAGTATCATCGACCAATTTGAAGTTGGAATCAAGAAAAATGTTTGGAACAATGCTGTTGCTTTCAATGTGACAGCTTACCAGATTCTGAACAAAAATTTCTATCAGCAAGCTCAGTTTTTGTCCAATGGAACTGCAAACAGCGATACCAATATCAAAGAATTTGCTGGTAAACTATTGAGCCGAGGTGTTGAAGCTGATATCACGGGAAATCCAACTAAAAATATTTCCATCATTGCAGGATTTGCCTACAACCACGCCATCTACAAAGATACACCAGAGGTTTTCGGTTATGTGGAAAAGCAAAGAGTTGCCAGAACACCTGCGACAACGGTGAATGGTTCTGTTTTCTACACGTTTGACAAATGGGTAAAAGGTCTTAGACTTGGTGGAACTTATTATTTCATCGGAGACAGACTTGCAGGTTGGAACGATACCAAAACCGGAGCGAACAGCTTGGAGGCAAGAAACGGAGTTTCCAGAATATTCAAACTGAAGGATTACAACATCTTCGATTTATCTGTTGGATATGAATATAAAAAATTCTTGATTCAAGGTAAAATAGGAAATCTCTTCGATACCCATAATTACGTTGTACATGAGAATTATTCCGTGAATCCGATTATGCCAAGAAACTTTTATGTAACCTTGACCTACAAACTTTAATAAATATCAAATCAAATTTCTAAGAATAAAAGTGGAGTCATACATTTGTCTCCACTTTTTCAAATTAATAAAAACAAGAATAAAATGGACAAAATAAAAGACACCAGAAGTTTTATGAGAATCGTTCACCGATATCTAGGCTATTTCCTTGCAGGGATCATGGTTGTTTACTCTGTTAGCGGAATTCTTTTGGTATATAGAGACACCGATTTTCTGAAAAAGGAAAACAAATACGAGAAGAAATTTGAAGCCAACCTGGATGAGAAAAAACTCGGGAAAGAAATCAAGGTCAAAGGCTTTGAAGTGGATAAAACGGAAGGTGATGTGATGTTTTTCAAACAGGGAACTTACAATATCAAAACTGGAGAAGCGAAATACAGCAAGAAGGAATTACCATTTGTGTGGGACAAAATGACCAAACTTCACAAGTCACAATCCAAAGAATCTTTGTCTTTTCTCAACGTATTTTTTGGGATCTCCTTATTCTTCTTTGTCCTGTCAAGTTTTTGGATGTTTCCGCCAAAATCTAAGGTTTTCAAACGCGGAATGATCTTCGCGGCCATTGGTTTTGTACTTGCTTTGCTATTGACGTTCTTATAAAACTTAGATTGACTAATTTGGAGTCGCTCGCAAAAGGGATGGAAGTGGTTATCCTTTTTCTTGGGAAGGCAAAAGCTGGGGCAAGAAAAAGATAGGAACGGACAGCCCGACCCGAGCGGTGGCATAGCATTGGCGAGGGATTTGCCAAAATTTTCTATATAATGTGGAAAGTTTTCAAAAGAACATTCAAGCTCCAGATGATGACGATGGCGCCGACACCGATAAACATTGCTTTCAAAGGTAATTTACCCGCTAACCTTGCGGCAATTGGTGCCGCTAGAACGCCACCCAAGATCAATCCTGCAATGAGTTGCCAGTGGCTGATCCCGATGACCGAGAAGAAGGTCAATGCGCTGGCGAAGGTAACAAAGAATTCAGTCAAGCTCACTGTTCCGATCACATAACGCGGGGTTTTTCCTTTCATAATCAAAGTGGATGTTACCAACGGTCCCCAACCGCCGCCGCCAAAGGAATCCAGGAATCCGCCAGCTCCAGCTAACCAGCCTACTCTTTTGGTTTTCTTTCTGATCTTGTTCTTTTTGAAGGCATTGAGTAAAATTCTCATTCCGAGAATGAAGGTATAAAGTGCGAGAATTGGTTTGATGATTCCCGCATATTTTTCTCCGAGATATGATAACAATAACGCACCTAAAATGGCACCTAAAACACCTGGTATCAGAATATTTTTGAATAATTTCTTGTTGATATTCCCGAACTTGTAATGGCTGAAACCCGATGCACCACTGGAAAACATCTCGGCGGTATGGATACTACTGCTGATTGCCGGCAAGGGAATCCCGATGTATAACAATGCAGCGGTGCAAGTCACGCCATAGCCCATTCCCAGAGCACCATCAATCAGTTGTGCTAAAAATCCGACGAGAAACAACCAGAAAAACCGTTCGTCTGTGTTGGCATTCAAATACTGGTACGCCACCTCCAGGTCTTTGAAACCGATGTAAAATGACAGGATATTTCCAATCAATAGAATGACGAAAGCTAGAAAAAATACGGTTGCGGTTCGTCGCCATTTTTTTTCATTGTTGATCGGGAAAATGGTCTTTTTCTCGTGCTGACCATCATCTTTCTGAAAGGTAAAATCACTTTCCGTAGGATTGTTAGGCGCAAAATATAGATTCTTGTGTTCCTTTACTTTTGAGATGATGACCTGGTCTTGCGCCGGATCTTCTGTTGCTACAATGAACAGATCAGCGATCTCCAAATATTCGTCTTTGAAATCATCATTGATAATCTTGATCGATGTATTCTCCAACAACAGATTTTTGATGTCGTCTGAGAGTCTTTTGGCCAAGACACTGATATCGGCCTCCGGAATATCCTGCATCATGTCATTAAGCTGCTCCGAGGCCAGTTTCCCACCTCCAACGATCAGGATCTTGTTTGTGGATGCGTTGATAAAAATTGGAAGTGAGATCTTTGATTTCAAAATATCAGTTTTAAATTATTGGATCAAACCTGCTCCAACGGTTACAAAGCTCGTCTCATCGATGAAGATGATCCCGCCATTTGAAGCCAGATCTTTGTAAGCATCGAAAGCGAACGGTTTTGCAGTTTTAAGTTTCAGTTTGACGATCTCATTAAGTGAAACCTGTTCTACCTCATGCTTTTCCAGGGTATTAACATCCAATTTATATTCGATATCTCTGATCACGGCTTTGGTTTGGGTGGTGTTGTTTTGAATCAGATATTTGGAACCGACCTTCAATGGTTTTTCGCCCATCCAGCAGACGAGCACTTCCAATTCTTGCTCTAATTTTGGAAGGTCATTGGATTTGACGATCAAGTCGCCTCGGCTGATATCGACATCGGTTTCCAAATGGAGGATCACACTTTGCGGTGCAAAAGCCTCTTTCACATTCTTCTGATCAATTTCTATCGCAGAAATTTTGCTTTCAGTTCCAGAAGGGAGAATGGTCACTTCGTCTCCTACTTTGTAAATGCCATTGGTGATCTTTCCTGCGTAACCACGGTAATCGTGATAGTCTTCTGACTGTGGACGAATCACATATTGAACAGGAAATCTGGCTTTTTCAAGATTGATTGTGTTTTCTAATTCTACAGTCTCCAAATGATCCAGCAAAGTTTTCCCTTGATACCAATCCAACTTCTCGGATCGGTCAACGATATTGTCGCCATCCAAAGCACTTATCGGGATATAGACCACATTGTTGAGCGACAATTGCTCTGCGATTTTGGAATATTCTTCTTTAATATTAATGAAAATCTCTTCGGAATAGTTGACAAGATCCAGTTTGTTGATCGCCACGACCACATTTGGGATGTTGAGTAGAGATGCTATAATCGAGTGTCGTCTGGTCTGTTCTATGATCCCATTTCTGGCATCGATCAGAATGATGATCAAAGCGGCATTGCTGGCGCCTGTGATCATATTCCTCGTGTATTGCACGTGACCTGGTGCATCTGCGATAATAAATTTACGCTTAGGTGTCGAGAAATATTTGTAAGCCACATCGATGGTGATCCCTTGTTCACGTTCTGCACGTAAACCGTCTGTCAGTAATGCCAGATCCAGTTCGCCGTCATTTTTGAATTTGCTGGCACGTTCTACGGCTTCCAGCTGGTCGATGAGGATATTTTTGCTATCGTATAGTAATCTGCCTATCAGTGTGCTTTTTCCGTCGTCTACACTGCCTGCTGTTATAAATCTTAATATGTCCATTTTATTAATGGTTAATTGTTAATGATCAATTGTTATTGATAAACAACTGTTAATGTGGTTTTGAATTGCTCCATAGCCCTGATGGGAACGGCATCCTTTTTTGTTTTTTTGTACTTAATGCTAATCAGAAATACAAGTGTTCTAAAAAACAAAAAAGATACAGTGGACAGCAGGTTCCCGGCTCCTAATTATAATTGATGATGGATAATTGATAAATGATTTTGAGAATTTGCTTGCGATTTAATCATTCATCACTTATAATTTATCATTAATAATTAAAAGTAGCCTGCTTTTTTGCGGTCTTCCATTGCGGCTTCGGAGGTTCTGTCGTCTATTCTGGTTTCGCCCCTCTCGCTGGTTTTGGTGGTAATGATCTCGGCGATCACTTCTTCCAGATTTGCAGCGTTGGAAAGGACTGCTGCGGTACAGGTCATATCGCCAACGGTTCTGTAGCGGACTTTTTCGGTGGTCACGACATCGCTTTCCTCGAGATTGACGAACTCGTTCATTGCGATGAACTGGCTGTCATAGTTGAGGACTTCTCGCTCGTGGGAAAAATAAATCGATGGTAATTGGATGTTCTCTTTCAGGATGTAATTCCAAACGTCGAGCTCTGTCCAGTTGCTGATTGGGAACGCTCTTACCTGCTCGCCTTTGTGGATCTTACCGTTGTAGGTATTCCATAATTCTGGGCGTTGAAGCTTCGGGTCCCATTGTCCGAAATCGTCACGAACCGAGAAGATCCTTTCTTTAGCCCTGGCTTTTTCCTCATCCCTTCTTCCACCACCGATGCAGCAGTCGAATTCGAATTCTTCGACGGTGTCTAGAAGTGTGAAGGTTTGGAGTGCGTTACGGCTTGGTAATTTCCCTTTTGGTTCGGTCAAACCTTTCTCTCTTATGGTATCTTCTACTTTTCTTACGATTAGTTTTTCGCCGATCTGTTCGGCCAATTGATCACGATATTCCAGAACTTCGGGGAAATTGTGGCCTGTATCGATGTGAACCAAAGGAAACGGGAATTTGCCTGGTCTAAAAGCTTTGAGTGCTAAATGAACCAACGTAATGCTGTCTTTTCCGCCGCTGAAAAGTAAAGCCGGGCGTTCAAACTGTCCTGCAACTTCGCGGAAAATATGAATGGCTTCGGACTCTAGCTGCTCTAGATAATCCAATTGATATTTTGACATTTTAATTTTTCTTAATTGTTATTTATGAACATGGAGACCACATTCTTTTTTGTTGGCATCTTCCCACCACCATCGACCTGCGCGGAAATCTTCGCCTGGCTGGATCGCTCTTGTACACGGTGCACAACCAATGCTTACGAATCCTTTGTCGTGAAGGATGTTGTAAGGAATTTGTTTTTGTTTGATGAAATCTTTGACCTCTTCTGTTGTCCAGAACAGGATCGGATGGTACTTTATGATCTGGTTGGACTCATCCCATTCAAATTGCTGGAGATTTTCGCGATCTGGCGAATGTTCTGCCCGCAGACCTGTGATCCAAACTTTGTTGCCTTTCAACGCTCTTTTCAAAGGATGGACTTTTCTGATCTCGCAACATTTTTTCCTGTTGTCAACTGAAGTATAGAAAGAATCGGAGCCTTTTTCCTGAATGAATGGTTCCAACTCCTCATAATCCGGATAATAGGCTTTGACATTGACTTTGTACTTTGACCTTGTTAAATTCCAGGTGTTGTAAGTGTCTTCGAAAAGGCGGCCAGTGTCCAACGTAAAAATATTGATCCCAGTATCTTTAACAAAATCTGTGATGACCTGATCTTCCATGCTAAAACTTGTGGAAAAGCAGATCTCTTCGGGAAAAAGGTCGGTAAGTTGATTCAAAACCTCTTCAATAGAATTGTTCTGAATATTATTTTCAATTAGACTTTGATATATCGATTTTAAATCTTCATTCATATTTTTAATCGTTGCTTGCTGCAAAGTTAATGATTAGAACATATCTTACCAAATTAGTATAATATGAAATGCAAAAAGACTCAATTAATAAAATCTTTTTACATCTATTTCGGAATCAAGATCAATTTGACTTTCCAGATAATCAAACATCACTTTGGAAAAATAAGTTCCGTTGAGCACACCTCTTGCTCCAAGACCATTGAAAATATGAAGATTTGTGAACTCTGGATGTGTACCCAGAATTGGTCTCCTATCATCGACTGTGGCTCGGAAAGCTGTTTTGATTTTGCTTATGGAATAATTCCCTTTGTAAAAAACCTGAAGTCCTGTTTCCAATTCCTCTACGAATTCGGGGTCGATTTCTTCTGTCTGATCAAAACGATCGTAAGTTCCACCACAATAAAATCGCTTATCTGACAGTGAAAATAGGAAGTGTTTTTTCTTGATGATGTATGGATCAATTGGTTCATCAATCTTAACTTCCAGGCAATGCCCTTTGTTCGGTAACACAGGAATCTGATCAAAATAAGGATTATCCTTCGTATGGATGCCTTCGCAGAAAACAATTTTCTTGAACTGGAAATCTTTGTAAGTGGAATTTTCTGTATCGATAGAATCATGATCAAAAGAATCATTAATGATAACTCCTTTTTCATCAAAGTATTGAAACATATCTTTAAAAAAATTCTCCACATCTATTCTGCAGGAATTTTTGACAATACCGGATTCAAGCGGATTTTCGACAGAATCCAATGTGATAAAATCAGGATCTAAGAATGGTTTGAGGTCATCTTTATTTGAGTTTTTGAGCCACTGTTTTTTTTCTGCTTCATCGTGGAAAATTCGGGCAACAGGTTCATTGATGATATAATTCTTTCCAGTGTAGGATTCTATCTCGGAGAAAATCGTTTCCAAATAATCCATTTGTTCTTTGGACTTCCAGAACGTGCTGAATCTTTTGAGGATGACCGGATTACAAACGCCTGCAGAGATATGTGACCCGGAGATTTGCTCTCCATTAAAAATAACAAAAGACCTGTTCTCCTTCTGCAACTGATGTGCAAGAAAAAAGCCTGCAAAACCACCTCCAACAATAATATAATCTACCTGATCCATAAAAATAAAAAACCTGAGTAAAGATACTCAGGTTTTTCTATTTGGAATATGAGAAATCTTAGTAATTCCACATATCATTTTCCATTTGTAGGATCTGTGCTTTGATCCTGTCGCTTTCGTCCAATTGGCCGTCCGCATCATTCGGGATGTACTCGTCAATGATACCACTTCCACCTCTTCCAAGACCGTTGTCTGCCTTATAGATCACAGCTGAGAATCTTCTTGCATTAAGAACATCGTCAAAAGTGATATCAGAAGTCGAATTCTTAGCGTTGAAGATGTAGTTACTAGACAATACCTGTCTCGCATCCGGATAATAGATCCAGAAAAGATCAATTAGATCACCTTCTTCATTTAGGATAGAAGGGTCAAGAGGCGCTCCAGATTCTTGCATCTGTTGTGCTCTTTCGGCTTTCAATATCGCAGCATTCGGATCTTCTCCCATGGCAGCAATACCTAGCAATCTGTATCTAAGTTGTGTATCTCTTTTATCGATATACCACATTCCCATTAACTTCAATGCTTTAACTTTCTCAGTTTTTGTTTCAGAGAATCCAACATTAGCTTCGATATCGGACTTCTTGATCTTATACCAAGATCCGTCCAAGTTTACCAACATTGTTCCCGGTTCAATAGCGGGTGCTTTGGATGTTTTTTTAACAGTCTTTTTCTTTTTTCCTTTACCAGTAGTTACAGTTTCTTCTGTAGGCGCTGGTTGAGCAGAACCGTTAAATTCCAAAACGTCGGCTAGTCTTGTGGAATATTTCATGAACATTCCGTTCACTTGCTTGTTATCAGTACCTTTCAATGAAGTAAAATACTTTAATAAGCCTTGAGCTTCTGAATCTGAAATCTTATTCGCATTCAATGTTTCGATAAAATAATTATCTACCATTGGAACAGACGTTGCAGCTGCAATACCTTCAGGTGTAAGCCTAGTTGTAAAATCATCACTTGAATATACTTCTTTTATCTTACCTGAATTAACAGCGTCCAATAAAATTTGATATAGCGATTTGTTTTGTGTTACAAGACCATCACTGTTATGATAAAAAGGCTGATTGATCTTATCATTCATATCAATTATTTCCCATACAACCATACTTCTCAAGATGTCTTTATCTTCGATAAATCCATATTTAAGAGGTGTAATACTATCTTTCTTAACCTCACGGTCTTCTCGGAATGTTTGAGGAGAACCAGCATTAAGAATGCTACTTTGTCCAAAAGCCATCGTTGAGGAAAGACAAATTAAACTATATATAATCTTTTTCATAATAATTATTGAAATATAAAATCAATAAGCTAAAAATAACTTTTTAAAATAAATTAAAGTACACTGATCACAACACCTCCGATATTAGGAAGTACTACGCCACTTAAACCTTGTGCTGTTGCCTGAACATCAAATATTGCGATGTTGTCTCCTGCTCTCAAACCTTTGGTCAGAGATTCTACTGGAGCCAATGAGCTACCATTAACAGACATTACTGCTTTTCCAGGAACTTTCACCTTGAAACTAACAACGTTGAAAGAAACAGGGAAGTCAAAATCCTTCAGTGTTGCAGTCAAAGTTTGTTTGGATATCATGTTTGCAGGCATCACATCATAACTCTTACCTCTGATCTCACCTCTTGGTGGCGGGATATTTTTAACTCTAAATTTGAAAGGTTGAGAGATCATCTTTCCGCTTGGAGATTTTCCAGCGATTGTAAGTGTCACCTCGTTTCCACCAGCTGGCGTTACGTTCCATTTTCCTCTTCCTCCACTTACAGATGCACCTGCTGCAGACAATGTAGTCGCTTCAAGATTGGCACCTAAAATAGATCCAGAAACTGGATTAGATAAACCTCTATACAGAACATTCATTTTGTCCGCTGCTAAGATGGCTCCACTTTGTTCTTTCAATGCTTCTGCACCAGAAACTACATTTAAAGTATGAGCGTAAGGTAATGTATGAACTTTACCATTCTTATCCGTGAATGAAATTTGACCTTTTAATTCCTGAGTTCCTACAGCTCCTGTTGCAGGTGTAATGATACCTTGACCATTTACGACTCTAGCACCAGTGATCGCTAGACCAGGAACAGAACTTGCGAAAGTTCCAATTGCCACTTTGATCTCAGCAGGCTCACCTTTCATTACTGAACTAGGTCCAGAAACCAAAGCTTCATAAGCATCAAATTTGATATCAGCATCTACTTTCTCTTGCAACATAGATGTCAATGCATCTGACTGTAAGTTTCTTGCTTCTGACTGGATCACTTCTAGATTTGATAATGCAGCAACCAATGGCTGATTATAAAATTTGTATTGCGTCCATCCTTTGTTTGCTCTTTTGTCTCCTTTTGGAAACTCAGCAACCATCATTTTGTTTGCTCTTGTTGCAACATCCTTTAACTGAACATTACTTCCAAAAGTTGTTACGATATATTGTCTTAGCGCATCTACTTTAGTTTTCAACTCATTGGATTGAGGCGATAAGGTTTTCTCGTCACCATCTTTAAAAAACGTAGTTGTAGATGGTTCCGTATTATTTAGTGCTGTAAAACTTTCCTCAACTGGAATCGAAGGATCCGAATTATATTCAGCTTCAGTACTCATTTTGTTTTTAAGACCATCAATAAATCCAACTAGATCATTTGTTTTTGCTTTCAGTTCTTGATATTGAACAAGCATAGGTCCATAAACTTCTGGTGATGATACAGCTTTTGCTTTAAGCGTAGCTTCGAAAATCTTATCATTCTTATTTTCTACCATCAATCTGGTATCCGTAAGAGACTGATTGGTATCTTTATATGATCTGATGATCTCCTGATCGATCTGCATCGCTAGCATCGCGATGAAAACCAAGTACATCAGGTTGATCATCTTCTGACGTGGTGTCTGTTTGCCTCCTGCCATTTTAATAAATTAAATTAATTGTTAAACAAAAATTAAAATGATAGTGATTAAGACTTCATTGCGCTAAGCATACCACCATAAACTCTATTAAGATTATTTAGATTACCAGTTAGGCCTTGTAGTTCTTCGTTGAATTTTTCAGAATGTGCTGCAGATCTTTGGATATCTTCAACATATTTTTTACTGTATTCTGATTGTTTTTGACCTTGCTCCAATTGAAGTGCATACAAAGCATTCATACTTTCCAAATGAGAAGCAGCCAGGTTAAGTTGCTCGTTATATTTGTGAGTAGAAGCAGAAACGTCTACAGTTTGGTTGATCTGATCTACTGAAGAAGAGAATTTATCAATTCCTCCTCTTAGTCTTTCGAACAAGCTTACGTCTAGTTTGGCATCAGCCAACATCTTATCTAGTTTGTCTGATAGAGACACTTCCAATTCTTTGTTTTCAACCTTAGCTACAACTTTTCTAGGTTGTCTTTCTGCAGTTTCGTCTAATAATTCTGGGTAAACATTTTCCCAAGCATAGCTTTCTTCAGATTTTGGTGGATCGAATGCAAAAAATAGGAAGATCAACGCCTCAGTGATCAAACCAGCTGCAAGAGCTACGTTACCAGTAATAGGGCCAAGACTCCAGTGGGTCATTTTGAATAAAGCTCCTAAGATTACGATAGCTGCACCAAACGAATAAACAAAATTCGTGATTGAATCTTTAGTTTTAAACATGTTCTTTTAAATTTTTAGTTAGTAATAGTTAGTTAATTATTTAGTTGTTCTTTTAAATTTTCCGGCACCTGAAGGGATATCTTGAACTGTTCTGAATCCAACATAGCTTCTTGCAGAATCTTTTCTCTCCCAATCTCTGTAGCCTGTCATCAATAGATAACCTACATCTTTCCAAGATCCACCTCTTACAGTTTTCTTAGCTTCTTTGTAAGCTTGGTTTGAAAGATAAGGGTTCAATGTTGAAGAGAATTCGTAAGTAGAATTGCTGTATGGCGACTCGGTCCATTCGGAAACGTTACCTGCCATATCGTACAATCCATAACCATTTTTAGGGAATTTCTTAACTGGCGCAGTATAAGTATAGTTACCTTTTTTCTCATCTTCTATGTAAGAACCTCTTTTTGGTTTGAAGTTTGCCAAGTAGCAACCTCTATCATCCTGTAAATAAGGACCTCCCCAAGGATAAGTTGCATTTTCGATACCACCTTTCGCAGCATATTCCCATTCTGCCTCTGTTGGAAGACGGAATCTCATTGCTTTTTGTTTTTTCTTCTTTAGGCTGCTGTTATAATCAGATTTGATCTTTGTTTTGAAGTCACAAAATGCTCTCGCCTGATCCCAAGTAACTCCAACTACAGGATATTCTCTGTAAGCCTGGTGCCAAAAATATTGATCGAATAAAGGTTCGTTATAAGCATAATTGAAATCCTTCACCCAAACAGTTGTATCTGGATAAACCGCAATACTCTCTTTTTTCAGATAATTTGCACCTCTGTCTTTATCTTTTACAGCAGACATTACATCTTCCCATTGATAATTATATTTGATCTTAGACCAATCTATAATTCTCTCGTTATTGATTCTTTTTTCTGCGGGTAGATACATAGATTCCAAGACCTCTGCATATTTTTCGTCAGGATAAGCAGAAGTATTATAGGTCAATGGCACTTTTTTATCTAATTTTTTAGACTCATCGTATCCATCTCTACCTCCCTGAGACTCAAGGAATTTTTGATATGGGGACGCTTCGTCGCCAGTTTTCTTGCCTGCGTAAGCGTAGTCAGCAATTGACCCACCATCTCCGCCTTCTTCGCCGCCACCTTCTCCTGCTGCCTCAGCTAATAAACCTCTGGCAATAGAATCTCTTACAGCATTGATGAACAATCGATACTCAGCATTGGTGATCTCTGACTCGTCCATGAAAAAGGAAGATACTGTAACAGTTTTTGGCATTGCTTTTTCTGGAGTGGCAGCAAAATCCTGATCGGCCATACCCATTACAAAAGAACCACCTGGTATTGGAACCATTCCATAAGGTCTTTCTGCAATAAATGACTTTGATGATCCTCTTGGAACCAACTCTCCCTTAATACCGGGATTGCCTGTTATACCTTTCCCACCACCTTTGGAACAAGAAACAATAACCGTTGTTGACAATAATATTAGTAATATCCTTTTCATCTATTTTAAAGAAATTAAGCGGTAAATATATAATTTTTTTTATGAATAATTATCAAATTTTATTCAAAACGTAATTTGTTAAAGAATATTTCACAAAGCATGAAATTATTCTACAGTTACTGATTTTGCGAGGTTTCTTGGCTGATCCACATTGGCTCCTCTTTCAACAGCAATATAGTAAGAAAGCAGTTGTAAAGGTACTGAGGCTAAGATAGGTGAGAAACATTCTGAAGTCTCTGGAATTTCTATAATATAGTCTGCCATAGCAGCAACCTGCGTATCTCCTTTGTTGATAACTGCTATTACAATTCCCTTTCTAGCTTTGATCTCTTGAACATTACTGACAATTTTATCATAATGTCCAACTTTTGGAGCGATGATAACAATCGGCATATTCTCATCTATCAATGCAATTGGCCCATGTTTCATCTCTGCAGCTGGATAACCTTCTGCATGGATATAAGAAATTTCTTTAAGTTTAAGTGCTCCTTCCAAAGCCGCTGGGAAGTTGTAACCTCTTCCTAAGTATAGGAAATTGGTTGCATCTGCAAATTTCTTAGCAATACCTTTTACAACCTCATCAACAGAATTCAAAACCTCTTCTACCTTTTTAGGAATGGATTCCAATTCGGTGATCAATCGCATGAAATCGGCTTTACCCAAATTACCATTGTGGTTTCCTAATTTGATGGCAATCAAAGACAAAATGGTCAATTGTGCTGTGAAAGCTTTTGTGGAAGCGACACCAATCTCTGGTCCAGCATGCGTGTAAGCGCCTGCATCCGTATATCTTGCGATAGAAGAATCTACCACGTTACAAATTCCAAACACGAAAGCACCCCTTTCCTTAGCAAGTTTGATAGCTGCCATAGTATCGGCAGTTTCTCCAGATTGTGAAATTGCAATTACAACATCCTTAGAGCTGATGATAGGATCTCTATATCTAAATTCTGAAGCATATTCTACCTCCACAGGAACTCTTGCAAACTCCTCGATTAGATATTCTCCGATAAGGCCTGCATGCCAAGACGTTCCACAAGCAATGATGATGATCCTTTCTGCATTGGTCAATCTTTCAAGATGGTCCCAGATACCTGCCATTTTGATGATTCCTTCCTCTGCCAGCAACCTTCCTCTCATTGTATCAAGAATAGACTTTGGCTGTTCGAAGATTTCTTTTAACATGAAATGTTGATAACCACCTTTTTCTATCTGTTCTAGATTAAGTTTCAATTCTTGAATGGCGGGCTCTATTTTGGTATTTTCTTTAATAGTTCTGATATCAATACCTGACTCAAGAGATATGGTAGCCATATGGCCTTCTTCAAGATAAACGGCTTCTTTTGTAAATTCAACAAAAGGAGAAGCGTCGGATGCAACAAAATACTCATCTTCACCGATGCCAACGGCCAATGGTGACCCTAATCTTGCAATGACCAGTTGTCCTGGAAAATCTTCATGCATTACGGAAACAGCGTATGCTCCATAAACTTCATTCAAAGCATATCTAACAGCTTCTGGGAAATCCAATGTCACCTCCTTATCCATAAAATACTGGATCAGGTTGACCAATACCTCTGTGTCTGTTTCTGATTTGAACTCAAAATCTTTATTGATAAGCATTGTCTTTATCGTATCATAGTTCTCTATGATCCCATTGTGAACCAATGCTATTTTACCATTGTTTGAAAGATGTGGGTGAGAATTGTTATCACTTGGCACGCCATGTGTAGCCCACCTTGTATGTCCCATTCCAATTTTAGAAGTGCTTTTCAACGCTTTAGAAATTGCAACGAGATCGTCAACTTTACCTTTGGTCTTTTTAACTTCAAATTCTCCTTTATCGGTTTCTAAAACAACTCCGGCACTATCGTATCCCCGATATTCTAAACGACGCAATCCATTGATAACAATGTCATAAGCATCACGAAAACCTGTATATCCAACAATTCCACACATAATTTATTTGAGTTTTTATTTTTGAGTAAATATTAATCTTAATTGAGCCACATTAGACTTTATATCGATTTCTTGTCCCGTACTACCTGTATCAGTCCCTTTAAGTACAATACGATAAGGATTATAAGCTCTTGTATTATAATCCTGCCCTAAAAGCGTACCTGAACTAGAATCGACAAGATAGCTTCCAAGATTGATAACAAAATCTTTATTCTTAGTAGGGTCAAAATTTTCATCTTCGATTATCGTTTTCAAAGATGCAGTAATGCCAATATCATAAGAAGCATTGTTAGCTGACAAGTTTGCTGTTTTGATCAACGAATATCCTGCATTGGCCAAACTTGTCATATCAGGAAGAAATCCCTTCAATAGTCTATCTTTGACCAACATGTTGGAAGGTTTCTTATAAGTATTATCCCAACTAGCATCGTTATATAATCTGATTTTCGCAGAAACAATCCCAATTTTTTTGTCTTTGTATTCTTTTCTTAATGCTTCAAGTGTAGCTGCAGGAATTCTAATTCCGAAACTTGCGCCTCCCATTCCCTGAGCATAAATTACAGCAGCAGGCGTTACTGGCAAATCCACATTTTTAAGATTTTCAACTTTAACTGCGGAATTCATATCTGTAACATATTGTGCTGGCCTATTGTAAGTAATACTGCTTAAATGGACATTTCCAGAACCTAGATTTAATGTGGTCTCCGCTTTTGTACGTGTTACTACATTATCTGTGGTGACATCATTTTTGTAGTAGATTGTGATACCTGCATCATTTGGTGCCATAGAGAATAGGTAACCATCATTTTCCACGACAGAAATACTGATCCCTTTGAAGTATCTGATGAAAGACGCAGCATCTTTAAGAACCTGATCTCCCTTCTTAGCAATGATCTTGTTCTGAAAAAAAGCACTATCCAGTTTCATTCTGTAAGAAACAGATCTGTTAAGTAATTCAGAAGCATCGGAATCTTTTGTAATAACAACAGAGTTAACTGTCCCATCAAAAGCTTTTGATCCAATTTCTGCTCCAAGAGCTACTGCCTTATTTGAACTAAGAGAATCTGAAGTACTTCCTAAGAAATCGTTCACCTCATTGACCTTGATGGTAAACTTGGTTTTCTCACCTGCTAATTTGTAATTACCATATTTACTTACAGGATATGTTGTCACCACTTTCTTGGCAGCAACTTCCCCATCAGGATAAATATAATCTTCCTTGGTTGTGGTATCAACGGAATCAGTTTCATATCTCGGCTTCAAGGTCAAGACCACGGAGTCAATAACCGGGTTTGTGCCGAAATCAGGATCATAGGTATTCAACCTAAGCTGGGTGATGTAGGACGCTTTCTGACCTCCAAAAACAGATTCACTGAAAGCTCCAATTCTCACACTATCCAGTCTTGATGCATCTGCACGAATTAGATCAGAATTATCAATATTATATGCAATAAGACTATAAGCTTTGTCATAACCATCAGCTGCATTTCCATCTACCAATTGGGACCCTAGATTATCCAGCTCTCCTTCACAAGAATTCAAAACTACAATTCCCATTGCGAGGAACGGGATCATCTTCATCAACGTTTTTATCTTTATCATTATAAAAAAATAGTAATTAATAAACTGTCGCTATAGAATCAGCATTCAAGTAGTCAGACTTCTCTGCATTTGCTTTTCCATAAGCTTCTTCTAGTTTTTCCTCCAAAAACTCATTCCCTTTTACGATGACATCCACGTATTGCATACTGTCATTCACAAAGTTTAGGAAGCTTGGATTATCTAACGATTCCAACCCAGAAATATTATCGAAGGCCAAAACTTCTTTCGTATTGCTATTTAATTCAATATCATCTTCGTTATAAACGGAAAGTACAATTTTGGTATCGTTGAAATAGGTGTCGTCTTTGTAATAAGTCTTCAAGTAAATAGGAATTAGAGAGGACATCCAGCCATTCAGGTGGATCACATCTGGAACCCAGTTTAGTTTTTTGATAGTTTCGATAACGCCTCTTGCAAAGAAGATAGCTCTTTCGTTATTATCTTCAAACGCTTTTCCTTCGTCATCGTGATAATATTGCTTTCTCTTAAAATATTCTTCGTTATCGATAAAATAAACCTGCAGACGCTCACCTGGCAAAGAGGCTACTTTAATGATCAAAGGTTGGTCTAGGTCATTGATGATAATGTTCATCCCGGAAAGTCTGATCACCTCGTGAAGTTGGAATTTCCTCTCACTTATCTGTCCGAATCTGGGCATAAAAACCCTGACATCGTTACCACTTGCGTGCATTTTCAGCGCCATTTTGTGTACCAAACTTCCCATATTAGTATCTTCTTGGTACGGGAACATCTCTGTAGTAACGTATAAAATCTTTTGATTAGGCATAAAATTTACTTTTGATGAAGTATAAAATCTTCATTTTGCAAAATTACAAAAAATTAAATCAAAATTTTTATTTTCATTAATATTAATACTTTCAACTAAAAACCTCTAATTATCAATTCATTACCACTTATAAATTGTTAAATTTTCACATATTTTAAATCATCTTTGATAGCTAAATCTTATTATTAATACCCGTAGTGCATTATAAAA
>NZ_LSHB01000065.1 GCF_001643375.1 Chryseobacterium sp. FP211-J200
CTTCCGACCATGACTACCATTACAGCTGTCTTTTTTATTTTTTGATGAGTAAGGAAACGATATCCTGCACCACCTTCTGAGAGACAAAGTTCATAAAATCAATCCTTTCCAAATGTGGCAAAAATAATTTTGAGGTCACTTCTTCATCGCCAATTCTAATCGAGTAATAAACTGTTCCCACATCTTTCCCATCCTCGCCTTTTCCGGGACCAGCAACGCCTGTGGTAGAAACAGCAATATCCGTTTTGAATAATTCCTGACAACCTTTCGCCATTTCCGAAGCAACTTGTTCACTCACGACGGTAAATTCCTCAATTGTTTTTGGATTAACTTTCAGAATATCGATTTTCTTCTCGGTTGCATAACTCACAATCCCGCCGATAAAATATTTAGAACTTCCTGTTACTGATGTGATTAATCGTGACAATTCTCCGCCCGTACAACTTTCAGAAACAGAAATGGTCAACTTTCTGTCATTCAACAATTCGCCTAGGATTTTTTCGATTTTATCTTCGTGTGTGGCGATGATATTTTCGCCGATGATTGGAATTAATTTTTGGATTTCATTTTCTAATTCCTGTCCTAACATTTCCTGAGAACTTCCTGAAGCGGTTAATCTTAATTTAACTCTCGTTCCGATTGGCAAATAAGAGAGCGCAATATGTTTCGGCAAAGCCAATTCCCAACTTTCAATATTTTCTGATAGAATACTTTCCGGAACATCCACGACAGAAACGATTCTCGTCACGATATGTTCTAATGCTAATTTTTCTTTCAAAAATGGAATGATTTGATCTTTCACCAACGGTTTCACTTCGTAAGGAACGCCCGGCAAACTGAAACAAAATGTACCATTCTTCTCCAAAACCATACAAGGTGCAGTCCCAAAATAATTCAGAAAAACCTCAGCTTTTGATAAGACAACTGCCTGCTCCTTATTGTGTTCCAAAATCCAAAGTCGGTTTCTTTTTTCGAGATAAGCTCTCAAATGTTCATAAACTTTATCAGAAAAAACCAATTCGTCTTCGAAAAACTTAGCGTAAGCTTTCTTGGTGATGTCATCTTTTGTTGGTCCCAATCCGCCCGTTGTAAAAACCACATCCACCATTTTAAATGCTTTTTCAAGTGTTGAAACAATCGTACTTTCATCATCTGGAATTGTAAAGATGGAAGTTACTTTCACGCCAATTTCTTTAAGTTGCGTGGCAATGAAGTTGGAATTGGTATCAACGGTATTTCCTGAGAGAATCTCGTCGCCAATGGTAATCAGAACAGCTGTTTTCATAAGAACAAATTTCGGGAATTATTCAGTTACTTGATTAACATTATCTCAATTTTATTAAGCTTTAAAATGTTAATTAATTACAAGTTTGATTAATTCAAATTTTATGACATTACTCAATTATAGTCTAGTATCGGCTTAAAACTTGTAATTTTATAGTGATGGAAAAGACAATTTTAGAACCAAGATTTAAAGGTTCACCACATTTCAAAGATTTTTGGACAAAAGGCAATGGAAAACAACTCATCGATTTTTCCGGTGCGGAAGTTAGCTTTAAAGATTTTGACAAATTCTCCTATTACTTTTACCACGTTGACGAAATGGGTAATGATGTCGTAAAAGAAGTTTATTTCACCAAGAAATTCCAGGAAGCTTCACGTGAAATCGAGCAATACATCCGAAAAGGTGTTTCAGAAACTGATGAAGTTCCGGCGAGTGTTCAAAAGCTTTTCCAACAAACACAAGCTGTCCCAAGCTGGCTGGATTACAATTTGATTAAAAGTGGCGCAGAACTTTGTATGCGAAGCAATGTGGATTCGCTTATTTCTTTGCGGGATTATTGTTTGATTGGCGGTTACGACTATGCTTACCTCAACAAACCGCTGATTGTCACCGAAGCTTTAAAGAAAGGAGCAGTAAAACGACTTTCGGAAACGCTTGATTTTTGGGTCAATGCCACGCGATACAACGCGTTGGAAATTCACGCAAAAGGTTATGAGTTTGCCATAAAAACACGGCTGATACATTCCTACGCCAGACTTTCTATCAAGAAACATTACAAAAACTGGGACACAGAAAACTGGGGAGAACCGATTAATTCCTGGGATATGATGGCCACGTACATTGGTTTTAGTTTGGTTTTCCTTCACAGTCTCAAAAAATTGGGTAATACTTTTACTGATGAGGAGGAGAGAGGACTTTTTCACCTTTGGAAATATGTGGGCTATCTTTTGGGAATCCCGGAAGACCTTCTGCCCGACGATAAAAAACAGGCGACTGAATATTTCTATCTGTGGACAGCTGTCCAACCTCCTTCCGATAAAGATTCTGTTTTACTGGCACATTCTCTATTGAATGAATCTCTGGAAAATCCAATTCTAAAGTACGGTTTCCAAAAGAAAATGCTGCGGTTTTTACACATCAGCTGCACGTGGTTTTTACTCGATGACGAGGTGTGTAAAAGACTGGAAATACCGGAAGTTTCCGGAAGAAGCGTCTTTCCGAATACCAAAAGATTCATCAATAAAATCTACAACAATGTCGTGAGCCGCAAAAACCGAATCGCAAAAGGAAATAAAGACCAAATGCAGGTTTTAAAAGATTATCTGCGGGTTACACAACAGTCTAATTTTCATTAATTAAATACATTCGTCCAACCCGATTGAATCTTACCAAACATTTTTATAATTATCTTTGATTAAAATTGAGGAATGAAATCATCTTTCTGGACAAACTACAGCAACATCATCCTGCTTCTCATCGGGATTTTCATTGGAAGCCTTGTTGGAATTTTCATGCCGGATTTTGTCGTTTATCTGAAACCGATTGGCGATATTTTCCTGAATCTGCTTTTCGTCACAGTCATTCCACTTGTATTTTTCGCGATTGTTTCCGCCATTTCCGGCATCGAGCAACAAAATCAATTGGGAAAAATCATCGGAACAATGGTTCTGACTTTCCTCAGTTTCATTCTGATTTCAGCTACATTTTGCATCATTTTAGTTTATTTCTTCCCAACTGAAGCACCAAAAAATATCAGCGAAGCCATTACAGAAAACCTACAATCCGATACCAACATCAATGACCAAATCGTAGGATTCTTCACCGTCAGCGAGTTTTACCATTTATTCTCAAGACAGAATATGCTCGCCCTTTTGGTCTTTTCTTTTTTAGTCGGAATTTCCATCAGAAAATCTGGCGAAATGGGAAAAGCATTTCAGAACTTCATCCTCTCCGGAAACGAAGTGATGAAACAGCTTTTGCTGTTAATAATGAAAGTCGCGCCCGTTGGATTAGGCGCTTATTTTGCGTATCAAGTTGGCACGATTGGCCCTCAGCTTTTTGGATTTTACGCCAAACCTTTGGGGCTTTATTACATTGCAGGAACTATTTATTTCATCGTATTTTTCAGTCTTTACGCCTTCGTTTGGAAAGGTGGAAAAGGCGTGAAAGCATTTTGGAAAGAAAGCCTTTTACCGACTGCAACCGCCATCAGCACTTGTAGCAGTCTGGCAACAATGCCTGTTGCCATCGAGTCTGCCAAAAGAATGGGCGTTCCCGCATCCATCGCCAACGTTGTAATTCCGATTGGAACTACGATTCACAAAAATGGCTCCTCCATTTCATCCATCATAAAAATCTATGTTGCATTTCAATTGCTCGGTTGGAACTTATTTGAACCAATGAATCTCATAATGGCTTTGGGAATCACAGTATTCGTAAGTGCCGTCGCTGGCGGAATCCCGAATGGCGGTTACATCGGCGAAATGTTGATGATTTCGGTTTACAAAATCCCACCCGATGTCGTTCCAGCGGTCATTATCATCGGAACTTTGGTGGACCCATTGGCGACTGTCCTCAATTCCGTCGGAAACATTCTCGCCAGTATGATTGTCTCAAAATTTGTAAAAGTAGAAAGCTGAAATATTTATTAGGAGATTGATCCCGCTATCCACTATATCTTTTTTGCTTTCAGAATATTTGGTCTTCGAAAGAAAGTTGGTACAAAAAGCAAAAAAGGATGCCGTTCCTATCGGGGCTAGTTGGCAATTCGCTGGATTTTTTTAGATGTCGTTACTTCGGACATTTCGATAGTGGACATATATTTTTCTTTCGACATTTCGCCACTTCGTGGCTTCCTAAATCTTTAGCAAACTATTCACTCCGCTTTACAGGTTCTAAATTTTGTAACTCTTCTGGTGTAAATAATCTATACTGAACTTTAAATGTTTTACCCAAAGGCGTTTCTAGAGAAAATCCACCCGGCCCCCAGCCATCCAAAACATCCAAGGTAAAGTGGGAATATTTCCAATATTCGAACAAGTCGCGGTCTATCCAGAACTCGTGACCGTTGATAGTTCCAATCATTGCATCATTCATTCTTGGGAAATAGCCACCTTTTTCGAAACATTGCGGCTGCGTTCCTTCGCAGCAACCGCCAGCTTGATAAAACATCAATTCGCCGTGTTTCTTTTCCAGTTCCCAGATGACTTCCAAAGCTTTTTCGGTTACAGAAAGTCTTGCGATTTTATCTTTGGTTTCCATATTCTCTATATTTTTAAATTGATGATTTAAACACAAAGGCACAAAGATTAATTTATTTTAAACTTGTTTCAAGGCACTAAAAAAATCAAAGATTTTTTAATATTAACAAAGTTAAAAACTTGGTGCCTTAAAAACTCAGTCATTATAATGAAAGCTTTGTGCCTTTGTGAAATTTCATTCTTAATGAAGTTAGCAAAAACCCGACAAACAAAATCTGCCGGGCTTAAAACTCAAATAACAATAATTAATTTTGTCCAGCGATGTCCAGAACAATACGGCCATCAATCTGGCCTTTTTTCATCTTATCGAATACATCGTTGATATCTTCGAGTTTTGCGGCAGTTACAGTAGCTTTCACCAGGCCTTCGTTGGCAAAATCCAATGCTTCCTGCAAATCTTTCCGCGTTCCGACAATAGAACCACGAACGGTAATCCTCTTAAGAACCGTCTCAAAAATAGGCAGTTCAAAAGATCCTGGCGGCAAACCGTTAAGCGCAATGGTGCCCTTTCTTCTGAGAACCTCTATCCCCTGCTTGAAAGCAATTGGAGAAACAGCGGTAATCAAAGCGCCGTGCATACCTCCGACTTCTTTATGAAGATACTGTCCGGGATCCGTTTCTTTGGCATTAACGACCAAATCGGCTCCCAGTTTTTTAGCCAGCTCCAGCTTGTCATCTGCCACATCTATAGCTGCAACGTGCATTCCCATGGCTTTGGCATACTGAATGGCAACGTGTCCTAATCCACCGATCCCGGAGATGGCAACCCATTCACCAGGTTTTGTCTCGGTTTCTTTCAGCCCTTTGTAAACCGTAACGCCGGCACAAAGAATAGGTGCAATCTCCAGAAAATTGGTATCCGATTTTAAATGGCCAACATATCTGGAATCGGCAATCACATATTCTGCAAATCCGCCATCTACGCTATAACCGCCGTTTTTCTGCGCTTCGCAAAGCGTTTCCCAACCGGTGATACAATAGTCGCAACAGCCACAAGCCGAATACAACCAAGGAACACCTACTGCATCGCCTTCTTTCACCATTGCTTCCGGGCCGCAAGCCACTACAATTCCTACGCCTTCGTGTCCCGGGATCAGCGGCATTTTTGGTTTTGCAGGCCAATCGCCGTCTACAGCATGTAAATCTGTATGACAGACACCACAGGCAATTACTTTTACTAATACTTCATAGCGTCCAGGTTCTCTTACCGGAACTTCCATAATTTTTAATGGCTGTCCGTAACCTTGCACGACTGCCGCTTTCATTGTTTTTGGAATCATAATTTAGTTTTTTAGATTGTTAATTATTATTGTTTTTATTGTTATTTGATGGTCCAAATTTCTATCAATGTGTCATTTGCGTGAGGGATTGTAAGGGTTGCGAGGAACGAGCAAGTGCGAAATGAAATGCAGCACCGGATCCGCCACAGGCGGAGAAGCCCTGAAAAGCCCGACCGTAGCCCCGGCCTAAGCCAGGGCGAACGGGCACGCCCTTAAAAAAAACACAACTATCTTAGAAGAATCCTAATTTGTTTTTGTTATAGGATATCAACATATTTTTGGTCTGACGGTAATGATCGAGCATCATTTTGTGATTTTCTCTACCGATACCGGATTGTTTGTAACCTCCGAAAGGTGCTCCTGCAGGATAAGCGTGGTATTGGTTAACCCATACTCTACCAGCTTCGATATGACGCGGGATCTGGTACAACTGGTGTGCATCTCTAGTCCAAACGCCGGCACCCAAACCATAGATGGTATCGTTGGCAATTTCTAAAGCCTCCGCCTCATCTTTGAAAGTAGTGAACGCCAATACAGGCCCGAAGATTTCCTCCTGGAAGATTCTCATCTTATTGTTTCCTTTGAAGATCGTCGGCTGGATATAGTAACCGTTTTCAAGCCCTTCTCCAACATTGTTAACATCGCCACCTACAAGTACTTCCGCGCCTTCTTCTTTACCTAACTTAATGTAAGACAATATTTTATCTTTTTGGATCTGAGAAGCCTGTGCCCCCATCATCACAGTCTTATCTAACGGATTACCGGTTTTGATGGCTTTTACTCTCTCCACGACTTTGGCGATGAATTTGTCAGCAATATCTTCCTGAACCAACAGTCTTGACGGGCTGGTACAGATCTCACCTTGGTTAAGACAGAAAAGGACTGCGCCTTCTACCGCTTTATCCAAAAACTCATCATCTGCGTCCATTACTGAGTTGAAAAATACGTTAGGTGACTTACCACCCAATTCCAAAGTCACTGGAATAATGTTTTCTGTTGCGTACTGCATTACCAAACGTCCCGTTGCTGTAGATCCTGTGAAAGCCGCTTTGTTAACTTTTGGATTGGTCACCAAAGCTCTTCCCAATTCTGCCCCGAAACCATTCACTACGTTTATAACTCCTGCTGGAAGCAAATCTCCAATCAATTCCATTAATATCATAATAGAAATAGGTGTGCTTTCTGCCGGTTTCAGAACCACACAGTTACCAGCTGCCAAAGCTGGAGCGAGTTTCCAAACAGCCATCAGAATCGGAAAATTCCAAGGGATGATTTGTGCAATGACACCAATTGGCTCGTGAACGATTAATGAAACGGTGTCTTTATCCAATTCATTATGCGAACCTTCCTCAGCTCTGATTACCGAGGCAAAATATCTGAAATGGTCAATCGCCAAAGGAATATCTGCAGCTAGAGTTTCTCTTACCGCTTTTCCGTTATCAATAGTTTCTACAGTTGCGATATATTCTAGGTTTTGCTCCATTCTATCCGCAATTTTGTTTAGAATAATACTTCTTTCGGTTGGAGAAGTATCTTTCCAAGTTTTGAAGGCTTCTGTTGCTGCATTAACCGCTGCTTCCAAGTCTTCTTTGTTAGAATGTGCTGCCTGTGTGAACACTTTCCCGTTGATCGGAGAAACAACGTCAAAATATTGTCCGCCTGCGGATGGAACAAATTTTCCACCGATGTAATTATCATACTTAGTTTTGAACTCTGGCCAAGCCAAAGTCGTTGAGTTCTGTGTTAGTTCTGCTGTTGTGCTCATAATAATATTGTTTTGTTATTAATAATCAGTTAACATTTGATTAAGGCTAAGTTAACTTCATAATTAATGAACAGAATAGCACAATTCTCCAAAAAAATAGTAAAATCCTACTTTTAAGATTCTTTATAATTTCATTAAGAAAAAATTATGCTTGGCTATATATCTAAAATTATTATATTTGAGAAACAAGATGTTATAAAAATCTTGACTAATGAATACAAATCATTTTCATCTTAACAAACCTAATCTGACACAGGAAAATAAACTGAACACATTGGTGGAAAATCAAACCAAGTACAGTTTAAATAATTGTGAATTCAGTATCTATGAGACGCATCAGAGTGCTTATAATGTGAAATTGCATTTTGAGCATTTGGCATTCACTGGAATGTTAAGAGGAAAGAAATGGATGAAACTTCAAGATAAGAGTAATTACTTCGAATATCTGCCTGGAGAAAGTGTTTTGGTCGCGCCAGGAGAAACCATGGTGATTGATTTCCCAGATGCAGATATTGATGCTTCGCAGTGTATATCGTTGACTTTGAATCCAGAATTTGTTCAGCAGTCATTGGACCACCTTAACTTTAATGCCACAAAAGTAGATGATTCTTCCCATTGGAATATTTCCTTGGAAGAATTTTATCTCTTAAACAGCAAAGCATTGGCCTCTGCGACCAACAACATTATGAGGATTGCGATGGATGATAATTCTTATAAAGATGTGATTGCCGATTTTGCTTTGAAGGAACTATTGATAAGATTGATGCAAACTCAAGCTAGAAATCTGGTCGAGAAAAACACGCTGAAAAATAAGTCGAGAATTGGTTTTGTGGCAGATTATGTTAAGAAAAATCTTCATCAGAAATTATCCATTGATGCAATTGCGAAAATGGCTTATGTCAGCAAGTCAAACTTCTTCAAAATGTTTAAAGAAGAATTGGGAATTTCTCCAAATGAATTCATCATTCAAGAGAGAATTAAAAGAGCGAAAGAAATGTTGATGCATAATAATTCGGTGAATGAAGTGGCTTTCAGCACAGGATTTTCGGACACCAATTATTTTATCCGAGTTTTCAAACAAATGGAAGGTGTAACGCCGAAAATTTTTCAAAACAAAAAATTAATTTGAAGTTAGTAGTTAGTTATAGATATTTTCAAAAGAGAACGAGCAGAAATTTCTGCTCGTTTTCGATTTTATGATTATTGTGGATTTAATCTTTGGTGATTATCAGGTCGCTCCTACGGAGCTTTGGTGTAAGCATCATTATTTTGCTATTAACAGCTAACTCCTACGGAGCTCTTAATTCTGTGCATTTTTTTTTCTATTAACAAACCACACTTTTAGTGCTATTATTTTTTATAACTATAATATCTTGCACCCTTTAAAACTGGACTTTCTTTTTCAATTCTAGTCAATCCAAATCCTTTATAGTTTTCATTAACAGAAGAATCCAATTGTTTGCGATGTAATTTTTCGTAAGTTTCAAAATTGACTGGCAATCTGTTTTTCAGTTCTTCGAAGAGATTCCATTTCTCAACTACGGATTTCCATTCCGGGGATACTTTGCCGACGAAGACTTTTGATTTTGAGCCACTCCCATAAGCCAAGAAACCGATTTCTTTTTCTGATAAATCTTCATTTTCATTGAACGAAGTTTGTAAAGCTGACAACAAGGCCATAAAAATAGAAGCTGTGTACATATTCCCGATTTCGGAAGATGCGCGTTGAGATTTCTCTATTTTTTCGTTGATGAAATTGATATAATCTTCGGATTTTGCAATGCCTTTTTGTTTCTCGGCATCAGAATAATCCAGATGATTTTCTAAACTATAAATCTCGGTGAAAACTCGTTTTCCATGGAAAGCGTAAGGCAAATGGAAAATCAAATAACGCCAGTCTTCGTAAGGTCTTACGGTAAAAGTCTGGTCTTTGTAATGTTCATAAGCTTCACGGATCCTGTCCTGATAACAAACATTTGAATATTGACCATCGAAAACAGGCTCGTCTGTGAACACTTCTATTTTATCTGGGAAATTCTCTGGAGCAGTTGGGAAATCATCTTTTGAGAAATGACGTCTTGGTTTGAAGAAGTCAAAAACGCTTTCTGTGGCAACGCCCCAATTGTTGTCAATCTCGATTAATTTTGGATTGGCAGAAACTAATAAGGCCACTGCGCCGCCACCTTGCGTATATTCGCCTGACGAAGCCAATTCGTATTTTGCGTAATCGCTAGCAATGACGACAGCTTTTTTGGTTGGATTGGCTCTTACGAAATCCAAAGCGTTATGTAAAGCATCCACGGCTCCAATGCAAGCGAACGTCATATCAACAATGTCACAATGTTTGAAAACCCTTTCACCAAATTCTTCTGTTAAGAATTCTTCTACCATCTGGACAGCGTAAGTTGCGGTTGGTTTTGCCGCGTCCAAGGCACTTTCCGTTCCTAGGTAAACTCTGGATATCTCTTTTGGATCGAGTTTATAATCTTGAATTAATTTGAGTAAAGCCTCTGCCGCAAATGTCGCTGCATCTTCGTGAACATCTGGCAAAGCCATTTTGTGCAGACCCAGACCTTTCTCCAATTTTGCAGGTTCGATTCCTCTTTTTTCTGCAAGGTCCTTGATTTCTAAATATAAAGAAGGCACATAAAAACTGGCCGCATCAACTCCGAATTTCGTCATTTTTAAAAATTTTAAGACACGAATTTAGAGATTTTTCGGCGGATTTCGGGTCTGTTTTGGGGAGAAAGTTTGGATAGAATGACAAATTCTAAGTTTTCTTAGAAACTTGTTTGTTACTGAATCTGCAGCCCGACTTGAACGGAAATCCTTTTTTGCTGGTCTTCGTTTTATATCATGCTGAAATCGTCCGCAAAAAAGATTGGGAGTGGAAGGCGGATAAAGCTGCCCAAATAATTTCCACGAAAAAACCTCACTTTAAAAAGCGAGGTTTTCTTCATATCAAAATCAAATATGCATTACAGCATACTTTATGCGTGACTCTCATCGTGTTGCGAAAGGTCCAAACCGATGTTTTCGGAATCTTCTGCAACTCTTAATGGGATAATCATATCCGTGAGTTTATATAAAATCAATGAGCCTAAGAATGTAAAAGCGGAAACCAAAACCAAGGCCATCATATGATGTGCAAACACTTCGAAGCCGCCGTGAATAAGACTTGCGTTCTCGCCTTGAGCCAAAATCGCTGTTAGGATCATTCCCATAATTCCGCCAACGCCGTGGCAAGCGAAGACGTCTAAAGTATCGTCCACCTTTTTCAGGCGTTTCCAGTTGCACATTAGATTTGAGACAATCGCTGAAATAAAACCTATAAAAATCGCGTGCGGAATCGTTACAAAACCTGCAGCTGGCGTAATAGCCACCAAACCGACAACTGCACCAATACAAGCGCCCAAAGCGGAAACCTTTCTACCATTGACTCTGTCAAAAAATATCCAAGATAGCATTGCAGTTCCTGAAGCAATCGTTGTTGTCCCAAATGCCATTGCAGCGGTTGCATTGGCAGCCAAAGCAGAACCTGCATTGAAACCAAACCAGCCAAACCAAAGCATTCCTGTTCCTAGAATTACAAAAGGGATATTCGAAGGTTCGTGGTGAGGATTTTTTCTTTTTCCAATCATCATTGCGCCAGCCAAAGCGGCGAATCCTGCACTCATGTGAACCACTGTTCCACCCGCAAAATCCTTCACTCCAAAATATTTGTTCAACAAACCGTCCGGATACCAAACCATATGACAAAGCGGCGTATAGATTATTAAACTGAATAAAACCATAAACAATAAGTAGGAAATAAATCTTACTCTTTCTGCAAAAGAACCAGTGATCAAAGCTGGCGTAATGACTGCAAATTTCATTTGAAACAATGCAAATAAAATAAAAGGAACTGTAGAAGCCATTCTGCTGTGTGGAAAAACGCCTACATTGTTAAAAAACATATAGGTTGTTGGGTTTCCTATCAAACCATAATGTTCGCCGTTGATCGTAATTCCAATAGATTCTCCGAATGACAAACTGAAACCGACAACAACCCAAAAAATACTGATCACACCCAAAGCGATGAAACTTTGAAGCATTGTAGAGATCATATTCTTTTTCCCGACCATTCCGCCATAGAAAAATGAAAGTCCTGGTGTCATCAATAAAACCAAACCAGAAGAGGCCAAGATCCATGCAACGTCCGCTCCTACGATACTATCTTCTCCCAAAAAAGTTCTTGGTAATGGCAAAGAAGTCTGTTCTGGCCAGAAAAGTGCTGCGATTGAAATGATACTGATGATGATAAAAGAAATGATCCAGCGTTTCTCGATTTTCATATTTCAAATTTTAACCCTGCAAATATAGAGGGTTAATTTTAAAAAACATGTAAATTTAATTATTCAACCTCATAATTTTTATAGATAATAAATTAACAAGTTAAAATTTATTCAAATAATAATGAGGCATTAGTTTTGTAGTACATTGAAAAAATCAAGCTATGAAATCAGATATTCCAAAACCAGACAGCGAGACCAATAAAGGTCCCCTGGTGGCCATCATTATTGTGGTGGTTTTATTCATTTTAGGGTATTTCGCTTATATGATGTTTATCCCACAACAGGTGGAAAACATGAACAAGACAGAAAATATACAACCAGTAGAACAAAAAGTAAAAGACTCCATATAGGTAGTCATGGTCGGAAGAA
>NZ_LSHB01000066.1 GCF_001643375.1 Chryseobacterium sp. FP211-J200
GCAGCGACACCGCCGCGACGTGTCTGGAGTAATTATTGATCGTGCTCTGAATGCGTCCCAACACCGAAACCGTACGTTCAAAACGGCTTAAAAGTTCTGTAAAACCAGGCACTTCGCGCTTTGCCTGATTGATGATTTTGTTTTCTCTGAGCTCGTCTAAACTCTTTTTTTTGTAGCCATTCTATTGATTTTTTAATTAACTTTACAAAGTAACTGATTTATGCGATTGGGAAAGCTACCGAAGGTTTAGTTCAACAAAGGTTTTGCTATAGTGGGGCGAAACTGCAAAGTTCAACAGTTGTATTTCGGTTCAACATTTGTACAAAATTCAGGTTTTGTGCTTCTTCTGCCCCGCCATCGCCAATCCCCGGAATGTTAATAATTCCTATTAAAATCTAAAAAAAAGATTCGGAAAATGTTCATTAATAGAAAATATAGAAATAGGCATCTATTTTTAAAAACGCTTCAAATATATTTTGAGGAAAATAATCGACCTGATCTGTACACTTTTGAAGAAGTCTCACTATCATTTCCAAAATTGGTTGAATTGTCAAATTTGACTGAGAAAGAGATTTATGGACAAATTGATTATTTAGAAAAAGAGGGCGAAATTAATATTGAACACACTGAACATTTTTCTACCTTTTATTTTATCTCAAGAAATAGAACTATTGCTTATTATGATAAGAAATATTTGAACCTTGGAAAAAAAGAGTTTTTAAATGACGCATATGATATTCTCAAAAATATTTCAGCAATTATTTTGTTGGTGATCGCTATTATTAGTTTTATAATAAATTTTCTGGACACCCGAAAAAACAAAAAGGAAATAGAACAAATAAAAGTAAAAGTGGAAAAATTAAGTAAATAAATTCATTGACAAATCGCAGATTGAAAATATTTATTAAATCTCAAAAAAAAAATCCATGAAAATTAAACTATTATCAATAGCAATATTATGCATTTTGTTTAGCTGTGGAAAGGTGGAGCAAAAGAAAGATATAAGGGAAAACGTTTCTAATACAAAAGTATTAACCAACGAACGTAACCTTGAGGAACTTAAAACTGAAGCATCACGTTTAAGGGCTGGAGGTTCAATAAAAAGTGTAAAATTAATCGACAGAAAAGCGATAATAGATTATGTGTCAAATTTTACCGATTATAAAGAAATCAATCCGCAATCATCTTTGACTGAATCAGAATTGAAAGCATATTGGCAATCTGGAGATGCTATTGAAAAAGCACTTATAGATGGCTCTGTCAGAATAATGCGAAAACTCGACTTTATAGACGAAGTAAATATAATTTTACCTTTTGAGGAAAAGATGTATAAAATTTCAGTAAATAAATCAGAACTTGAGAAATTCATTGGAATAGATTTTAAGTCAATTACTGGCAATTGGGATAAAACATTCTCTAACCCTTATGTTTACGACAAAAAAGGCAGAGAAATATTTTTTAAAAAATTTGGAGTAGTAAAATAATAGATGTATTCAACTTTGATTTAAAAGAGTTAAGCAGAAGCGAATCCGAAAAACAGTTTTCAAAATAACATATCGTGAAAATATAAATTCATGTTTGACAAAATCTTTCAAATCATATATTTGTGATTCGATCGTTGTCCATTGTAAGCCGATAAACATTGTAACGACTATCAATTAGTCTTTAAAAACGTTTAGCTCATACCACTAATTTGGGTGGATATGCGCTATTGTATAACAGATAAGTAAGTTGTGCGTCACTTTATGACCAACCGTAAACCAAATGAAATTATCGACTGACATGTTGCAGACTAACCGACAAAAACTTCTGAACGCATTTCCTACAGACTTATAACAGGATGTTGAAGTTGTTGCGAACTTTTTAGTTGACAAAAACTTTGACATACATCCACAAGCATAACAGGAAGTTATACTTGAAGGACACAAATTGGCAATTCCAGGACGAGTTTATTTTGACTGCTATGATATAATTAATCAAATTAAATTAAAATGGCCCAACTACAAGTTGAGCCTTTCATATGAAAATGAAAAAGTAATTATCCCGTATTACTCATATTTTATTTTTTAATAAGCTTCTCAAGCCTCGCCATCATCTCATCCTTCTCTTTTAGCATTCTTTCATACAGCGCAATTTTTTCTTCGTGAAGCTGGATGATTTTTTCAATAGGATTATAATTGTTAACTATAACTCCAGTTGCGTTATCATTAAATGTACTAGCAATAATATTAACTGCCTGCTCTTCATCAAAATTCTGAAAAGCCTCTACAGGAATTTTAAGAGCAGTAGAAATTGCTTTCAATAGATCATCTTCGATCACATCTTTCTGCTCCAACATAGAAATTTTCTTTTGATTCCATTCCTCGCCCAAGTCAAAAGCCAAAGCCTCCTGCTTGATACCAAGCATTTCTCTAAAGCGTTTCACATTTCTCCCTTGATGTATTTTCTGTTCCATAGCGGTTATCAAAATTTTAAAGGCCTAAAGATAAAGCCATTTCTGTTAATTCGTCTGAATTGTAAAGTTAAAAAATTATCCTGTAAAATATCCCTTCCAACGGATATTTTATTCACTAAAAGAATAGATTAGTCAATGACAACAACAGAATTTAGTTCCATCATATTAATCCTTTTCCTATGAAAAAGTCTAAAATATCCTTGGAATCTTTTTTCTGGTCAGCAGAAGAGATTGAGGATCCTTTTGCACTGATCGACTCCTTTTTTGATTATGCAGATCTGGATTCACACAAGCAAATCTTGGCAGGCGCAATGTTGTTTGTCCAAAAGAAAGAAGTTTACAATAGTGATTATCCGGGACAGCTATTTGTTTTTTACACTGCTTTCCGCTCTTTCCTGAAAGCCTGTGTAAGGATACAGCGCAAAGACAAAAAATGGAAGATCAAAAAAGCACCCGAAAGCTGGTCTTATCTGCATCAAGCTTCTTTATTAAAAGACGAATATCTTAATCCATTCCTTGTTTTCCAAAGAGCATTTACCGAAAAAACCATTGCCGAATTTGATTTTTTTCTTTGTGAGATCTTACATCTGTCAGCATCTCCTTTCGTAGAAGAGTTTGTTGACATTGATTTAATAACACCGTATATCCATATGGTCAAAATGCTTGATGCAGCACAGTTGATGCGCGAGCGTGGAATAGAAAAGATCAAAAATAAAACGATAGACGATCCCGAATAAGATATCCCTTTCCGGAATAGAATATCCTTCAGTCCTTTTTCAACTTTACTAAAGCAAAATTATAGAAATGAAAAAGAACACACCCTTTAGTAAAGAGAGACAGCTTGTACAAACAAGAGAGCAAGTTGAGATCGCATTAAATATTCTGGTTCAGAATTCTCAAGGAGAAGATATTGAATTAGGTATATTCTGCTTGCGTGACCAACTGAATAATCCCAGACTTACAGAACTGCTCGATAGCTATCCTGATTTGATTCAAGAATACGAATTGGAGAAATTGTTATCAGGAAAGATTGAGATCAAAGATGCTAGCAGGCGGGATGTCAAGACAGCAGGACTGCTGTCCTGCCTGTTATTACTCATTCACTTTTACTTTGACAAGGATAAGGGTAATTTGAGTAAATCCAAGGTCGATGATGTGAACCAATTTGATAGCATAAATTACATAATGAATGCAATCACTTCCGAGGAATGTATTAATGAGCTATTCCTACTAATATTATCAATAGTAGGAATTGATTACTTTAAGAAATATCAAGAAAATATGAAAGACCCTGATTTTGTTTTGAAACAGACTTTGGGATTTGACAGCGATCCCGAAATGGGTGTACATATCGATATGATGGTGTGGTTTGCCTTGGTTCGCTTATTTATTGAGGCTATCTTTATATACTACGATAGTGATTATGAAACTAAAAACGATCAGCTATGAAAACGCCAAATAAATCTCCGTTTTCAGTTCTCGCCAACGAGTTCTTGGAAAGTACATTGAATCAGCTTGTACACGACCATTCAATTGTTCAGATATTCTACAAGCAGGAAAAGAACTCAACGAAATCACACCTACTGATCTCTGTTTCTAAAAATGCAGATGCTATAAAATTACAGTCAAAAAAATGGGTTGCCGAAGTCAGAGAACAATATCAGGTCTATATTTACTTCATTGATTATTCAAGACTGGAATACCAATTTTCTAAAGGTCACCCATTCATAGAATACCATTGTCAGCAGTCATCAATGATCTATCAGAAAGAAGATTCACGTTCTTCACTTTTAATCAATAGAAACTGGAAAAAATATCACAAAAAGTTCAATCGGTACGAAGATACTTTTCACCACGACCACAAGATCCATCAGTTGCAAGTCGGAAGGCTAATTGCTGAGAATTCCTACAATAGTGTCTTTATTTCTTATGAAAAACTGATCGAATATGATCTTGAATATTTGGAAGAATTATTTACCGGAAACAGGACATTCGACATTGATCTGAACAAAAGGATAAATAAACTGCTGATCTACATTCCGGAACTCAAACAATATTTTGTCAAAAAGAATAATCACCAATATTTTATCACTGAAATTTTTGACGAAACAAAGAAGTCAATTGAAGAGGATGATATAATCTACAATTCAGAAATGTTTGATTCATTGCGCATTATTTCGGATTCATTATATACATTCATCTCAGTTCGATTCTACAATTTGAAGTATCTTATAAAAAAGCAATATGAGAAGATATGTAATGTTGATGAAGATCTATATCCAATCGAGGAATCCTCAAAAGATATGATTCTCAATAAGGCAATTAACAGAATATTGACCTTCGCAGAATTGGAACAGATCTATTTTTTTCATCAAACAACCTATGGAGAAGTAAAAACTTACTATTTACTGCTAATTGGTCTGAATGTGAACAATGAAAAAATCAAAGCCATCACGCATTCTTTGATGAGCCTTTTTGGAACTCAATACAGGTTTTTATTGGTCGGCCACGATCGTTACTGGATTCAAAAGAATCTTTATCAATACCAAAGCTTCTTTGTTTTCATTATGCAAGGTAAAAATCTGGTCTATGTCTCAGATCAATATCATCCGGAACCACATTGGGAAACGCCCCATCATCCACAGCACAATGACCTGTATTTTTATTACAAAAGCACATTGAGAAGTTCATTGCAGTTTTATAAATTGATCGATGGAGAGGAAGGAAATTATCAAGGGGTAGATAATATCTTTGCTTTATTTCTCTTGTCCTTTTGTAGAACATACATCTATGCAAAAACCTACTATCTACCAAATTATATGACCACCGAAGCCCTTTGGCAACTATGTATCTACGCAGATATGGACATACATAAATACCACTATTTCTTTGATCAATTCTCTACTAACATTTTTTCTTTTACTGATTATAATATGAGCGTACATCACAGTATAGCAAAAGTTAACACTGAGAAAGCAGATCAGATGAAAATGATTGTAGACAAACTGATGCAGGAACTTAAAGATGCCCTAATTGGAGGTCAATTATTGGACGATGCAGAGATGGGATTTAGATTTGAGGAAACTGATGGTTCAATTATAAATACAAATCTATGACTCAAAAAAAAGAAATCAAGAAGATCCCAATAGAAGAGGTAATGGAATTCTTTAATAGCGAAGGTATGGAAGTAACGCAGGAGGAAGCAGAAAAGATTATGGAATTTCTGTATAGCCTGACACTTATAGTTATCAAAAAGTATTTCGATAATGATGAGGAATAATATTCTTTTAGTGGAAAATTACTACTCAAGTACATTGCATCAAGTCAGCTTATTTAATAATAGTGGATACATTTTTTAAAATAGTAAGAGGAGGTCGGTATCAATTAGGAAACGAAGGGACAACTTGAAATACGTATTGTAATAATCAGAAACGTAGATTAGAAAAATGCTTTTGCAAGATAGCCCATTGTTTGAAAAATGGGCTTTTAGTTGTCTTAAACAGCTACAATTTTTAAATATTTTTCTCATTATTCAGCGAACGTCGATAATTATTTTCCAATAATCTGATAATGTCCGATTCTCTAAAAAGTATTTTCCGTTCGAGCTTGATAAAAGGAATCAGTCCGTCATCTCTGTATTGTTGTAAAGTCCGTTTGCTGATGTGAAGCATCTTGCAGACCTGTTCGCCTGACAGGTAGATTTCCCCCTTTAGAAGTGGGTGAAAATATTCCCTGATATAAAGTAGTTCTTTTTTGATGCCAACCACAGCTTCAAGCAGGGCAAGCATATCTTCATTCGAATTTTCAATCTGTTCCATTTTTTCTGCTTTTTAATATTTGACCTGACTGCATCAGAAATTCAACATCTGTCATCTTGAAGTAATTTTTGCGATTGACCTGCGTAGCTCCGAGAATTCCTTTCACTCTATAAGTCTGCAAAGTTCTTTTACTAATGTTTAGCAATTGGCAAACTTCCTGCCCATCTAACCATTTAGTTGCCTGTTGTATTGATTTGTAGGGAGCAGTAATTTCTGCAATCAAATTCGTAACTTCCTTTACTTCTTTATTCAGTGCTTCTAAAATCTGAATATCTAGAACCGTTATTTCCATGTCTTAACTATTTAAAACCCGAAAATAAAATCTAATTTTAAGTAATTTCCAATATTGTATTCGCTGGCATTATTTGTCAGACTCCTGCAAAAATAGTAGGCTGTAGTATCAATCTAGAGTTTATTTTTTTAAGAGTATTTTGTTGCAATTAGATTGTGCTTTGGGCTTTAATTGCAGGCTTTTTAATAATCTATAATAGCTGAATGTTTTCAATGTTTTTCAAGTCATAGAATATAGCCATTATTGTGTACCAATGGTGCTTTTAGTTTGGACGGATTGCTTCTGGTTTTCGAGGAATATTCTACTGAACATCCTTCTCCTATAAATTTTCTATTTCTTTGGATTGGCTTCATATGATTTGGAACGTTTTGTATTATCCACCTTGACAATAAATAGAATTATTTGGCTCGCAATGACGTTACAAACAAACAAACAAACAAACAAACAAACAAACAAACAAACTTGATCCTAAAACAATTTAATTTGCCTGTGCTTTTCCTTAGGTAAATTAAAAAGTTTTGAACGGATATTATAGAAAGAATAACAAAAATATCCGATCTGAACACCAGAGAGTATTTTTCGTTATCCTTTCAGTGGCTTTCAAAGCCACATAAAATATTAATGGAATCTCATCCGCTTTTTAGAAGCGGAACATTGGGAAAATATGGTTTCCAGAATAAAACAGATAAAAAGACAGCTAAGTTGGGAAGGGCATCCCACGCAAAAGCCGGTCAAAAGCTTACGGCATAATGAAAAAGAAAAAGCTCCGAAAAATTTTTTCTTTTTCACCCTTCGGGACTTATTCCGTTTCCTTTTGTCTCATCATTGCCCTTCCCATATATCTGCTTTCTTTTTTTCTCCTTTTTTTCTTTTGGAAATATTGTTAGAGAATTTATCGACATTTACAATATTTTTAGATATAAACAACCCGTAGTGCATTATAAAATAGGTTACTCATAATACGAAAATTTCGTATATTGTATTGACTATCAATCTAATACGTT
>NZ_LSHB01000067.1 GCF_001643375.1 Chryseobacterium sp. FP211-J200
AAACCGAACTCAGGTTATTTTAATAAATCGTCAAAGTTTTCTATTTGATTTTCAGCGTTTTCTATTTTCCCAAAACCGTAAGCAGCGTAAATAAAATCGACACCAGCTTTCTCAGAAGAATCTTTGTCCCAAATCGTATCACCGAGATAGACTGGATTTTGAAGGTTATTTCGTTCGACAATCAATCGTATGTTTTCATCTTTTGGCAAACCACCATTCCCAAAACATTCGAAATCCTCGAAATAGGGATTGAGGTCGTAATAATCCAGAAAACTCTCTATGTAGCCGGAAAGACAATTGCTGACAATGAAAAGACGATGCGTTTTGCTGAGTTTTTCTAATGTTTCCCGAACGTTTGGGAATAATCTTCCACCAGATTCGTTGAGATATTTTTTTTCTCTCGTACTATAAATATCTTCAAAATCCTGAAGTTTTTCTTTTGGAATAAAATTGAAATGCTGAGCAAAAATATCGTCCATCTTCATTCCAGAAAAATTTCTGATTTCCAAAGAACTTAGATTGATTTCAAAACCAATTTCTTTGATACTATCATTAAAAGCTCTGACAACGGTCTCCGACGCATCCCAAAGCGTTCCGTCCAGGTCAAAAATTAGACTGTCTCTTTCTTTTATCATAAAATCGATTTTCCGTTGATGTAAACTTTTGAAGGTTTTAAACTCCCTTGATTGTAAAGAATATTTTGAAAATTATCTGTTTCGTAAGTGATGAAATCTGCTTTTTTACCTTTCGCTAAAATTCCTCTGTCTTCTAAATCCAATGCGTAAGCGGCGCGGAAAGTGATTGCTGACAAAACCTCGGCTGTTGTTAATTTTTGGTAAGTTGCGAGGATCGACGCTTGAGTTATGAGATTTCCCATCGGCGCAGAACCTGGATTCCAGTCTGTTGCGATGGCTAGAATTCCACCTCTATCGAGGATTTTTCTGGCTGGAGAAAATGGTTCGCCTAATCCTAAGCTTGCACCTGGAAGTGCAATGGCGACGGTATTAGAATTTGCAAGAAACTCAATGTCTTCATCAATTGTAGCTTCCAAATGGTCGGCAGATTTTGCTCCTACTTCCACCGCAATTCTTGAACTTCCAGCTGTAAATTGGTCTGCGTGAACGGTGATTTGGAAACCTAGTGCTTTGGCTTTCAGTAAAAATGCCTTGCTTTCTTCCGGCTGAAAAGCTGATTTCTCAATAAAAATATCAACCCGATTGGAAAGGTTTTCTTCTTTTACTTTTGGTAAGATCTCATCAATGATGTAATTGAGATAATCCTCAGATGAACCTTCAAAATCTCTTGGTTTCAAGTGTGCTGAAAGACAAGTCGGAATCAAGTTGACTTCGGTTTTTGTCTGAGCTTTTTTGATGGCTCGGAGCATTTTGAGTTCCTCGTCAACGTTTAATCCGTAGCCACTTTTTATTTCGATGGTTGTGATGCCTTGATTTAATAAAATATTGATGCGCTTCAGAATTCCATCAATCAAATCATCTTCCGAAGCTTTTCGTGTATGCTGTACAGAACTCCAGATTCCGCCGCCAGATTCTGCAATTTCGAGATAAGTTTTCCCGGCATTTCTCATCGCAAAATCATTGGCGCGATTTCCTCCGAAACAGATATGCGTGTGTGCATCTATAAAAGCGGGAATTGCAATTTGTTCATTTTCGATCAAATCAATTTCAGAATCTGCAAATTTTTGTTTTAAAACTTCAAACTTTTCAACCTCGAGAATAATTCCGTTCTCGGTTAATATTCCGCCATCATTAATGATTTCCAATTGTTCGTCATTTAATTTTCCTTTTAATGGAAGATTGCTGAGCGTAACTATTTGTTTAAAAGGACCTGATAATTTCATATGTAATCTTGAATCGTAAAATTAAAAAAAAGAGATGCAAACTACATCTCTTTTTGTCTTAAAAAACCTCTCTCCCGATTTTCAAAATATTATCACTTTTCCCCATCGAGTAAAAATGCAGAACCGGAATTCCAAAATCTAACAATTCTTTACATTGATTGATGGCCCACTCTATCCCAACTTCACGAACATCGCTATTAGTTTTACACTTTAAAACTTCCGAAATAAGATTTTCTGGTAAATCAATTTTAAAAACCTGTGGTAACATTTGCAAATGCCCTTTGGTGGCAATTGGTTTGATGCCTGGAATGATTGGAACATCAATCCCGATTTCTCTGGCTTGTTTCACAAAATCAAAGAATTTTTGATTATCGAAAAACATTTGAGTGACGATATAATCTGCGCCTGCTTCCACTTTTTTCTTCAACATTTGAAGGTCATAATTCATAGAAGGTGCCTCGATATGTTTTTCAGGATAACCAGCCACACCAATGCAGAAACTGCTATTATCATCTGATACAATTTCCTCGTGAAGGTATTTTCCGGTTCCCAAATCGTGAATTTGTTTCACCAAATCCGAAGCATATTTGTGACCACCTTTTGACTGCTCAAAATATTTCTCACCTTTCATAGCGTCGCCTCTTAAAGCAACAATGTTATTGATTCCCAAATACATACAATCTACCAAAAGATATTCGGTTTCTTCTTTTGTAAAGCCTCCGCAAAGGACGTGTGGAACTGTATCTACGTTGTATTTATTCTGAATCGCAGAACAAATTCCCAAAGTTCCGGGACGCATCCTCGTGATTTTTCGTTCCATCAAACCGTTTCCTCTTTCTAAGAAAATATATTCTTCGCGGGAAGTGGTCACATCAATAAAAGGCGGATTGAACTCCATCAAAGGGTCAATATTTTTATACAAATCAGCGATTCCGACGCCTTTTTGTGGCGGAACAATTTCGAAAGAGAAAAGCGTTTTTCCGTTGGCGTTTTTTATATGGTCAGTAATTTTCATTTAATAGTTTTAAAATAATTTATAGAATTAATCAGCCAAATTCGGGCTCAGCCATTTTCTAGCATATTCCAAATCGACATCTTTTCTTTCCGCATAATCTTTCAATTGGTCTTCATCAATTTTCCCAACGCCGAAATATTTTGATTTTTCATTACCAAAATAATAACCTGAAACTGCTGCTGTTGGCCACATCGCCAAACTTTCAGTTAAAGTCACACCGATTTTCTCATCCACTTTCAGCAAATCCCAAATCGTCAATTTATCCAAATGGTCGGGACAAGCCGGATAACCTGGAGCGGGACGAATTCCCAGATATTTTTCTTTAATCAAATCATCATTCGTCAAAGTTTCATTTTCTGAATAACCCCAATATTCGGTTCTGACTTTTTTGTGAAGATATTCTGCGAACGCTTCTGCAAAACGGTCTGCCAAAGCTTTTACCATGATCGCATTGTAATCGTCCATTTTATCTTCGTATTCCTTCGCCAATTCATCTGCGCCAAAACCTGTACAAACACAGAAAACACCGATATAATCTTGCTTTGCTGAATTTTCAGGCGCAATAAAATCTGACAAAGCGAAATATTCTTTTCCTTCCGATTTTTTATGCTGCTGACGTAAAGTCCTGAAAGTGGAAATCACATTTTGATTGTCATCATAAACCAAAATATCATCTCGCTCCGTCGCATTTGCAGGGAAAATTCCGAAAATTCCTTTGGCTTTAAAGCTTTTTTCTTGAAGGATTTTCTTAAGCATTGCTTTGGCTTCGTTAAATAAAATTGTCGCTTGTTCTCCAACAACATTATCAGTCAAAATATCAGGGAATTTCCCAAACAATTGCCAGCTTCTGAAAAACGGCGACCAGTCAATAAATTCAACTAATTCATCCAAATCTTGGTCTTCAATTACAGTAAATCCAAGTTTATTTGGCTTATGAATCTCTTCATTTTCCCAATCGATTTTGAATTTCTGTTTTCTGGCTTCATCAATCGTAACGTATTCTTTATCAACTTGTCTGTTCAGGAATTTCTCACGGAAATCGTCGTAATCTTTTTTCAATTCCAAAGAATAAACGCTGGATTTATCCTTATTTAAAAGCGAACTTACAACGCCAACAGCTCTGGAAGCATCATTCACGTGAACAACTGTATTCGCATATTTCGGAGCGATTTTCACAGCTGTGTGTGCTTTGGAAGTTGTTGCACCACCAATTAATAAAGGGAAACTAAGATTTCGTCTTTCCAATTCTGAAGCGAGGTGGACCATTTCGTCCAAACTTGGTGTAATCAAGCCGCTAAGACCGATGATGTCTACTTTTTCGTCAATCGCAGTCTGAATAATTTTATCTGCCGGAACCATCACACCGAGGTCAACGATCTCGTAATTATTACAACCTAAAACGACACTCACAATATTTTTTCCAATGTCGTGAACGTCGCCTTTCACGGTTGCCATCAATATTTTTCCGTTCGCAGGTCTCGTTCCGTCTTTTTCTGCTTCTATGAAAGGCTGAAGATAAGCCACTGCTTTTTTCATTACTCTCGCTGATTTCACCACCTGAGGCAAAAACATTTTTCCACTTCCGAAAAGGTCGCCAACAACGCCCATTCCGGTCATCAAATTAACTTCGATGACGTGAAGTGGTTTTTCCGATTGCAATCTTGCTTCTTCTGTATCTTCTTCAATAAAACGGTCAAGTCCTTTCACCAAAGAATGCGTGATTCTTTCCTGCAAGGGCATTTCGCGCCAAGCCAAATCTTCGGCTTTTTCTTTTTTGGTAGATTTTACTCGTTCGGAATAATCTAATAATCTTTCAGTTGCGTCGTCTTTTCTGTCGAGCATCACGTCCTCAACTAATTCCAAAAGTTCTTTTGGGATTTCGTCGTAAACTTCAAGCATTGTCGGGTTTACGATTCCCATATTCATCCCCGCTTTTATCGCGTGGTAAAGGAAAACGGAATGCATTGCCTCACGCACAGAATCGTTCCCTCGGAAAGAAAATGAAACGTTGGAAACGCCACCACTCACAGACGCATAAGGAAGATTGGTACGAACCCAACGCGTCGCTTCGATAAAATCAATGGCATTTCTGCGGTGCTCTTCCATTCCCGTTGCGACCGGGAAAATATTTAAATCGAAGATAATATCCTCTGCAGGAAAATCCAGTTGACTGACCAAAATATCATAAGAACGTTTGGTGATTTCAAGTCTTCTCTCAAAATTATCAGCTTGTCCAACCTCATCAAAAGCCATTACAATTACCGCAGCACCATAACGTTTTATTGCTTTTGCGTGATGAATGAATTCTTCTTCGCCTTCTTTTAAACTGATGGAATTAACCACAGCTTTTCCTTGAACAACTTGTAATCCAGCTTCCAATATTTCCCATTTCGAGGAATCAATCATAATTGGAATTCTGGAAATGTCGGGTTCTGAAGCAATTAAGTTCAGGAATTTTATCATCGATGCTTTACCGTCAATCAATCCGTCATCAAAATTGACATCCAGGATTTGTGCGCCTCCATCTACCTGATGACGGGCAATATCCAAAGCTTCGGAGAATTTTTCTTCCTTAATTAATCGGAGGAATTTTTTGGAACCGGCAACATTGGTTCTTTCCCCAACATTGATGAAGTTAGATTCCGGTGTTATAATTAGAGGTTCTAGACCTGATAATTTTAAGTATTTCATAAGTTAATTTACCAATGTAATAATCTACCAATGTAACAATCCTGAGCTCGTCACTTATTGGTAAATCGATACATTGTTATATTGTTACATTGATTCTTCTCGGTTCGTAGTTGTTTGCCAAATCAGCAATCGCTTTGATATGTTCAGGCGTTGTTCCACAACAACCACCGATGATATTAATAAGTCCTTTTTCCAGATATTCCTGAACTTGCTCGGCCATTTGACTTGCAGTTTCATCATACTGTCCAAAAGCGTTCGGTAAGCCGGCATTTGGATAAGCCGAAATCCCGAATTCGGATTGGGAAGAAATCGCTTCCAAATAAGGCGTCAGTTGTTTTGCGCCCAAAGCACAATTGAATCCGACACTCAACAAGTTAAGATGGGAAACAGAAATCAGAAAAGCTTCCGCAGTCTGTCCGCTCAAAGTTCTTCCGGAAGCATCGGTAATGGTTCCGGAAACCATAATCGGGATTTTGATATTTCTTTCTTCCTGAATCTGGTCGATGGCGAAAAGTGCTGCTTTTGCATTCAGTGTATCGAAGATGGTTTCTACTAAGAGAATGTCGGAACCGCCGTCCAGCAGAGCTTCTGCCTGCTGTTTATACGCAATTCTCAGTTCGTCGAAAGTGATTGCGCGATAACCTGGGTCATTCACGTCTGGGCTAAGACTCGCCGTTCTGTTGGTTGGTCCGATTGAGCCGGCAACAAATCTTGGTTTGTTGGGATTTTGAACTGTGAATTCGTCGCAGACTTTGCGGGCGATTTTGGCCGACTCATAATTGAGTTCGTACACCAAATCTTCCATATGGTAATCGGCCATCGCAATCGTGGTTCCAGAAAATGTATTGGTTTCCAGAATGTCTGCGCCGGCTTCCAGGTATTTTTTGTGAATCTCTTCTATTGCTTCTGGCTGTGTCAGAGACAGCAGATCATTGTTTCCTTTGAGTGAAGATTCCCAGTCTTTGAAGCGCTCACCTCGATAATCTTCTTCCGAGAAATTGTAGCGCTGAATCATTGTTCCCATTGCGCCATCTAAGATTAAAATTCTTTCGGAAATGGCTTTATATAATTGTTCTAAATTTTTCATTATTTCATTTTTCGTTAACGTGTCAGAATGAATTCCAACGCTTGTTATCTATTTTTCGTTAGTCGTTAGAATGAATTCTAACGTTAAAATATTGGTCGTTCCTATGGAACTTATTTTTTAATCGTCGATTGAAAGAGGAAACCTCAACATAGCCCCGATGGGAATGGCATCCTTTTTTTGCTTTGACTGAACTTTCTTTTTGATGACCGATCGTCGTAGCAAAAAAAGATATAGTGGACAGCGGGTTGGAATCGTGATTCGAAGACGAAAACTTGTTGCTCCTAATTCCTTCGACTCCTTTAATCTAAAGCTTGTTCCAAATCATTGATAATATCGTCTATATTTTCCAATCCAACGGAGCAACGCACCAATCCGGCGGTGATTCCGACCTCGTTTCGCTCGTCATCCGAAAGCTTGGAATGTGTTGTGGAAGCGGGATGCGTAACAATCGTTCTGGTGTCTCCAAGGTTTGCAGACAGTGAACACATCTTGATTCGGTTGAGGAAATTGCGACCGCCCTCGATGCCATTTTTGACTTCGAAAGCGACGATGTTTCCGCCTAATTTCATTTGTTTTTTGGCGATTTCATAGCTTGGATGGGACTTCAGGAATGGATATTTAACCAATTCCACGTTCGGATGATTTTCCAGAAACTCGGCCACTTTGAGCGCATTTTCGCAATGTTTCTCGACACGAATCGCCAAAGTTTCCAGACTCTTGCTCAAAACCCACGCGTTGAACGGCGACATCGCGGGACCTGTGTTTCTTGCGAAAAGGTAAATCTCGCGAATCAAATCTGCCTTCCCCACAGCAACGCCACCGAGCACACGACCTTGACCGTCAATGAGTTTCGTTGCGGAATGAACGACAATATCTGCACCATACTTGATTGGCTGTTGGAGATAAGGTGTTGCAAAACAGTTATCTACTACGAAAATTAAGTTGTGCTTTTTTGCAATTTGTCCGAAGAATTCTAAATCTAAAATTTCGATTGCCGGATTTGTCGGCGTTTCCAAATACAGGATTTTTGTATTTGGCTTGATATATTTTTCAATATTCTCGGCGTCTTCTGCTTTGAAGTAAGTGGTTTCGATATTCCATTTTGGGAAATATTTCGTAAATAATGTGTGCGTAGAACCGAAAACCGACTGACAGCTAACAATGTGGTCACCAGCGTTGAGCAACGTCGCAAATGTGGAATAAATTGCTGCCATTCCTGTAGCAAAAGCATAACCAGATTCTGCGCCTTCCATTTTCGTGATTTTGTCTACGAATTCTGTAACGTTTGGGTTGCTGAAACGGCTATAAAGATTTTTGTCTTTTTCTTCCGCAAAACTCGCACGCATATCTTCCGCATCTTCGAAAACGAAGCTCGAAGTGAGGTACAAAGGCGTGGAATGCTCGTCAAACTGAGTTCTTTCGGTTTGGGTTCTGATGGCTAATGTTTCGAAATTTTCCATAATTTAATGTAACAATGTATCAGTTTAGCAATTTACCAATGTCATTGTTACATTCTTTACATTGGTAGATTGGTACATTAGAATTTATTTTGTTTCGCTCAGTCTTAAAATATCTCCGAAAACACCTCGGGCAGTCACTTTTGCTCCGGCTCCGGCGCCCATTATGACGATTGGATTTTCGCCATAACTTTCTGTGTAGATTTCGAAGATGGAATCTGAACCTTTTAGTTGTCCGAGTGCGGAATTTGCTGGAACTGAGATTAATTTCACATCCAATTCTCCTTTTTCTTCCTGAAGATTTCCGTGCAAATCGCCGACGTAACGTAAAACGTGGTCTGGTTTCTGATTTTCTTTGATGTTTTTATATTCTGAATCTAATTCTTCCAATCTTGAAATGAATTCATTTTTATCAATGTCCAAAAGATTTTCTGGAACGAGATTTTGAATATTAATGTCTTGAAATTCATTGATCAAATCTAATTCTCTTGCTAGAATCAACAATTTTCTCGCAACATCATTTCCGGATAAATCTTCGCGTGGGTCTGGTTCTGTAAAACCTTTGTCCATCGCTTCTCGGATAATGACGGAATATTTGTCGTTTCGAAGGGAAAAATTATTGAAAACATAACTCAAAGTTCCGGAAAAAACACCTTTGATTCTGGTGATATTTTCGCCTGAAAGATGGAGAAGCTTAATGGTGTCAATCAAAGGTAAACCTGCACCAACATTGGTTTCATAGAGGTATTTCTTTTTGTTTTTTTCTAATAATTTTCTGAAATCACGGTATTCTGAAATTGGTAACGTGTTATAAATTTTGTTAGAACCGACGACATCAAAACCATTCTCAACAAAGGTTGGATAATGTTTTACAAAATCTTTGCTTGCTGTGTTATCGACCATCACAAGGTTTTCCAAATGATGTTCTTTTGCAAACTCAACTAATTTTTCTACACTGGATTCTGTTTGGGAAAATTTGATTTTCTGTCTCCAATCGCTTCCGAAGCCGGCTTGGTTGAAAGCTATTTTTTTAGAATTCGCAATTGCAACGATTTTCAAATCAACTCTTTTTCTTTTTAGAATATCATAAGCTGAATCGAGGATTTGCTCAACTAAAGTTCCACCGACATTTCCGTGACCAATCAAAGCGAGATGAACGGTTTTTGGTTTTCCGTAGATTTCTGTTTCGATGATGTTTTTTGTGATTTCGGTTTGGTTTTCGGTCACAACGATGTTTACTCTTCCAGCAGACGCGATTTGACTTAATAATAAAGGGAAAATCTTATTGCGCTGAAGTTCAGACAAAATTTTATTATAATTATCTGAAACAAAACCAATAACGCTAAGACTATCAATACTATAGATATTATTAACGTAACCTTCTTTTGTTTCTTTCTCGAACTCTTTTTTCAGAAACTTAACCGCATCTTCTGCATCAACTTCATCTACAAGGACAGAAATTCCGTTTTCTATGGCTTGCTGGGAAATAACGCCAACGCTGATTCCGCCTCCATTTAAAGCTTGAAAAATGCGTGAATCCACGCCGATTTGTCCGAGGAAATTTTTTCCTTCGAAGTTGACCAAAGCTTTGTTTCTATAAATATTAATTGCGTTCTTGTCTGTCATCAGTTCAAAAATAAAGGTGTTAAAATGGTGTTCAGTTGTTCGTATTCCATCAGGAAAGCATCGTGTCCGTGGATGGATTTGATTTCGTGGTAGTGAACATTTTTGTTTTTATGTTTTAAAAAATCGTAAGTGTTTTTAATCTCAAAAGCCGGATAAAAAAGGTCTGAATCAACCGAAATCAAATGGATTTCTGCATTGATATTTTCCAGTTCGTTTTCCTTTCCGTTGATGTTCATTAGAAGATGATTTACCAGCTTGTAAGCTTTTAAACTAAATCTTTCATTCAATCGGTTTCCGTGGAAGTTGAGCCAGTCGTGGGACTTTAAAATCTGCTTTTTAGAATCAGTTTCTCTTTTGAATCTGGAGTTGAGAGATTCAGGTGTTCTGTAGCACAACATTGCGTGAACTCTTGCTTTCTCAAGCGGTTTATCTTCAGATTCTAAAAGATATTTCTGAACCAGACATTGCGAATGAAGCCAATCCGACGTTTTAAAATCTGTCGCGATTGGAATAAATCTTTCTGCTAAATTATTTTCCAAAGCCAACATTTCCCAACCGATAGAACCGCCAACAGAACCGCCAACCAAAGCGAAAAGTTTTTGAATTTTCAGAAGCTTTATACCTTCGATGAAAATTTTGGCGATGTCCTGAACTATAAAGTTTTCGTAATCATCAATGAAATAGCCGTCAAAACCATTTCCTGGAATGTTGAAACAGATTATTGTAAATCGGTTGGTGTCAATCACTTTTCCGTTTCCGACCAAGGTTTTCCACCAACCGTCTTCGCCTGCGACATCGGAGTTCCCTGTGAGAGCATGGTTTATCAGAATGATGGGAGCAGAATACAGTTCTTTTCCAAAAAGCTGATAGCTTAATGGAATATCATAAACCTTTCCGGCTTGTGTCGTGAAATGTAATGTCTGAAGATGTTGTAACTTATTTTCCAATTTTATCTGATAAAAAAATTGAAAATGCTACGGGGAAATGTAGAATAAATGTTTGGTTATCTTTTCCGTCTATGCGGATAGAATTTAGCACCTTCTTCGTTTCCGAAGGGTTGCCAAGGTTTCACAGAGTCTAATCTCTCCACCTTTCTCGATAACATTTTCAATATGTAAATGAACAATTCTGACTGCAAATATACTTCACAAAGTTCGCTTTTTCCAAATTTCGCTTGAAATTTCTAAAATAATTATTTGTTAATATTCTATTTACTCTGAACTTGCGTATAATATTTGTAGTTAAAATTTCTTTTTACAAATAAATTATGGAAATCAATCTAAATAAACAAGTCGCCATCGTGACGGGTTCCAGCAGTGGAATTGGGAAAGGAATTGCTATTAGTTTGGCAAAATCAGGCGCAATCACAATCATAAATCATTCATCTGACCATTCAAGACCAGAAGCCGAGGATACTCTAAAAACTATTCAGGAAAGTGGAGGTGAAGGTTTTATCATTCAATGTGATGTGAGTAAAGAAGACCAAGTTCAGGCAATGTTTCAGACGACAATTGAGAAATTTGGAACAGTTGATATTCTTATTAATAATGCTGGTTTGCAACAAGATGCATCGTTCATTGATATGACTTTGGCGCAATGGCAAAAAGTGATTGATGTGAATTTGACGGGACAATTTCTTTGCTCAAGAGAGGCTATCAGAGAATTTTTGAAACGTGGAATGAATGACAAATCTAAAGCTTTGGGGAAAATAATCAATATCAGCAGTGTTCACGAGACGATTCCGTGGGCGGGACACGCGAATTATGCTTCCAGCAAAGGCGCTTTGAGAATGCTGATGCAGACTTTGGCTCAGGAATATGGAAAGCAAAAAATCCGGGTGAATAATATCTGTCCGGGCGCAATTCAAACGCCAATCAACAAATCCGCTTGGGACAATAAGGAGTCTCTGGATGCGCTGATGACGCTGATTCCGTATGATAGAATCGGGCAACCGGAAGACATTGGAAATTTAGCCGTATTTTTGGCGAGTGATTATTCGGATTACATTACGGGAGCGAGTATTTATGTGGATGGTGGAATGACGACGCTGGAGAGTTTTGCGGACAACGGATAGTTTGGTTTTTGGTTGATGGTTTTTAGTTTTTGGAATTTTAAAAACTTGAAAGAAGGGAAAAACCTCAACATAGCCCCGATGGGAACGGCATCCTTTTTTTGCTTTTGGGAAAATCTACTTTGGATGACAAACCGTCGTAGCAAAAAAAGATATAGTGGACAGCGGGTTGGAAACGTGGAACAGAAATCGAAACGTGATGCTCCTAAATTAAAACGAATAATTATTCTTTAAAATAATTAGAAACATATGAACGAGGAAGAAAAATTGAGGAATCCGCGTTGGAAGAAATGGGGACCTTATGTGAGCCATCGCCAATGGGGAAATGTGCGGGAAGATTACAGTACAAACGGCGATGCGTGGGGATTTACAGGCCACGACACGGCAGAAGCCTGGACCTACAGATGGGCCGAGGAAGGCATCGCAGGAATCTCGGATGAGAAGCAACAGATGTGTTTTGCATTCTCATTTTGGAACAAAAAAGATATTAGAATTAAAGAACGTTTTTTCGGGCTGAGCAATCATCAGGGGAATCACGGGGAAGATATAAAGGAAATTTTTTATTATTTGGACAATACACCGTCTCACAGCTATATGAAGATGGTTTACAAATATCCAATCAATGAATTTCCTTACGAGGAACTCATCAACGTGAATGGTCAACGTTCCAAAAATGAGATGGAATATGAGCTGATTGACACGGGGATTTTCGATAACGACGAATATTTTGATATTTTCATTGAATATGCAAAAGCCGGCGAGGATGATTTTTTAATCAGGATTGATGTTCATAACCGAAGTGATAGACCAGCGCCAATCGTGGTTTTGCCAACAGTTTGGTACAGAAATAACTGGATGTGGGGTTACAATGATTACAAAGGAAAACTAGGATTTTCTAAGCGGGGCGAAATTGATATTCACCATAATAGCCTTAGTATAAAAAAACTTTATTCCCGAAACAGAAATGTGGATGCGTTGTTTTGTGAGAATGAAACCAACCGTTCGAGGTTATTTAATCTTCCGAAGACTGAAGGTTTTTTCAAAGACGGAATCAATCAATACATTACGAAAGGTCTTGATACTATTAATCCTTCTAAGACTGGGACAAAAGCATCTCTTCATTGTGAAGAGATTATAGAAGCGAATAGCAATAAAGTTTTTGAGTTCCGATTATCGCCACATATTATGGAGGATGCGTTTTGGGATTTTGATGAAATTGTTGCAAGAAGGAAACAAGAAGCTGATGATTTCTACGGAAACATCCAGCAAGACATTGATAATGAGGATGAAAAAAATGTTCAAAGACAGGCTTTTGCTGGATTGCTTTGGAACAAACAATTTTATCATTACAACGTTGGAAAATGGCTGAAAGGCGACCCGAATTTCCCCATCCAAAGAAAAGGCTTTGTAAGAAACAGCAATTGGGAACATCTTCATAACAAAGATATTATATCGATGCCAGACAAGTGGGAATATCCTTGGTATGCGACTTGGGATTTGGCGTTCCATTGCGTGAGTTTTTCTGTAATTGATTCGGAATTTGCTAAAAATCAATTGATTACATTGACAAAAGAATGGTATATGCATCCAAACGGTCAGCTTCCGGCTTATGAATGGAATTTTGATGATGTTAATCCACCTGTTCACGCCTGGGCAACTTTCCGAGTTTTTAAAATTGACGAAAAAAATAATGGGAAGCCGGATTTGGCTTTCCTAGAAAGGGTTTTCCAAAAATTATTGTTGAATTTCACTTGGTGGGTAAACCGAAAAGATTACAACGGAAATAATATTTTTGGAGGCGGATTCCTTGGTTTGGATAATATTGGAGCCTTTGACAGAAATATGGAATTCAATGAAGGGGAACATCTTGAACAAGCCGATGGAACCAGCTGGATGGCGATGTACGCACTGAATATGATGCGTATTTCGATGGAATTAGCGATTCACAATCCAGTTTATGAAGATATGGCGATTAAGTTTTTTGAACATTATCTTTACATTGCAGAAGCGATGGAAAATATCGGGGACGGAAAACAAGGACTTTGGAATGAGGAAGACGGATTTTTCTACGATTTGCTACAGTTATCCAACGGAGACAGTGTGAATTTGAAACTTCGAAGCATCGTTGGATTGATTCCGATGTTTGCGGTAGAAGTTGTGGAACACAGTATGTTGGAAAAATTGCCACAGTTCAAAAAACGAATGGAATGGATTCTCAAAAACAAACAAGACCTCACAAAACTCGTTTCCCAATGGTATGTGGAAGGCGAAGGAAACAAACACCTTTTGAGTATCCTCAGAAAAACAAGATTGACCAAAGTTTTGACAAGATTGGTAGACGAATCCGAATTTCTAAGCGATTACGGAATCCGTGCGATGTCCAAAGTTTATGAAGAAAATCCGTTCCGATTTACCGTTCACGACCAGGAACACGTGGTTTATTACACGCCTGCAGAAAGTGACAGCCGAATGTTCGGTGGAAACAGCAACTGGCGCGGACCAATTTGGTTTCCGATTAACTTCCTGATTGTCGAGAGTTTACAGCGTTTCCATTTCTTTTTCGGTGATGCATTGACGATTGAATATCCGAAAGGAAGTGGCGTTCAAAAAAATCTTGAGGAAGTTTCCAAAGACATCAGCGACAGACTTTGTGGCATTTTCCTAAAAGACGAAAACGGAAACAGAGCGTTCAACGGTGGCGTTGACAAATTCAACAATGACCCGCATTTCAAGGATTACATTATGTTCTTCGAATATTTCCACGGTGACAATGGCCGAGGCGTTGGTGCTTCCCATCAAACCGGATGGACTTCTACGGTAGCGAAATTGATTCAGCCAAGGTTGACGAACAGATAAAATTATAAAAAGAAACCTTCTCGATTTTGAGAAGGTTTTGTTTTATTAATCTACAATATTTCCATTGACATGGACTTCGTAAGTGATTTCCACATTTGGTTCCAATGTTTTGGAAACCGAACAATATTTTTCAAACGATAATTCTCCGGCTTTCTTCGCTTTCTTCGGGTCGATTTCGCCTTCGAGGAAGAATTTTACTTTGATGGATTTGAAAGGTTTTGCTTCATCCACTTGGACTCTTTCGCCTTCCACTTCTGCTTTGAAATCGGTAATCGTCTGGCGTTGTTTTTTTAGGATTGAAACGACATCTATTCCGCTACATCCTGCAACTGCCATTAATAATGATTGCATTGGTGAAACACCTTTTGCGCCTGGTAAAGTCGTATTGTCTAATAAAATAGAATTTCCCTGTTCATTGGAACATTCGAAAAGGAAATCGTCGTTGATTCTATTGAGTGTAATTTTCATCTTAAAATTAAATTAAATTCAAATTTACAAAATCAAAATAGGATAGAAATAGATCTTATCTGTCAATATTATAAAAATGTCTTAGGTATTAGAGGATAAGCCATTCTGTATTTTTTTTCCAATGCATAACTAATGGTATCACAAACAATAATTTTGTATTCACATTTTGCATTCACATTTTGTGGATTTTGAATAATAAAGTTATTATGGAATTTTATATTCATCATAACATAAATGACTTTAAATATTAATAATCAAAATTTCTTTTTACATAATTACAATTTATATATTTGACAGAATTAATAACTAATGAACCTATCTTAATTTAAAATGAAAAAAAACCTTTGTCTTCTATTGCTTTTTCCAGTCTTTGCCTTTTCCCAGATTTTAGATGAATATCCCAAAGGACAAGCTTTCTACAAAGATGGCATCTCCAATTTTTACAAAGAAGCGCACGATTTTTTGATCAAAGAGAATGCGAAAGAATGCGATGCCGCAGAGATCTACGTTCCAAGAATACTAGTAACTTCCCAAGGTCAAGTGAAAACTGTAAAAGATAGTGATACCCTTAATATTTCCAAAAACAAATGTGCTTATAATCTTTCTATGGCGGTTTTGAAAGGTCTCAAAAATTGGAATCCAGCAGAAGTAAAAGGTGGAAAGTTGGGAGCGATTACAGATTTTGTTTTTTATCCAAAAGATCTGATGAGCGATTATAAAGAAAATTACAATGCTTATAGCTCTGTCACAAAAGCTGAATATTCTGACGGAATGGAAAAATTTCATGAAGCATTTCACGATCATTTTATGTCTCTGTTTTTTGATTATCACATTAATGGAAATATCAATATAGAATTCTACGTCAATGAGTCAGGGGAGATGATCAATGCCAGAATTTATCCTGCGATAGACAACAAAGACTTCAACAAAGATTTTTTTCGGACTTTAAAAAGAATGAAGAAAAAATGGAAGCCTGCCTTATATTCCGGAATCCCTATAAAACAAAGAATTGCGTTTCCTATCATATTCTCTGTAAAATTCAATGAAAGATAGTAGCTTGCTTTTTGAAGGGATATTGTTCTAAATTTTGAAAAATAGTATTTAAAAATATTCATTTTAAGTCGATTCAACACCAAATGTAGTTTTCATCAAGTTTTTCTATAAAATAAATCCCTGCCATTCTGTCACAATATTTTGTATCTTTGCAAATTAATTTAAACTTTTAGAATTACTCTAAAATCTAATTTCTTACAAAAGTGCAGGAAAAATATATAGACGAAACCAAACAAGGCGAAGCATTTGCGATTGCGGAAAAACCAGGAAACGGCAAAAAACTGTTCTTGGAAAGCTACGGCTGTCAGATGAACTTCTCTGATTCTGAGATTGTTGCATCCATCCTCAATGAACAAGGCTACAACACGACCTTGAAAGTGGAAGAAGCCGATCTGATCTTATTGAATACTTGTTCCATCCGTGAAAAAGCAGAGCAGACCGTGAGAATGCGTCTCGCTCAGTTCAAACACCTCAAAAAGGAAAAGCCAAATATGACCGTTGGCGTTCTTGGTTGTATGGCGGAGCGATTGAAAACCAAATTCTTAGACGAGGAACAACTGGTGGACCTGGTAGTTGGCCCCGATGCTTACAGAGATCTTCCAAACTTATTAAAAGAAACAGATGATGGTAGAGATGCCATCAACGTAATCCTTTCAAAAGAAGAAACTTACGCCGATATCAACCCTGTTCGTTTGGGTGGAAATGGCGTCACTGCTTTTGTAACAATTACAAGAGGTTGTGATAATATGTGTACTTTCTGCGTGGTCCCATTTACGCGAGGACGTGAGAGAAGTCGCGACCCGCACTCAATCATCGAGGAATGTCAAAGTCTTTGGAACAATGGATACAAAGAAATCACACTTCTTGGGCAAAACGTTGATTCTTACCTTTGGTATGGTGGCGGTCCTAAAAAAGATTTTGCAAAAGCTTCTGAAATGCAGAAACTAACCGCAATTAATTTTGCGCAGTTGCTTGATATGGTTGCAGTTGCAGTTCCAAATATGAGAATCAGATTCTCGACTTCCAATCCACATGAGATGACAGAACAGGTTTTCCGAATGATTGCCAAGCACGACAATATCTGTAATTATGTTCACCTTCCCGTTCAAAGTGGAAGCGACAGGATTCTACAATTGATGAACCGTCAGCATACGCGTCAGGAATACTTGGATTTAATTAAAAAAGGAAAAGAAATTGTTCCCGACATTTCATTCTCACAAGATATGATCATTGGATTCTGTACGGAAACCGAGGAAGATCACCAATTAACTATGAGTTTGATGCGTGAAGTTGAGTACGATTACGGTTATATGTTCTCCTACTCCACAAGACCAGGAACGCCTGCTCACAAGAAACTGGAAGACGATATTCCGGCAGATGTGAAGCAAAGACGTCTGGCTGAAGTGATTGCCCTACAAGGCGAACTTTCACGAAAAAGAATGCAAGGTTACGTTGGCAGAGTTCATGAAATTCTTATCGAAGGCACTTCCAAAAAGAATCAAAACCAATGGAAAGGCAGAAATTCTCAAAATGCAGTTTGCGTTTTTGATAAGTTGGAAGGACAGAAACTGGGCGACATTGTGTCTGTTTTTGTTCATGGCAATACACAGGGAACACTTTTGGGGGAAACGGTTTGATAGTTCATACTAATTGAATTCTTATTTGAATTAAGATTGAAGCATATTTTTTACATATTATTTCTACTGCCAATTCTTTTTAGCTGCCAGTCTGAGAAAGCAGTTAATGTCTATCCAAACCAAGTTGGGGATATCGAACTTGATGAAAAGTTAGATGATTCCAATTTTAAAAAATGTTTTGTTGATCCTTTTTCCTTCCAATATTATAATTTTGATGGATTTCAATATAAAGGCGAAAAATTAGAAATAGAAAAAAAATTAGAAAGATCAAATCTAATAAGTGACAAAAATTCAACTGGGTACATTACAATTCGTTTTGTAGTGAATTGTGAAGGAAAAACTGGAATGTTCAGAGTTCAACAAATGGATGAGAACTACAAAGAAAAAGTGTTTGACAAGAAATTCATTAATCAGCTTTTAGACTTTACGAAAAGTTTAAATGGATGGATTCCGCAAGAATATTTAGGAATAAAAATAAATTACTATCAATATTTAACCTTTAAAATAAAAGATGGAAAAGTTTCCGAAATACTTCCTTAGCTTTCTTATACTGGTTATTTATGCTAATGTGCAAGCGCAGGTAAACTGTAATGCAATCGAGGGCGAAAGGTGCAAAAAAGCATGCGAAATCTACAATAGCAATTCCGGTTCTCAAGGATCTCGTGAATCTCAGGAAAGTTTTGATAAAGCTATAGACTTGTGTCCGAATTTCTCCCATGCTTATATGGAAAAAGCAGTTCCTTACTTGAAAAGAGGAGATTTTATAACCTGGAAAAAACTAATTGATAAGGCTGTAGAGCTTAGCCCTAATAATCATTTGGATTACAGAGGCTGGTGCAAATTTCAATTTTTAAGAGATTACGAGGGCGCAATTCAGGATTTTGATCTGCTTGAAAAATATAGACCTGGAAATATCGGCTATTCAGTAAATGGCGATTATAATTTATATGTCGCAAAAGCGATTTGTTACAGCGCTTTAGATCAAAAAGAAAAAGCGATTCAGATTTTAGAAGATCTTTTTAAAACTAAAGATTACCATTTTGGACTTTACGATTATTATCAATTAGGCGTTACGTATTTCGAAAGTGGAAAATATGACAAAGCCTTAGAAAATTTTGAAAAGCAAAGCAAAGTTTACGATTTTGCAGAAAATATTTATTTTAGAAGTAAAGTTTCTAAAATTAGAAATAAAGATTATTTGAATTTGAAAAGTCTAGCCTTGAAGTCCTACGACGAAGGTAAAACAATGAAAGATGCTTACACGCATCATTTCAACAAAGTTTACAGAAAACAAATTATAGAACTGTAAATTTTAATTAAAAATTAAATTCAAAAAATCTTCCGACTTCCATCATCGGACATCGGACAAAAAATTAAAAATTATGGCAGAATTACAATCCATAAAAGCACGCTTCGGAATTATCGGAAACTTCCCGGCGCTTAACCGCGCTTTGGAAAAGGCAATCCAGGTGGCACCTACAGATATTTCGGTTTTAGTAATGGGAGAAAGTGGCGTTGGGAAAGAGTTTATCCCAAAGATCATCCACGGCGAATCCAGAAGAAAACACCAACCCTACATTGTTGTCAACTGTGGCGCAATCCCAGAAGGAACTATTGATTCAGAACTTTTTGGTCACGAAAAAGGCGCATTTACAGGCGCAACTTCTACAAGAAAAGGCTACTTCGAAGTGGCTGATGGTGGAACGATTTTCCTTGATGAAGTTGGAGAATTGCCACTTCAGACACAGGTTCGTTTGCTAAGAGTACTTGAAAGTGGCGAATTTATGAAGGTCGGTTCGTCTCAAGTTCAAAAAACGAATGTAAGAATCGTGGCTGCGACCAACGTCAATATGATGAAAGCAATCACAGACAATCGTTTCCGCGAAGATCTCTATTATCGTTTGAACACTGTTCAAATCGATATGCCGGCGCTTCGTGAGAGAAAAGGTGATATCCATTTGTTATTCAGAAAGTTCGCCATCGATTTTGCTGAGAAATACAGAATGCCTGAATTGAAATTGACGGACGATGCGGTTTCTTACCTTGAAAATTATGCGTTCCCAGGAAACGTCCGTCAGCTTAGAAATTTGGTGGAGCAGATGACCGTCGTAGAGCAAAACCGCGAAGTGAATTCCACAAAATTGGCAGAGTATATTCCGATGAATGCGAATCTGCCTGTCGTGATCTCTAAAACCACTGGAAGCGCAACTTCCGCAGATTTTGGATCGGAGCGAGATATCATGTACAAGATCCTCTTCGATATGAGGAACGACATTAATGATTTAAAATCCTTAACTTCGGAACTCATAAAAAACAAAGGAAACTCGGACTTAAGTCTTCAGGAAAAAAATCTTATTAATAGGATCTACACGCCTGAAACACAACAATCTGCCAGCCCAAATTCTTTGCTTTATTTTGAGAATAATCAAAACAATCAGAATCAGATCCATCATCCGACCATTATTTCTGAGGATGAGGACAACCACTATAACGATGTGGAGGATATCGAATTGGAGGAAAGCAGACCGGAATCTCTATCGCTTCAAAACAACGAAAAAGACCTGATCATCAAAGCGTTGGAAAAACACAAAGGCAGACGAAATAAGGCAGCAGACGAATTGGGAATTTCTCAGAGAACGCTTTACAGAAAAATAAAACAATATAATCTCGAGGAATAAAAACTCAGAAAAAGGCAAAAAAGAATCAAAAAATGATTTCGAACTTTAAAGATCATCTTTCATTTAACACTTTCAAAACTTGTATATTTTTACTGGTTTCTTGTTTCTTGACTTCGTGTTACAGCTTCACTGGATCCTCTCTTCGTGAGGATATGAAAACCGTAAAGATCAACACTTTCCCAAACAATGCCGCTAACAATCTACCAAGTCTGAGCCAGGATTTTACAGTAGCTTTACAAAACCGATTTCTCCAAAGAACAACGTTGAAGGGCGCGGTTGAAAATCCGGACCTATTGATAGAAGGTGAGATCAGTGATTATAACATCACACCAACCAGTGTTGGTGCAGCTACCACGACCACAACGGGAAATACGATACAGGCTTTACAAAATAAATTGACCATTACGATTAAGGTCCATTACGAAAACAGCAAAGATCCTACGCTGAGCTTTGATAGAACTTACAGTGACGAAGCCGTTTTCAACAGTGACCTGGACCTCAACACGATAGAAACCGCACAAGTGAAGATCGTGAACGAGAGGATCATCAACAAAATTTACAATGACATTGTCGCCAACTGGTAAACATATGAATACTAGAGTTTTAGAACTAATAAAGAATCCAAAAATAATAACTGAATCCGATTTGAGTATCTTGGAATCGGAGTCAGAAAAAATGCCTTACGCACAAAGTATTCGGGCACTTTATCTTTACGGGATCAACCTTTATCAATCCAAAAATTACAAGGAAAATCTTTCTAAAACTGCCGCTTATACAACTGATAAAAAAATCCTTTTTCAGTTTATTAATTCTCAGAAAACTGTTCAAAAAGAAGAAACGCCAACTCACCAAGCACAGGGACAAATTATTGAAAATCAAGTTCCTAACGAAAAAACTACTGCAGAAGACATCATTGAAAAAACCGATGTTAGCCCGCAAGAAGTGGAAGATGTTTCTGTTGTTCTGAACAAATTTGATATTGACAGAATTATCAAATCCGAAAATCAAGACAACTCAGAATTCATAGTTGTAGAAGGCGAAAAGAACCGTTTACTGTATGAAGGCGAAGAGAATTTCCTCGAAGAAAAATCTCAGGAGATCGATATCGAAGCAACTAAAGAATCTGGAATTATCACCGTAAAAGATGATCTGGAAAGCAACGAAAGCATGATTGCTCATGATGATAACAGATCTGAAGAAACGATCTCCGAGCATAAGAATGTAGAAGAAGTGATAGAAACGCCTATTGAAAAAGTTTCTGAAACTATTGTCGAAAGCCAAGCGCAGGATGAAGATCCTTCTGGAAACGTAAGCTTCAACGGGATCGAAGAGTTTTTGCCTCAAGTCAAATTCTCTGTTCCTAAAAATCATTTGGATTATCTGAATCCACCAAAAAAAGAAATCAGGAAAGAAGAAAGTCCAGTACAAGAAAAACCTGTTTCAAAAACTGAATTTAAAGAGCCAATTGCTGCGGAAATCCGTGAAGAAGAGATTGACAACAGCCAGATCAGTTTTGGGGAAACACAATCTTTCGAAGTTTCAAAACCTGTTGAAAGTGAAAAAACTGAAACAGTAATTGAAAATCAAAACGAAGAGAAAGTTGTTGAAGATCAAATCAATTTTGAGAATACCCAATCTTTCGAAGTTTCGGAACCTGAAAAAATCGAGGAAACCAAAATTCAAGCAGTGAATCAAATTGCTGAGGCAAATACAAAAGACCAGATCAGTTTTGAAAATACTCAAACTTTTGAAGTTTCAAAACCAGAGAAAAATGTGATTGAGACTTCAAATCAAGAAATTGAAAATATTGCCATTGAAAAAGAAGCAATTGTAGAACAACCAATCTCTACCTGGAAACCAATGTCATTCTCTGCAAACACGCCAGACGCTTTGATTGGTAGATTGCCGGAAGTTGAAAAGCCAAAGCAAGAGATCAAAATTGAAGAAAAAATTGAAAAGCCTGAACTAACCGAGGAAATTGTCATCGAAGAAAAGCCGACCGAAGTTGAAAAAATCCAAACCAAGGAAATCGAAAGACCTGTGATGAATGTCTCGTTTTTCGGTAATGAAGCTCCTAAAATCATAAAGGAAAAGGAAATCCCTTCAATTCTCGACAAACCAAAAGCTGAAGAGATTCCCGACAGCAACGTAGGAACCTTCATCAATACCTGGCAAAGCTGGCTGAAGATCGACCGACAAAAATCTGAGGAATCACCCGAGAAAACGATGGTCGTAAAAGAAAAGATCATCGACCAATTCATAGAGAAAAACCCTAAGATCTCTCAACTGAAGGACGAAGTCAACTTCGTGGTGAAAGAGAAAAAAGACGACATTTCGCACTTGATGACAGAGACTTTGGCAAAGCTGTATGTGGAACAGAAACTCTATTCAAAGGCCATCAAAGCCTACGAAACCTTGATTGAGAAGCATCCACAAAAAGAGGATTACTTCAAAGAAAAAATCGAGGAAGTCAAAGAGATCAGAAAATCATAAAACAAAAAATCAGGAAATTAAGTTCCTGATTTTTTTTTATTTCAATTCAATGGGATTGTTCTTACTTTTTGCCTCGGCTTCCATTCTTTTTTGGAATTCCTGCATTTGTTTCGGGTCAATTCCCGGTCTATTGCCGCCACCGCCAGCTGGCCCTCTTCCACCACCGCCACTTCTCTGAGCTGTGAAAAAGCTGACTGGGTCCTTTTGCATCTTCTTTTCCATCTCTGTATATTTCGATTTGGAAAGTGTAATAAACTGTCCTCGATTCAAAGGTTGATGTAACTCTGATATTTTTTTTGTTTGCATCAGATCGAAAGAATAATCGCCTTTATCGTCTTGAACTTTCACGATCAAACCAGGCAATCCAGAAAATTTATACGGCCCGTCTTGCAAAGGAATTTCCTGTGTGAACCACGCATACCAAGTTCTTCCACCAAATTTGGTTTCTGCCTTCTGTGTTTGGTAATCACCGATTTTTACAGTTTCTGGTAAGATATTCCATTGAAAGACCGGCGTTTCTGGATAAGAATAATTATCTCTTCCGATTCTTGATTTGTAGACCAAACTTTGATTCGCAAGGTCTTTCTCGATTGTGAATTGCAGATTGCTTCTCAAGTTTTCCATTTGGCTGCGGTCAAAATTCTTCGTTGCCCGCATTCTTTCCATTACAGAATCTCTTTTCATCGAATTCTCGGCGTAGAAAATAGATCTCTTGCCGTCTGTATCCAGGTAGGCCAATTCGGTTTTCTTCTCAACATTGGTAGAATCGGGCGTCAATGTGGCTTGATAGACGAAACGCGTGCTTTGTTGTGCCATTACAAGTGGCATCGCAAGTAGGCTTAATATTTTTAAAATTTTCATATTAATATTTATTACTTAGTTCGATTGGATTTGTATTTCCGAAGTTCATCAAACTTCCACTGTTTGACGGAGATTGCGAAGAAGGATTTCCCATTTGCATATCTGGTTGTCCGCCCATATCGCCGTTTGGCATTCCATTCATTCCCTGTTGACCGCCGAAACCGCCGTTCATCCCGTTTCTCTGATTCATTCGGTTGAAGCTGTCGAAGTTGATCTCCGGGTCTTTGTTCTTCACCATTTCCATTCGCACCGAAGCTTTGTCACCTTGAAAGTTGATCCTTGTCGATTTTCTGGCTTCTGGTTTTATAATCTCCGAAAAGGCTTTTTCAATATTGATTTTCTTCACAAAGCTGAATCTGTAATCGCCTTTGTCATCTTCCAATTTTAAGATCAATCCTGGAAGACCAAGGAATTTGTAAGGTCCGTCAGAGATCTTAATTTCCGGAGCAAACCAAGCGGTCCAGGTTCTACCACCGAAAGTCATTGTTGCTTTTGGAACTTTAAAATTATTAAAGTCAGAAACTTGAGATGAAATTTCCCAATTCATTTTCCGGTCTTCCTGATAATAAACTTGCTTTGAGCCAATGCTTTCAACAAAATTCACCGATCTGTCATCCCTATTTTTTATAATGAAATAATCGAAGAATGTTGGTTGGATTGATTTTCCATTAGGCAATTTTGGAAATTCGGATTTGTCTTTTTTCGATTTCTTGGTTTCTGTAATGCCTTGTTGTCTGAGAACTGTGGTCAGAGAGTCTCTCAATAATTTGCTCTCACTGATGAATAAAGACTGATTTCCTTTGATGTCCAAGAACGTGTTCTCAACTTTCATATTCACAAGGTTGATGGTATCTGGATTCACTTCTGTCTGGTAGATGTATCTTTCGGTTTGACTGAAAATTTTTCCGAAAAAGGAAAACACAACCATCAAAATGAGTAGCTTCTTCATAATCTAAAACTGATTGTTTGATTAACAAAATCAAGCAAAGTTAATTATTAGAACTATCAGAATTAATAATTGTTCATTTTTTTGACAACAATTTAACATTAACAAACTGTTTTCCATGACTAAAGCATTATGAGGTCATCTTAGAAAATCATCAAAATAGATGTCATCGATTTGAGATTGCGGAAATTAGTTCGTACTTTTGTAGACTAAAATCAGTCTAAATAAAAACAATGATACAAGTAAGCGATCAGGCAAAATCTAAGGCGGCTCAGTTGATGACCGAAGAAGGCTTCAACCCTGAGACTGACTATATAAGAGTAGGCGTAAAAAGTGGCGGTTGTTCCGGACTAGAATACGTTTTAAAGTTTGACAATATAAAAAATGAAACCGACACGATCTTCGAAGATAACGGCGTAAGAGTCATTATTGAGAAAAAATCCATCCTTTATCTTGCAGGAACAGTCCTGGAATATTCTGGCGGATTGAATGGGAAAGGTTTTATTTTTAACAATCCAAATGCTGCAAGAACTTGTGGCTGTGGAGAGAGTTTCAGTCTTTAATCATTAAAAGATTATTTATTAAAAGATTAAAAAAATAGTGTGTGGCTAGAGAATTTGAAAAATTTGAGGTTTACGAATTAACAATTAATCTTACAAAGAAAATATACAATCTTTTAAGCAAAGAGAAATTCACGAGAGAATTTGAACTTTGCAATCAATTAAAAAGAGCAGTCCTTTCAATATCAAATAATATTGCTGAGGGAAGCGAATATAATAACAACGCGCAGTTTATCAGGTTTTTGAAATATTCAAAAGGTAGCTGTGCAGAAGTTAGAAATATGTTGAATCTTTGTCAAATTTTATACGAAGAAGATACAGAGGATTTGATTAATGATTCAAAAATTGTTTCAATTCAATTGTCGAAGTTTATTGATTATCTATCACGAACCGACAATATAAAAAGGCGTTAATTTTTTAATCATTTAATTTTTTAATCATTTAATTTAAATGGCAAAATATACAGAGGACGATTTAAGGGAAGACCTTAAAACTAAAGAATATGAGGCGGGATTTTATACCGATATCGAGTATGATGATTTCCCGACTGGACTGAATGAAGACATCGTACGCGCTATTTCTGCAAAGAAAGAAGAGCCAGAATGGATGACGGAATGGCGTTTGGAATCTTTCCGCATCTGGCAGAAAATGACAGAGCCGGATTGGGCCAACATCAAATATGAAAAACCGGATTTCCAAGCGATAAGATACTATGCTGCTCCGACAGTAAAACCGGAATTGGCAAGCTTAGACGAAGTTGACCCAGAACTTTTGGCAACTTTTGCTAAACTGGGAATCAACATCGAAGAGCAAAAAAGACTTTCAAATGTAGCAGTTGACATCGTAATGGATTCTGTTTCCGTGAAAACGACTTTCCAGGCGACTTTGTTGGAGAAAGGTGTGATCTTCTGCTCCATTTCGGAAGCAATCAAGAATCACCCAGATTTAGTTAAAAAATATCTTGGAAAAGTAGTTCCGAGAGGCGATAACTTCTACGCAGCTCTTAACTCCGCAGTTTTCTCTGACGGAAGTTTCTGCTACATTCCAAAAGGTGTAAAATGTCCAATGGAATTATCAACCTATTTCCGAATCAATCAGTCAGGAACCGGACAGTTCGAGAGAACTTTGGTGATTGCTGATGCTGGAAGTTATGTTTCATATTTGGAAGGTTGTACAGCACCATCAAGAGATGAAAATCAATTACACGCTGCTGTTGTGGAATTAATTGCGATGGATGACGCTGAGATCAAATATTCTACCGTTCAAAACTGGTATCCAGGAAATGAAGAAGGAAAAGGAGGTGTTTTCAACTTCGTAACGAAAAGAGGACTTTGTGAAAACAGAGCCAAGATCTCTTGGACTCAGGTTGAAACCGGTTCAGCTGTGACTTGGAAATATCCATCTTGCATCTTGAAAGGTGATAACTCAATTGGAGAATTTTATTCGATTGCTGTGACGAACAATCACCAATACGCTGATACAGGAACCAAAATGATCCACATCGGAAAGAACTCTAGATCTACAATTATCTCTAAAGGAATCTCTGCTGGCAAATCTCAAAACTCATACAGAGGATTGGTAAAAGTAATGCCTTCTGCAAAAGGAGCGCGTAACTTCTCCCAATGTGATTCATTGTTGATGGGTAACGAATGTGGCGCACACACTTTCCCATACATCGAGATCAAAGATCCTACCGCACAATTGGAACACGAGGCAACGACTTCGAAAATTGGTGAAGATCAGATCTTCTATTGCAACCAAAGAGGAATTGACACAGAAAGAGCAATTGCATTGATTGTGAATGGATTCAGTAAAGAAGTTTTGAACAAGCTCCCAATGGAATTTGCGATTGAAGCTCAAAAATTATTGGAGATATCATTGGAAGGTTCAGTAGGATAATTCGAAATCATGAAAAAGTTTTTATATCTATTTTTCGTCGTATTATTTACCAGTGTTTCGGCTCAGGAAAAAAAAGAATTTCAGCTTTCAAGCCATATTCTTGATATTACTGTTGGCCAACCTGTCGAGAAAGTCGATGTTCAGTTGGAAAAGTTTGATGAGACCACAAAACAATGGGTTTCCTTAGGCAAAAAGCAAACGGACCAGAATGGTAGGATCGCAGATTTTTTGCCTTATTCTAAAGACTTAAAAAGTAATTACGGAAAATATAAACTGATATTCTTAACGGAAGATTATTTTAAAAATAAAAAAGTAGAAAGCTTCTATCCATTTATTGAAGTCGTATTCCAGATCAAAGATGACAAGCACTATCACGTGCCGATCACATTATCACCATTTGGATATTCAACTTACAGAGGAAGCTAATATAATTGACATAAAGAAAAGTAAACTAAAGAATGTTACAAATCAATAACTTACACGCCAAAATTGAAGATGGCGCAGAAATATTAAAAGGAATCAACCTTGAGATCAAACCAGGCGAGGTTCACGCAATCATGGGACCGAATGGTGCTGGAAAATCTACACTTTCCTCTGTGATCGCAGGAAAAGAAGATTATGAAGTAACCGAAGGAAACATTCTTTTCGAAGGTGAAGATATTGCTGAAGATGCACCAGAGGAAAGAGCGCACAAAGGGATTTTCCTTTCGTTCCAATATCCGGTTGAGATTCCTGGCGTTTCTGTTACGAACTTCATCAAAGCAGCGCTTAATGAGACCAGAAAAGCAAATGGCCTGGAAGATATGGGCGCAAAAGAAATGCTTGGCCTGATCCGTGAAAAATCTGAGCAATTGGGCATCAAAAAAGATTTCCTTTCCAGATCTCTAAACGAAGGTTTCTCCGGAGGTGAGAAAAAAAGAAACGAGATCTTCCAAATGATGATGCTGAATCCAAAATTGGCCATCCTGGATGAGACCGATTCTGGACTTGATATCGATGCTTTGAGAATCGTTGCTGATGGTGTGAACAAATTTAAAAATGAAGGGAACGCGGTTCTTTTGATTACGCATTATCAAAGACTTTTGAATTACATTCAGCCAGATTTCGTACACGTTTTGGCAGATGGGAAAATTATTAAAACAGGAGATAAATCTCTAGCACTAGAATTGGAAGAAAAAGGCTACGACTGGCTTTTAAACTAAAAACAAATCTTCTAACAGATGCAAAATCAAACCATTACAATGGCTTTATTTGAACAGACAATAGATCAACATTCAGATTTTTTGGGAACGCTTCGTCACAGATTTTTAGACGAGGACAGAAAAACCGCTCTCGAAGCTTTTGCTTTGAAAGGTTTTCCGACCAAAAAAGACGAAGAATACAAATACACCAACCTAAAAGAGATCACGGAGAAAAACTACAACTTTTTCCCGACAGAGGAGCACCACATCTCGAGAGAGCAATTGGATGCACTTCATTTGGGCGAGGAAAACTTTGACAGAATCGTTTTCATCAACGGAAAACTTCACAAAGAATTTTCTAAGATCTCCATCGGAAACGCAGAGTTCCTTTCTTTCAATTACGCATTGAATGATCCGGCTCACAAAGAGGTTTTTGATAAATATTTCAACACGATCGCCAACAAAGATCTGGCTTTCACGAACTTGAATTCAGCTTACTGCAAATTCGGATTCTTCTTGAGAGTTCCCAAAAATGTGGTAATCGAGAAACCGATTCACGTTTTCTATCTTTCTCAAAATCAAGAGGAAAACACATTCTATAATACAAGAAATCTCTTAATTGTAGAAGAAGGCGCAAAAGTGGAGATCATCGAAAGTCATCACAATCTGGACGAATCTTTCGTGCTAACCAATTCTGTAACAGAGATTTTCACTTTTCAAAATGCAAAAACCGATTGGCACAAACTGCAGAATGACAACGACACTTCTTACCTCGTAGACCACACATTTGCGAAGCAGGAAAGAGACAGTTTGACAACGGTGAACACATTCACTTTCGGAGGGAAATTGGTTCGTAACAATCTGGATTTCATACACAACGGTGAGAATATCAACTCGTTTATGAACGGTATCACGATCATCGGGAAAGACCAATTGGTGGATCACCACACGGCCGTGCACCACAACACGCCAAATTGCGAATCTTACCAGAACTACAAAGGAATCTACAAAGACAAATCGCACGGTGTTTTCAACGGGAAAGTTTTCGTGAACAAAATCGCTCAGAAAACCAACGCTTATCAGCAAAACAACAACATTCTTCTGGACGAAGGCGCAAGCATCGACACAAAACCTCAGCTTGAGATCTTCGCAGATGATGTGAAATGTTCGCACGGTTGTACCGTTGGACAGCTGAACGAAGATGCAATGTTCTACTTGAGAGCGAGAGGAATTTCCAAGAAAGAAGCCAGAGCATTGTTGCTTTACGCTTTCGCCAACGACGCCATGCAAAACATTGATATTGAGCCATTAAAAGTAAAAGTTTCCAAACTCCTTGCTGAAAAACTGGAGGTAAGTATGGAATTTTAAGACTTCAACATAAACAATCTAAATCCCGGAATTTTCTGGGATTTTTTTATTTTTGGGCGCCTTTATCCGCCTTCCGTTCCCGCTTTTTTGTCATTGCGAAAGACGAGACACAAACCATAGAACATTTCTAAACTCGCAATGACAAAAAGAGCTCCACTCAAGTCGGGGCGCGGTGACGACCTATTTTGAACATTTGTCTTTAAGTTGTAAATTTGATTAAATTAGAATCTACAAAATACACAAATGAACTACGAAAAACTACAACTCAACCTCAACGCTTACAAAGAAACCGGCGAGATCCTAGACGGCGCCAAATTCCTAATTCACCAATTCGATTTGGATGACGATAACTTTGCAGGCTTTGGTTTCCGTGATGAATTAGAAAAGAACTCAATTCTCTTAACCGCAAATGGAGAACTAGGAGAATTGCAACACGTAATGATTCCCAAAAACATCTTTGATTTTGATTTGACTTTAGTTCTAAATATGTTGGCTCACGAGATGTTGCACGTCCGCCAGAAATCGCCGAGAATGATGATTATCGACAAGAACGAACGCGAATGGCAAGCTTACTACGAAATGCTTTTCCACACCAATTTTCCGCAGATTCCTACACTTTCTGATTATTACATCAAGTTCTTTGGCGAAAAAGCGCTGATCTATTATTCGAGAATGGGCGAAGGAAGTGAACTTCAATTGAAATATTTGGAACAAAAATTAGAAGTTGAAAAACTTTTGGAAGGTTTAATTAACAAAGAAAAAATCTGATATGAAGAAAATTTCATTTTGGTTATTGAATTACAAAGTTATAATCGCCATCATCCTCATCATTCCAAATATGTTTCAATCTCAAACAAAGAAAGAGATTTATGATAAATATTTAAAGAATGGTGCTTACAAATATTCCTATTTTCATACAAAATATCAGCAATATCTCGACTCAGCATTAGTTCAATTGCCAAATGATGCTTACTTATGGCAACAAAAAGCAATGCCTTTATTCAAGAGCAAAAAGTATGAACTGGGAATGAAATATCTTGATAATGCTGTAAAAAATGATAACGAGTACGATTCAATGCTTTCTTATCGTGCATTTATCAAATGTATCTTTCAAAAGGATTACAGCGGCGCAATTAAAGATCTGGATATCTTGATCAAGAAATATCCGAAAGGAATCATTATGGATCATTCATATGTTTTTTACAAAGCATTGTCGCAGATCCAGCTCAATCAATATCAGGAAGCTGAAGACAATCTGAAAATTTCAACAAACCTTTTTATCCAAAACGGAATCGAGTCTCATTTTTTGGAATTATTCTATCTCGGCATTACATTTTATGAAAGGGAAAATTACACTGAAGCAATAAAATATTTTGATGAAAGTTTGAAACAGAATCCAAAATTCTCCGATTGCCAATATTACAAAGCCTTAAGTTTATATTATCTCAAGAAAAAACCGGAAGCTCTGGAAGTTATTAAAAAAGCACAAGAAAATTTTTTGAATGGCGATACAATTACAGAAGATAACAGATTCTACGAAGATTATCCGTATCAAATCAAGAAATGGATGTTGGAAAATTGGGTAGATTTGCTTGCTGGAAAATAACAAAGTATTTTAACCTATGACAAAACCCGAAATAACCTGGCAAGATTTTGAGAAAATCGACATTAGAGTCGGAACGATAATTTCCGCAACAGATTTTGAAAAAGCAAGAAATCCGTCTTATCAATTGGAAATCGATTTTGGAGATCTGGGAATTAGAAAATCTGCGGCTCAAATCACGGCTTTGTACAAGAAAGAAGAATTGGTTGGAAAACAAATTATGGCCGTCGTGAACTTCCCGAAAAAACAAATTGCCAATTTCTTCAGCGAATGTCTGGTGATGGGCGTTTATGGGGAAAATAAAAGTGAAGTAACGCTACTTTCTCCAAGTTTGCCTGTGAAAAATGGATTGGAAGTTGGGTAATTATTTTGATTACCTGATATGAGCTTTAACTTCCTTCAGAATATCAAAAATCAAATCCATTGGCAAATCTTCCTCCATATCTAAAAGTAGGATTTTGAATTTCTTTCTGCCTTCGGATAAAAGCTCGGGATGATCCAATCTGTCGCCGTGGTAGAAACTGAGATAATGCTTCTGATGATGCTTGCTGTAATAAAAATAGCAAAGCATTTTCTTTTTGTACTTCAAGAAAGGAAGTCCAAAACTGAGTGTTTCGGTAATCAATTCGTCGGATTCCAAAATCTTTTTTCTAAGGAACAGAAGGGCGCTTCTCGCAGGCTCATCAATCCGAAAAAAATATTCCTGAATGGGATTCATTAATCAAAATTCTGCAACTCGACCAGCTTTCTGTATGTGCCATTTCTTTCCATTAATTCCTGGTGAGAACCTTGCTCGATGATATCGCCTTTTTCCATTACCACAATATGATCCGCCTTTTGAATCGTCGATAATCTATGAGCGATGATCAAAGATGTTCTGTTCTCCATCATCTTTTCCAAAGCGTCCTGAACATATCTTTCAGATTCTGTGTCCAAAGCAGAAGTTGCCTCGTCAAGGATCATGATCGGTGGATTTTTCAGAACAGCTCTTGCAATGGAAACACGCTGTTTTTGTCCGCCAGAAAGTTTGTTCCCATCGTCGCCTATATTGGTATGATAACCATCCTGCAGCTGAGAGATAAACTCGTGTGCATTGGCAACTTTTGCGGCCGCGATTACTTGTTCTTCGGTTGCATCAGGATTTCCCATCAAGATGTTATTGTAAACTGAGTCATTGAACAATACAGATTCCTGAGTTACCATTCCGAGAAGTTGGCGGTAATCTGTCAGTTTTAAGTTTTTGATGTTTTGTCCGTCAATTAATATTTCACCTTCGGAAACATCGTAGAATCTCGCTAATAAGTTGGCAATTGTCGTTTTACCACTACCCGATTGTCCGACCAAAGCAACCGTTTTTCCTTTAGGTAAAGTGATCGAGACATTTTTGAGAATCAAATTCGATTTCTCGTAATAGAAACCAATATTCTTGAATTCGATTTTATCATTCATTTCCGAAATTGGTGTCGGATTGGCAACTTCTTCTACTTTCAAATCATAATCCAACACTTCCGAGACTCTTTCCAAACTTGCCATTCCACCTTGGATCGCTGAAATTGCATTGGACAATCGTTTAGCAGGATCTAACACTTGAAAGAAAACGCCGATAAATGCAAGGAAAGTCGCAGGATCCTTATTGGTTCCATTGATGATCTCAGTTCCTGCGTAATAAGTGATGATCAACATGGTAACAGAACCAAGAAATTCACTCATCGGAGAAGCCAATTCACGTCGTCGGCTCATAGAAATAGCATGATGCTGCCATTGACTGGTCGTTTTATTAAATCTATTTTTAAGAATTTTATCAGCATTAAAAATTTTGATGACTTTTGAAGATTTCAGGGTTTCATCAACCAAAGAAAAAAGGTTTCCTAATTCTTCCTGTGCAAATCTTGCCTGTTTTTTCAGACTTTTACCAACCCAAGAGATGATCCAACCCATGATCGGAAAAACAACTAGAGAGAATAAGGTCAGCTTTGGAGATAATAAAAATAATGCTGTAAGTGATGAGATAATCATAAATGGCGAATTCACAATATCGACCAAAGACCCCATAATTCCGCCTTCTACAGCGCCAATATCATTGGAAATTCTGGACATCATATCACCTTTTCTCTGTTCTGTGAAAAATGAAACTGGTAATTTCAGAAACTTATCGTACATCGAAGTTCTAAGGTCACGCGTAATCCCAACACGATAATTGACCAATAGATAAGACCCAAGATATCTGAAAATATTTCTTAATAAAAAAGCAACCGCAGTAATCGAACAAAGAACGGCTAAAACCTTGATACCACCGTGTTCATCCATATTGATTTGAATCGTGTAGTATGCCCAATCTTTGACGTAACCAAAGTAATCAGCAATTCTGCCACTCCAAACCGGAGCTTTGGAAGTGTCAACTTTTTCGACAGTTCCGAACATCACACTCAAAATTGGCAATAATGTACCAATTGAAGCAATCTGAAGAAGTGAGTAAAGAATATTGAAAAACATACTGCCCCACAAAAATCTTTGGTGTGGTCTGGCAATACTGAGAATACGTTGAAATGGTTTCATTCAAAAAAATTGAATTGCAAAATTACGGAAAATAAATAGCTTAGTTTATCTAGACGTTAGAAATCGAAATTTACTTTGTCATTGTATTTTGGAGCGAAGTTTTTGGTGTTCAGCTTCTCAATTGTTTTTGCGAAATTGTTGATGATGTTGGTCAGGTTTTCTACATCTACGATATTAATATCATCCGTCGCAGCGTGATAGTGCGTTGCTTTGTTCATATCAACCGTTGAAATCGAATGAGCGATAATTTTTTTCTTAACGAAGTTGACATTGTCCGATCTGTAAAAAAGCTGTTCGGTTTTGTAAGGGTCAGGATAAATTTTAAGGCCATTGACTGCATTGGTATTGATCAATTCATCGAAATCAGAAAACTCGTCGCCGGTCATAAAGACCGCATTTTTTCCGAATTGAGATTCTGTTGCCAACATTTCGAAGTTAAAAAGTGCTGTGATATTTTTGAAAACCGGATTCAATTTTCCATCATTAGCTAAAGCTTTTGAACCAATTAATCCAATTTCTTCCGCATTGAACGCCATGAAAACCATAGAGTGATCTGTCTTTTTATCTTTAAAGTAATCAGCCATTCCAATCACTGTAGAAATTCCGCTCGCGTCGTCGTCTGCGCCATTGTAGATATTGTCACCAGATTTGTTATTAGTTCCGATGTGATCGAAATGTCCAGAGAATGCCAGACTTTTTTCAGAAGTTCCTTTTTTGATGCCGCAAACGTTGAAACCTTTCTGTCCTTTGTACTCAAATGGAATCAGATATGAATCGCCGAAACAGTAATCGAGATTATCTTTTTTGAATTCCGATGCTATGTATTCTGCAGCTTTGTCATTTTCCGGTGTTCCGAATTTTCTGCCTTTCATCTCATCCGAAGCTAAAGTGGAAACGATATTCACAACTCTTTCCTTAGAGATTTCCTGAGCAAAAGAAAAGATTGAAAGATTGATAAAAAGGAAGAGGTTTAGTTTTTTCATGATGGTCAATTTATTAATAAAACAAAGATATGATTGATAAGTCAATGATTTCTTGGTTTTGTTACCATTATTCTTAATTAAAACAAAAAAACAGCCTCCAAAAAGGAAGCTGTTCTTACTCAAAAAAATCGTCGTCAAGTTTATCGAAGTCTGTCTACAGATTTTACGAGCCTCTCATCTTTCTTGATGTACACATTTGCAAGGAGCAAACATATGATCGCAATCACTGAGAAAACCGGCTCAATACCCTTCTCAGGAAATGTGATTCCTCCGGGTAAGTTTTGCAGCCAATAAATCAAAAAACCAAGCAACAAAGCGTTTATAAAAATGCTGATGTTATTCAGCAAGATCTGTCTTTTGCGGTTTTTGAAACTAAAGATACTTAGCAATCCTAATAATATTAACAAGACAGTAGAAATATTAATAATTAGATTTCCACCCAATATATCAAAATCCTGCGCTGTCAGGTTTAGGAACAAAGCGCCTAACACAGCTAATAATATCCAGATTGTTTGTATTCTTTGTAACATCTTTTTTGATTATTTCCTTTTTAGAAAGGGAACAAATTGTCTGCAAAAATAAAATAATTTTTGCTTAATTCAAAAATTAATGTAGATTTGCATTGTAATCACCTATTAAAAATGATAATCGCCTGATTTTCATTCTTACTTTTACAAAATAAATTTACTTTTTTACGCATTATATGTTTAATATTGAAACGCTAAGGTCAAAATCCGATGAGGAGTTGACCAAACTTTCTAAAGATCTAGGCGTCAATTTGGCAAAGAAAAGCTCCCCAGAAGAGACAGTTTTCGCAATTCTGGACTATCAGGCTTCTAATCCAAAAATCATCAAAGATTATCTAAACGCCAATCAGGAAAATATGAATAAGAACACAGAAGACCATTCTGAGGAAAAAGCTGCTCCTGCTAAGAAACGAGGCAGAAAACCTGCAGAGAAGCCAAAGCAAGAAGCTGAGATTCCTACAACAGAGGTTGTAAAAGAAGAAGTTCCTGTAGCGGTAGAAACGCCGGTTGCAACGGAGGAAGTGAAGAAACCAAATCCACCGAAGAAAAAACCACAAAAAGCACGTGTTGTAGCCAACGACAATAAAGAGGTCGTAGCAGAAGCTAAGCCAGAGGAAACAACTCAGCCAACAGAAACAGAGCCAAAAACTGACGAAAAACCAGAGGAAACAAAACCTCAACAAAGACAGCCTCAACAGCAAAATAACCGTCAGCAGCAACAAAAGACCAACAATAACAATAGAGGTCAGCAAAAAACACAAAACCCCAATTCTCCCCAACAAAACAATCAAAAAGAACCATCCGAAAACCAACAGGACAATTCTCCAAAGAAAGAATTCAACTTTGATGGATTGATCACAATAGAAGGTGTTTTGGAAATTCTTCCAGACAATTACGGATTCCTTCGTTCTTCAGATTTCAGTTATATCTCTTCTCCAGACGACGTTTATGTTTCTACCAATCAGATCAGAAATTATGGTTTGAAAACGGGAGACACGGTTAAAGGTCACGTGAGACTGCCAAAAGAAGGCGAGAAATATTTCTCACTTTTGAAACCGACTGAAGTTAACGGACGAGATCTAGCATTTATCAAAGACCGTGTAGCATTCGAATATTTGACGCCACTTTTCCCTCAGGAGAAATTCAATCTCGCAGGAAAAGGTTCTACACTTTCTACAAGAATTGTTGACTTATTCGCACCAATTGGAAAAGGACAAAGAGCAATGATTGTTGCTCAGCCAAAAACTGGGAAAACGATTTTGCTAAAAGATATCGCCAACGCTATTTCAGCCAATCACCCAGAAGCTTATATGATGGTCCTTCTTATCGACGAACGTCCTGAGGAAGTGACTGATATGCAGAGAAGTGTGAATGCAGAAGTGATTGCATCTACTTTTGATGAAGCAGCGGACAAGCACGTAAAAGTGGCAAATCTGGTTCTTTCAAAAGCACAAAGAATGGTTGAATGTGGACACGATGTTGTAATTCTTCTAGACTCGATCACGAGATTGGCAAGAGCTTACAATACGGTAACGCCAGCTTCCGGAAAAATACTTTCTGGTGGTGTGGATGCCAACGCACTTCACAAACCAAAACGTTTCTTCGGTGCAGCCAGAAAAATTGAAAATGGAGGATCATTGACCATCATCGCAACTGCTTTGATCGATACAGGTTCCAAAATGGACGAGGTGATCTTCGAAGAGTTCAAAGGAACTGGAAATATGGAATTGCAATTGGACAGAAAAATCGCTAATAAGAGAATCTATCCGGCTGTCGATTTGGTTTCATCTAGCACAAGAAGAGATGACCTTCTTTTGGACGAGGCAACGATGCAGAGAATGTGGATCATGAGAAAGTATCTTGCTGATATGAATCCAATGGAAGCGATGGAGTTTGTTCAAAAACAAATGAAAGCGACTCTAAACAATGAGGAATTCTTGATGTCTATGAACAGATAATCAGATTATCATCTAATATAAAAAAGTTCGGCTCGCAAATGCGAGCCGTAACTTTATAGTAAAGTGAAAACCTTTACCATTAATTCATAAAGACGTCTTCGACATCTGTTTTTCTTTTCAAAACAGAATGTGCATAAGAACAATGCGCTTTGATCGTCCACCCATTTTTTCTAGCAAATTCCACAGATTTCTCTACCAATTTTTTGCCAAGACCCTGTCCTTCAAACTTTGGAAAGACCATCACATAACTTACAATTAGTTTCTTAAGCTCCGGAACGATCGTGTACGTGAGTCTTCCGATATCTTCTGCAGAATTCTTTAGTGTGATGTAACCGCCGTTTCCGGATTTGTTATTTTCAAAGCTGAGATCCATAAGAGTTTGTTTTTATAAGTCATAGCGAAAAATATTCCAAACAATAATAAATCAACAATGTTCTCTAAATAATTTTAGTTTCAAAGTATTTGAACAGGATTGCTATCACCAAAGCAAGAATCATCAATGCCATATTTCTATTTGTTTTTTCTGACCTCAAAACTTCATCAATGATCTTCTTTACTTTCTTAAAATCAAAAATGAGTATTATTAAGACTAAAATCTGATAATAAATTGCCGAATTCAAAGCTGTGATCTCATAAACATAATCCTGTAAAATGATATTAGACAAAATAACGGTAAGCAAGATGCATCCAAGAACTCTCGTCCGATTTAACAATAATAATATTCCACCAATAACTTCAAACACTCCAATGATAATTGGATAGATCAATGAGTAGGAATAGAACGTCCACATCAACTTGTGACCTTCGGAGACATTCAGATTTGTGGCATCTTTAAAACTTTGAAATTGAACAGGTTTACTGATTCCATAAACGATCATCGACCCTGCAACTACAAAAATGATGGTCCAATAAAAAATGTATTTGACCTTTTCCTGATAAGAGTTCATTGAATCAAAAAATTATCTAACCGGCGTTCGGAATTCACCATAACCAATAAGTCCGTCGAAGTTTCTACCAAATGGCGTGTAATATAAAAAGGCTTGATAGAGGTTTTCTGTCTGCCAGAAGTTTCCGTTGACCTCTCCATAATTCAGTTTACCATCTGCACCTTTTGTGGCAATAATGTAACTGTAAAAACCTTGTTTTAAATAGATCTTTGCCAAATACTTTTGTGACTTCTCGTCATATTGCATTTGACTTTTTGCGTCAGCTTTGTAATCGTTGAACAATCCAAGAACATAGAATTCCTTATCCGATTTCTGACTGTCAAGTGCAAAATATACCCAAGAATAATCGCCTTCTCTGTCCGCATCTCTCTCAATTCCAAGGTCATTCCTTCTGAAATAGAATGCACCATTCACATCTGGCTGATATTGGTAATCGCCGGGATAAGCCCAAACCGGATGAAGATAGGTATAATTTTTTCCATCGATATTTTCCGTATTGGCCACCATATCCAAAGCCTGATTCATGACTTTGTTATCGAAATAATAGAACTCATTATTCCCTGGAAAAGCTAAACCTAACTGCTGAAACAAAAGTTGATTGCCTAATGTAGAACTTGGCCGGATATTGTTGAGCGCAATTCCCCAATTGTTATTCTGAATGACACTTAATGATAAAGAAGACAGATTATTGGTAATTCCCGCACCATTTCCAGTAGCTTGAATTTCAACTCTTTGTTTGGCATTTGGATTTTTAGCATCGATGAATCTTGTGACATTGATCCCAAGGTTCGCTCCATCTTCATAGATTGAAAATCTCTTTTTGAACAAAGGCTTTTCCTGAGAATCCTTATAAACGATGATGTCGTAATTCCCTGAGATTTTCGGTTGGATCTTCTCGTTCGGGAAAGTCAATTCGTAATGCGTGTATTTTTGGTAAGTATTGAAGGAATATTGGAATTGGTCGATTAGGGCATTCATACTTCCGTTCGCATATTCTGTGAAGAAAAGGCCGTCCTCTTCCCAATTTCTATTGTAATGTTTGTAAGTATAACGGTAGATCTGGCTGGAGTTTGAAAGGTCATCGAATCTCAAGATCAACTGTTGACCTTGCGCAATGAAAGGCGTTTCGTCATTGGTCTTTGGATTGAAAATCTGAACGCTTTTGATTTCCTGCGCAAAAGAAAATGCACTTAAAAAAATAATAAATAGTCTAAATACCTTCATCTTGCTAAGTTAATGTTTTATATTTTTACAGATAAATTAAATCAAATGTTACACGTAGAATCTTTCACTTTCAATCCGTTTTCCGAAAATACGTACCTCATTTATAACGATGAAAAGGAGGCTTTTCTTATCGATCCAGGAAATATGCCAGATGCAGAGACCAAAGTTTTAGCTGATTTTATCAAATCCAAAGAACTTAAAATCAGAAATATACTTCTGACACACGCACACATCGATCACATTATCGGTTTGCAATGGGCTTATGATGAGTTTCAAGTTCCGGTTTTGGTTCATCTCAATGAAATTGAAATTCTTGAACAAGCACCTTTCACAGCAAAGAAATATGGTTTCTTTTTTCCAGCTTTCACAGGTGAGATCAAAAATATAAAAGAAGGAGAAGAATTGAAATTAGGTTCCGATACATTCCAGATTTTCGATGTTCCTGGACATTCGCCGGGAAGTGTTGCTTTTTATAATAATGAGAACGAATTTGTGATTTCCGGAGATGCCCTTTTTATGATGAGCATTGGCAGAACAGATCTTTACAAAGGCGATTATGACCAATTGATCACGAGTATTAAAACCAAGTTACTGACGCTTCCAGAATCAACCAAAGTTTTCAGCGGACACGGAGAATCGACGACGATCGGTTTTGAAAAAGCACACAATTCATTTTTGAACTAATTATTTAAATGATGAAATACAAAATCCTGATTCTTCTTTTATTGATTTTCAATCTTTCGTTTGCTCAAAATGATTTGGACAAAACGGAAATTGAGAACATTCAAAAACTGATCAACTTATTTAAAACTAAAAACGTCGACGGAATTTCGAAAATAATTACCTATCCGTTGAATAGAGAATATCCAATTCCATCAGTCAAAAATGAAGTTGATCTGAAGAAAAGATTCAACCAGATCTTTGATAAAAAAATCATCGGTATCATTTCAAATTCAAAGATCGATCAATGGTCAGAAGTCGGCTGGCGCGGAATCATGCTCGACAGAGGTGATGTTTGGATAGAATCGGATGGCAGGATCAAGGCTTTAAACTATCAAAGTGATTTGGAGATCGCTCAAAAAAACAGACTGATCAATCATGATAAAAATAAACTACATTCATCGTTAAAAACTTTCAAATCACCAACTTACAAGATTCAAACAAAAAGTTATCTGATCAGGATTGATGAATTGGCGAACGGAAAATACCGTTACGCTTCCTGGAAAATCGGAAAATCCGAAGCTTCAAAACCTGACCTTATCTTAGCAAATGGAGAACTGAAATTCGATGGAAGCGGTGGCAATCACACCATCACTTTTACAAAAGGTGAATATAATTATAATGTTTACAGAGGCATCATTGGGGAAAGAGATGCGGCAGAAATATCATTGACCGTTGAACAAAATGGTAAAATAATCTTACAACAAGATGGCCAATTATTAGAATAAAAGAACGCTTCCAAGTTGGAAGCGTTCTTTTTAACAATTATTTCTATTTTAATGTTGATGAACTTCTGACAGCACAGGTCCTGATGGAATCAATGCTTTTGCTTCATCGTTATCTGCAAACTGTTCAAAATACTTGATATATCGCGCAGCAAGATCTTTCGCTTTTTTCTCCCAATCGGAGTTATTCTCGTAAGTATCTCTTGGATCCAAAATATGTTCAGAAACATTTGGAAGAGAAGTTGGGAATTCCAAATTCATAATTGGAACGTGATCCGTTTTTGCTTTATCAATGCTTCCATCAATGATCGCATCGATGATCGCTCTCGTATCTTTCAGAGAAATTCTTTTGCCAGTTCCGTTCCAGCCTGTGTTTACCAAATAAGCTTTTGCATTATGCTCTTTCATTTTCCCAATCAAAGTTTTGGAATACATGGTTGGATGAAGTGTTAAAAATGCCTCGCCGAAAGCCGGAGAAAAGGATGGCGTTGGTTCTGTAATCCCACGCTCTGTTCCTGCTAATTTTGATGTATAACCACAAAGGAAATGATACTGTGCCTGGCATTCTGTCAAAATAGAAACCGGAGGCAAAACCCCAAAAGCATCGGCCGACAAGTAAATGATCTTGCTAGCGTGTCCAGCTTTGGATGGTAAAACTATTTTGCTGATGTGATAAATGGGATAAGAAACCCTTGTATTTTCTGTAATCGATCCATCAGTATAATCTACGTTTCCGTCTTCGTCTGTGATTACATTTTCCAAAAGTGCATCTCTTCTGATCGCACCGAAAATATCGGGTTCTTTTTCTTTGCTAAGGTCGATCACTTTTGCATAACAGCCACCTTCATAATTGAAAACGCCATTGTTATCCCAGCCATGTTCGTCGTCACCGATGAGATATCGTTTCGGATCGGCAGAAAGCGTCGTCTTGCCAGTTCCGGAAAGTCCGAAGAAAACAGCAACATCGCCTTTCGCACCAACGTTTGCAGAACAATGCATAGAAGCCATTCCTTTCAATGGAAGGTAGTAATTCATGATAGAAAACATCCCTTTTTTCATTTCTCCGCCATACCAAGTTCCGCCGATGATCTGCATCTTTTTCGTAAGGTCGAACATTACAAAAACCTCAGAATTAAGTCCTTGTTTTTCCCAATTTGGATTCACAGAATCAGAAGAATTGATGACCACAAAATCTGGCTCTCCATAATTTTGAAGGTCATAATGAGAAGGGCGAATGAACATATTCATCACAAAATGCGCTTGCCAAGCCACTTTGGTTACGAATCGCACTTTCAGCCGGGTGTCTTCGTTCGATCCGCAATATGTATCAATGACGTAAATGCTTTCATCGGAAAGATCGTTGGTGACAATATCTTTCAGTTCGTCAAAAACTTCTACGGAAGTTGGGCGGTTGATCGTTCCATCCCACCAGATCGTATCTTTTGTGATGTTGTCATTGACGATATATCTGTCTTTAGGTGATCTACCTGTAAAAATCCCTGTTTTTACGGCAACTGCGCCAGATTTTGTCAGCACTCCTTTGGCAAAACCAGAATTTTTCGGGTGCATTTCTGCCTGGAAAATTTCTTCGTAAGTTGGATTGTGGAAGATTTCTTTGGGATTGAAAATGCCTTGACGTTCAAGATAAGATTTTAGCTTTTCCATTTTTAATTTTTTTTGAAGATTAAAGGTGTTGGGACAAATGTAAAAATATCAGCGAACTATGAAAGTTTTTATTAACTGATTTTCATCAGTTTAAATTTTATTCATAATTAATTAACAATCAATTAATTAAATCATCCCAAGAAAATATTTTACCGAAACCGTGCGTTTTAAAATAGGCTTTATAATCTCCAAATTTTGACGCAAGAACGAAATCTCCGCCCCAAGCACCCAAACTTTTGACAAAGCCGGGATAGTTTTGGAAATATTTTTCTTTCACGGCAGGAGTTCCAAGAAAAATAGCAAGTTTTTGCTCGTGAATGGTCATCAATTGTGAAAATTCTTCCAAATTCTGACTATTGAGGACCAGTTTGGTTAATTCAGAATATTCATTGATTAATTCTGTTGAAGTTGCCTTTGACTTGTAATGAGAAATCCCCTCTCGTGTGTCTTGTTTTTGATTGAGGTGGATGAAGATCAAGTCATCTTTAAAGCTTGGATCAAAGTTCACTTTCTCATAAACCCTTTCTGGAAAACGACTGTAAAGAACTGCGGACTTTTCCTTTGCCACAGCCACATCATAACCACTGCCGCCGAGACTTATTTCATTAAGGACAAAAGGATCGATCTCTGCCCATTCGCCGAGATTGCTCATCAAAGTGGAACTACTGCCCAATCCGAAATCCGAAGGAAACTGGAGATTGGTTTTAAGATGATAAGAATTGTTTGTTTTAAATTTGATCTCAGAAAGTTCCTGAACATTTTTCAAAACATTTAGAATAAACTCGGATGCTTTTTGATCATTGGTTTTAATGATAGTCCAAGTTTTATAATCAATAATGGTTTCCAGCCACAATTGGTCTTGATGATAAGCATTCCAATAGATCAGTGACCTCTCATCATCACTCTCGTCAAAAAAAAACTCTTGTCCTAGCTTTGTGGGAACAGTCAGGACAAGAGCACCATCAACAGCAACATATTCTGAGGTCAGCATCAGCTTTCCGGGTGAAAATATTCTGTTCATTAATTAAATTTTTAGATTGCAGACGCAACGGAAACTTCAGAATTGATCTTCTTGATCAAACCTTGAAGCGTTTTTCCAGGACCAACTTCCACGAAGTTATCTGCGCCGTCTTTAATCATATTCTGTACACTTTGTGTCCATTTTACAGGACCGGTCAATTGTGCGATCAGATTTTTTTTGATCTCTTCCGGATCAGAAACTGCAGTCGTCGTAATGTTCTGGTAAACCGGAATCGTTGCATTTCTGAATTTCGTATTCTCAATGGCTGCTGCCAATCTTTCTTGTGCAGGCATCATCAAAGGTGAATGGAAAGCGCCATTTACAGGCAAGATCAATGCTCTTTTTGCGCCAGCTGCTTTCAAAGCTTCACAAGCTTTTTCTACAGAAGTGGTCTCACCAGAAATCACCAATTGGCCAGGACAGTTGTAATTTGCAGGAACCACGATTCCTTCTATTCCTGCGCAGATATCCTCCACTTTGGAATCTTCAAGACCAAGAATTGCGGCCATAGAACTTGGATTGATGTCGCAAGCCATCTGCATGGCCTGAGCTCTTTCGTAAACCAACTTCAGTCCATCTTCGAAAGACAAAACACCGTTGGCAACCAGAGCGGAAAATTCTCCCAAAGAATGTCCTGCCACCATTTGAGCGCCTAGTCCGTTTGCAACTTTCACTGCCGCTACAGAGTGCAAGAAAATAGCCGGTTGAGTTACGCTGGTTTTTTTAAGGTCTTCGTCTGTCCCGTTGAACATAATTGAAACAAGGTCAAAACCAAGGATCTCATTGGCGGAATCCATCAAGTCTTTCACATCTTTTCGGGAATCGTACAATTCTTTCCCCATTCCTACATACTGCGAACCCTGACCAGGAAATACAAGTGCTTTCATATTTTATATAAATGATAATTGATGAATGATAGTTGACCGATTCATCGTTATTTTAAATTTAATTATTGCATCAATCTTACAACTCTGTAACCATTGTTGATGTACGCACCATTTGGTTTCGCTTTTACAAATTCGAATTTTGTAGCGAGTTGAGTCTGTGATTTTCCAATTTGTTTGAAGATCTCTCCTTTTTTGTTTTCTCTAGTCAGCATGTCATTCATCACATCAAAACCGATCACGGCATATTTGGATGGTGCTTTGCAATATTTCGCCTTGTAATCTGCAAGAACTTGCTTTTCGAAATCGCCATCGTAATTGATCTTTCTGTCCATCAGATAAACCAAACTGGATTTTGAAAGGTCATCTACATTCTTTTCAAAACTTGGACTGTAGAACATACTGAATGCTTTGAAACCTTCTGTCTGTTTTCCTAGTGCAATGATCTTGGAGGCAAATGCAGTTCCAGCAGAGTCATTGTCGTCTGCTAAAATCGCAATCACTGGAACAGATTGTCCCGTCATCATGTTGTTCTCCAACTGGATCTCGTTTGATGAATTGACGATCACAATATTTGCTTTCGCTAAAGATTTTTCCAAACCAGCTTTGATCGCATTGGCGTTCGCTTTGGAATTATCTGCAACGATATATATTTTCTGGTCTTGATAAACCTGAGAAACTTCTTTCACGATCCTGTCCGAATAAACAGTGTTTTCTGTCTCAACGATGATCAGATTATTGTAATCGAAAAGATCAGAAGAGTTGGCAAAAGGCGCCACTACCGGAATATTTTTTTGTTTTACATAATTAAGGACCTCCAAAATACTCGATTTGAAAAATGGCCCCACGATAAGATCCGTATTATCTTGATTGATCTGAGAAAGACTGTTTTTAAAAGTGACTTCGTTTCCTGCATCAACCACTTTGATATCCAGTTTCTGTCCTGATTTCGCATTTCTTTCCGCCGCTAATTTTGCTCCGGTCAAGAAATCCATAGACATTGTTCTGTATTTTGCGTCATTCGCATCAAATCCGAAAGGCAACATCAAGACCACGCTCAAAACATCACCCGCTTTTTTGGAATACATCGGATCTTGTTTCTTGATCTTCAAGGTCATTCCCGCTTTTAATCCGTCAACTAAATTTGGATTTAGGGAAATCAACTGATCCAATGTCACGTTGAAATGGTTCATAATACTGAACATCGTATCACCACTTTGAACCGTGTAGGTCACATAATCGTCCTCTGACGTGGAAGTATTTCCTGAGGCAGAAGAAGTTGCACTTGGAGCAGAAGTTTGCGTTGTGGTAACAGTTTTTGTAGCTGGAGCCGAAGTCGAATTATTTTGAGAATTGTCTTCAACATTTATAGTATTGGATTCTGACCCAGAAACTCTAATCGATTCTCCAGGTTTCAGTCCTGCAGCTTCCAAGCCAGGATTCAGCGCAAACAATTGCTTCTGTGTCAGGTTGAATTGTCTTGAGATTTTATAATAATTGTCCTTTGTCTGGACAACATACATTCCTTTTGCAGGTTCAGAAGCAACAGACTCTGTTTTCGTAACCGTTTTAACTTCTGGTGTTTTTTCTACAACAGTGGTAGTTTGTGCAACAGCTGAAGAAGATGAATCACCATATTTCAGGATACTATCCAAAGGCAGATTGACCTTGTCGCCGATCTTCAAGTGAGAATCCAATTCTGGGTTCAACTTTCTGAGATCAGCTTCTGAGATCTTATATTGTTTTGTGATGCCGTAAACCGTTTGTTTTGGCTGCAAAGTGATCGTTCCTGTTTTACCAGAAACGGTTCCAGAAGTTACTGGAGTAGCCTTTACTGGCGTTACGGTTGGTGTTACGGTTTTTGTTGAGCTTCCTGTTTTAGCAACTATCAAGACATCACCGATCTTTAAACCGCCATCTTTTTTGGACGGGTTCAGTTTGTACAATTCATCGATGGACAAACCGTACTGTTTGGAAATCCCGTAAGGCGTTTCCTTTGGCGCAACGGTGTGCGTTTTCTGTGCTGAAAGACCTAAAAAGGCAGCTACTGCGGATAAAATGAAAATTTTGTTTATCATTCTTTTTTAATAATGATACAAAAATAATGCTTTCAGATTAAATGGGCGAAATTATTAATTCGGATTTTTGAACATTCATTTTTTGGTAGCTTTCGTCGATCCATTGTTTGCCAAGATCGGCGTAGAACACGCTGAAATTGAAAACCCGTTCCTGCCAATTTCCGCCTGGGTGGACTTTCAGAAATAAACCTTGCATCTGGTCAAAACGTTCAGACTGCTTTGTTTTTTCGGCTTTCAGAAGGCGTTTCTGCATTCTCTTGAAAGATTTCAGTTGTCGGGTCTCCTCTGCTTCCACAAGGTTGAGGAACGTTTTTTCAGTTTCCGAAGCTTTGTTTTTAAGTTCTGAAAACGAACCTATCAATTGAAGCTCTTTTTCTGTCAGAAGTAATTTGATATCGTTGTTCTCAAGAATTTTCTGGTTCAATACTTCGGCAAAATTTTCGAAGAAGTTTTCAATTTCCAAACCTGAATTTTCAATTTTCTTAAACGTTTTTTCTGCAAGGAAAAGCATGGAATTTCTTGGGATCAAAATCGGAAAAGGAAGATCGATGGATTTGAAATGATCTTTCAACTCGATCCAGTACATGATCTCAGCATTTCCACCGACATAAGCTAAATTTGGTAAAACCGATTCCTGATAAGCCGGACGCAGAACTGCATTTGGACTAAATTTCTCAGGATGCTTTTCCAGTTCATTTAGGATTTCTTCTTGCGTAAATTTCAAATTTGTGTCAAGAATTTGAAATTCATAATTGATCTTCTCGATTCGGTTTCTGGTTTCTGAAAGATAAAATAAATTGATCTCTCTTGGGTTGACCTGAACTTTGTGATATTCTTTTTCCAGAAATTCTCTCTGCGTTTTTGTGGTTTCGAAGAGTTGGTTTGATAACAATTCTTTCTTGAAAATATCTTTGACCTGAGATTTCAATTCAGTTGAATTTCCATCGATTGTCAATAATCCATAATCAGCAAACAGTTGATTCACCAAATATCGGATGGCTTGTGTGTGGGAATTTCCTTTTTTGTAGGCGTTTTTGATCCACAGAATCAATTCGGTTCCATAGAGATGATCTTTGAATTCTTTCTCGAATTCCTGAATGAAATATTGATCATCTATTTTGATATTTCCAACGTCGCCACCAGAATTGCCTTTGATCTCGTAATAATGTTCGCGCGTTTTGAAATGGTCGATCTCTTCGAAATCGTGATCTTCTGTGGCCATCCAAAATATGGGAACGAAGTGGTGATCCGGGAAATTTGATTTTAGAAATTCTGCGGTTTTGATGGTCTGCAAAATCTTATAAATAAAGAAAACCGGTCCTGTGAAAAGATTGAGCTGATGTCCTGTTGTGATCGTGAATGTATTGCTTTCCTTGAGTGAGAAAAGAAATTCCAACTGTTTGGGTGACAGTTGCGATTCTTGATTTTGTGAAAAGATGGTATTATAAAGAACTTTCCTTTTCTCATCTGAAAATGATTTTTGTTTGTCAGCAATCTGAATTTTGAAGTTCTCCAGATCAAAAATTTTGTTCTGAAATCCGTCCAGCTTTTTTCCTAGAAAATCCTTGATGAGTTTTGGAATGCTGTTTATATTTTCGAAATCAATCGTCATTTTGGTTGGTGGTTGTTTACTTGAAGATATTAAACGCAAAGCGCGCAAAGTTTTTTTTAAATTACTAATTGTTTTTAAGACTCGCAAAGACGTAAAACTCATCAAAGAAAACAATGTTTATTATGTTGTAGTTGCAGCCCGACTTGAACGGAGCTCTTTTTTGTAATTGCGATGGTTGAAAATGATATTTTGATGGCCTCACGTGTTCGCAATAACAAAAAAAGCGGGAGTGGAAGGCGGAAATAGCTGCCATAATTAAATTAATGGAAAAGATACCAGACAACGCCTAAATTGAGCCTGAAATCGTAGATCGGATAATTGGGCGACGTGAAGGATTTGTTCTGCATAAAGGTTTGATTGATGTGCTGACCTTCTATGTAGAAAAACATACGCTTGACCCTCATATTAAAATACACATCAGCAATCGGTTGTCCGCCAATCGAATACGAATTGGTTCCCGGTAAAATATAATCGTTTACAATCGGCGAATATTCTCGGGAATCGAATTTGGTGAAGTAATACAACTTGACCCCAACTTGTACTTCAGCAGCTTTTTTGAAGGCCGGCGCTTGGTAAAACAAGTTGATCCTTCCAATAAAATCCGGCATTGGCAAAAGGTCTTGGCTACTCAATGCTTTTTGGAACAGTACTTTTCCATTCAGATTGAACTTACCATATTTAACTGTGCTTTCACCACCAATTTGAGAAATATTAAGTGATGAAGAACTCTGTTGCGGTTTCGAAAGGTTATCGAAATAGGTATAATTATCGATCTTGAAGAAATCTACAAACACCTTCGTGTCAAACCATTTGGCCAATCTTACCGTTCCTCCAAGTTGGGTAACAACCTCGTTGTTAGGACTTTGAAGATAATAATTATGTTCTACGTAATGTGACGAATTTACCAGATAATTGAAACTCGGATAAGCCGACTGGAAATTGACGCGGCCTTCCACCAAATAATCTTTGATCGGTTCGAACACCAAAAGGTTTGTGGTCTTGATATAATCGCCAAATTCTGAACCTTTGGATATCTCCAGGAAAGATTTGAGTTGGATCTTGTCTAATAATTTAATTTGCAAATTACCGACTGCGCCAATTCTTTGTTCTTTGAAATAACCTGGAATATTGAGGATCGGATAAGCGTTTTTGTTTCCAAACACCAAATATTGATGGCGGAAACCAGCATCCAATTTGAACTTCTCGTTGTCCCAAACCAAACTAAATGTATTGCTTAGATTATTGGAAAACTTTTTACTTCCCAATGGAAAACCATCGATGCTTTCGGAATTGAAGAAATCTGTATTGGCAGCTGATTCGGTGAAATAATACTTGTTACCTTGGTGGTAAATCGTATGTCTTAGTTTGAAAGGATATTTTGCAGGATCAAAAGGTGAAAACTCTTGGCTAAAGTAATATCTTCTGTAAGAATAGCGAGATTCTACACCTTCTAGATTGGTTTCGATATTCTGCCTGTTGTTGAATCTGGAATCTCCACTTAGGAAAACGTCCATATCAGCAATCCCACCATTTTCCTGGTTATCAACATTCTGATGAATGTAATGTGCGTAAGCTTCATACTTTCCGTTTGGAGAATTGTAATGACCGCTGAAAATCGTGTTGTTGCTAGAAGCCAAACTGTTTCTATAAAGACCTTGAGACCTAAGTCCCATGTATTCTAATGCAAAGTTGAAATTTTTGCCGACATTCTGCGTGTAAGTTGTCTGAAGTTGACCCCCATTTCTCATTGCATTGTTGTAGAAAAATGTTGTTGTTGGTGTTTTGACATCGTAATAATTGATGTCATTCTCGCCTTTGATGTAAAAGGATTTGTTTTCTGGGAGCAGCGTTAAGTTCTGTTCCGCATTTTTCTCATAGACCAAATTTTGAAATCCAGAGCCGATATTGGCCGATGGGATCTTTCCGAAATTATCCTTTTTGTTGTATTGTGTGGCAATATAAGACCTCTCGATTGAAAAAGTGGTATCATAGATCTTCTTATCAGAAAATCTGGTTTTGACCAAATAATCATTGATCGTCGGCTTATAGATCTCCATAGAATCCTTCTCTCCGGAATCTACTTTGAGTGTATCTGAAGATGGCTTGTTGGAATCTGTTTTGTTGACCTGTTGTCCGTTTACAAGAACACTAAAAACGAATGACAGTAATAATAAATATTTCATCGAGGAAATTTGGGTACAAAAATACTAATAATACTGAAATAAAAAATCCCGCAAATTGCGGGATTGAATATTATAAAAATAATTGAAATTATTTTTTGATGAATTTGGTAATTTGACTTTTACCATCTACTGTAGTAACTTTTACAGCATATACACCCACTTTTAAAGATGACAAGTCTAATTTTTTAGAATCTGCCCCAAAAGTTTTTATAAGTCTTCCGTTCATATCCAAAATCTCAACAGCCTTTACATTAAGAACTGTAGAGATGTTTAAATCACCATAAGTTGGGTTTGGAGCAATTGATAGGCCTTTAACAGCACTAGCTTCAGAAGTAGCCAATGATATAGGAGTTAATTTATTCACACCTTGCCCTGCACTAGAAAAAGAACCACCATAAATAGCAGTTGTACTTGTTGCTGCGATAGATGTAATACCAATATCAGTGTTACTGTTATTGATTTCAATCCAATTAGATCCTCCGTCAAAACTTATCGACGAGCCTCTACCATAAGTAGTACTAGCTCCACCACATAACAAAGTTTGGTCTGTAGTAGGCACATAAGCAATAGAAGTTGGATATAAAGTACCTGTTTGAATGTCAACAGGTTCAAAGTTAACTCCAGCATCAGCTGTTTTGTAAAGAATACCGAAACTACTTACAATCCAGGCTGTGCTTGCATCTTTTAAGGCTATATATCCAAACTCTCCTTCCCCTCCAAAATCACTTAATGGAGTTCCAAGAGTTTCAAGCCAAGTTGCCCCTTTATCATTTGATCTAAAAATACGACCTTGATTTGATCCATACCAAATACTATTACCAGCAACTGCTTCATTATGAACATAAGCATATTCACCAGCAGCGGCAGTAGCACCACTAACAGCTGTCCAAGTTGTTCCTCCATTCGTAGTTGTGTAAACTTCCAATTTACCATTTATTGGATCACCAGCAGCTACTCCTGTATTCAAATCCCAAAAGTGTATTGTATTTGGGAAAGATGTAGCACTATTAAATAAAGCTGTTGTTTGCTTCGTCCAGTTAGCTCCACCGTTAGTTGTTTTCCACACACCGCCGGTACCGGTATTTGGAAAAGCGATAACCCAGGCCGTATTCCCATCACCAGCAGCTATATCAGATATAGACACTGTAGTAGGAACACCAGTCATAGTTCCTCCCGTCCAAGTATTACCTCCGTCACCTGTCTTTGTGAAGACCCTGTAATCTGCTGCTGCTGGTGTACCATCTGCACCAAAGCCCCAAACAACATTTTCACCCTTCGCATCAAGAACGTTTGGATAAGTACTTGCATTGGGAAAGTTACTGCTTTTAGCAACCCATGAAGGCGTTGTTTGTGCATTTGCGTATAAGGCAAAAACAGAAATTGCAATTGTAAAAATTTTTTTCATTACTATAAAATTTAAAGATTAATATTCAAATATAATTATTTTTATTTATAATACTAGTACCCAGGAGCTTGCGAAATATTAGGATTATTTTGCATTTCATTAAAAGGTATTGGCCATATAAACCTCTTATCACCAACAGGAATAGTTGCCAAAGGATTACCATCTGATCCTGTTTGATATTTTACGATAGACTTATTATTTCTTTTAAGGTCAGTAAATCTTGTTCCCTCGAGAAAAAATTCAAAACCTTTTTGTCTTAGTATCTCATCTAAAACTGCAGTACCCGTAAAAGTTTTGTTATAATCAGTATCTCTATATCCAATTACCCAAGTTTTGAGTGTCTGAAATGCTGCTGTAGGATCCGTGTGATACTGAGCTTCTGCTTTTATAAATATTGCCTCTGTTTTTCTCAACTGTATCACATCCCTAAAACCACTGTTGTACTTTTTAACATTTATTGGTGCTGGCAAATCAGGATACGTCGTTGCATTATTTTGATACCATGCTGTATTCTTTATGCGAATATCCGAAGCAGTAGCTTGATTGGGCACAGCTGGATTTTTCATAAATGAATTAAAGAACGGTTGTGCCATAAAATTTTGTTTATAGTTTCCAGCTGTTCCCCAATACGTAGTAAGAGAGTTAGTTCCGCCTGGATTGGTATAATCTATTTGAAAAAGCACTTCTGTGTTATTTTCACCTGTCAGTAAAAATAATGATGCAAAACCACTTCCGGTACTTAGTGGAGCTCCTAAGTCAATAACTGCTTGGGCATATTGCTGTGCTTTGTTGTAATCTTTTTTAAATAGATATGCTCTTGCTAACAATAAGTTGATAGCATTTGAATTAAAAGATTTGTTATCCGCATAGATGGCCGATGTCTGATCACTCGTGAATGTCGCTAATGAAGATTCTAAATCAGCAATCACATTGTTGATTACTGTTTCAACACTTGCCCTAGGTAATTTAGCTTCTATATCATAAGTAGTTGGGTACGGAACACCCAAACTTTGATCACCTTCTCCATAATTAGGTGAAAAGAGTCCTAGTAATGCTAAATAGTTGTAAGCACGGACCACTTTAGCATGTGCAAATAAAGTATTAGACTTTACGATTCCTTCTTCCCCATCTGGAATTTTGCCCTCATAAGACAACATAAGATTTGCGTTTGCAATTGTATTATAAAATGCACCCCAGATACCGCCACTCGCACCTCCATCCACGATGAGATGGTTGAAAGCATTTGTTGAAACATAATACCCTGAGTTTCTAATACTTACAAAACCAATATCCCCTGTTAATTCTTGATAGGTAAAATAGTCCCCCCCAAAACCATTGATATTAGATAATGAAGCGTAAAGACCTCTTACGGAATTCTGTAAATCTTCGTTTGTTTTAATTGTATTATTATCTAAAGGAATATATGTCGCTGGATAATAATCTTCCTGCAAATAACTATCTGAGCAAGAAGTAATGGATAAGACTGCAGCGATAGCACCCGAAATAAATATATTGTTTTTCATTTTTTAAAGTTTAATAATTAAAAGTCTATTACAGCCCCAAACATTATCTGTCTCATAATAGGCTGTGTCTGATCATAGATCCCAGATCCACCGACATAATTACCGACTGTATTACTATTTGATTCTGGATCAAATGGAAGATCTTTATCAAATGTGAAAGTCAATAAATTGATTCCTCTGACATAGAAATAAACACTATTAATTTCTTTTACTTTAAGATCATCCTTATTTAATCTAAATCCTAATTCTGCACTTTTTAATTTTATATAATCCCCTTTGTAAAGATATCTTGTGGAATGGTACTTGTTAACAGTATTACCAGGTCTATACTGTGGACGATCTGCTCCAGTATTATCAGGGCTCCATGCATTTGAAACATCTTTAACTTGTTTTATTCCGACATCTTGGCCATCAGCATCATAGTATCTTCCCCATAGGTCATAAACAGAGAAATCACCCGCATAAGTCGCTAAGAAGCTAAAGCTTAGTTTTTTATATGTAAAACTATTGGTCAAACCAGCTGTATGTGTAGGAATTGACTTTTCACCTACATAATCTCTATTGATAGTTGCGGATGAGGCCTGCCCGTTACTTACTGTTGTACGGGTTGCATCTGTATACCACAAAGCATCTCCATTACTAGGATCCACACCAATATAACTTGCCAAATACCATTCAGAAGGATCATGTCCTACAGCATATCTTTTAAAATAAGTTTGTTCTAAGGGTCCATTCACACTCAGAACCTTAGCTCTATTATAAGAATAGTTACCATTAATCGCCCAAGTAAAATTATCATTTTTTACAGGATCATATGACAAAGTACTTTCAAAACCTTTACTCTCTGATTTCAACGCATTACCTGTTAACAAACCAAATCCTGTTGAAGGAGCGTTTGGAATATTGTTCGTCAATTGATCACTAATAATATTTTTATAAATATCAAATGACACTCTTAATTTATTATTTGCAAATCCTAAATCAAGACCAATATTACTTTTTTTAGAGGATTCCCACTGCAAATTTGGATTTCCTGGATTATTGATTGTATAACCTCCTGATAGCATGTATGATGATTGGCCTAATGTAGCTCTATTGGTATACATCATATTATTTGTACTACCGACCTCTCCATAACTGGCCCTTACTTTTAACTCATCAAATACAGAGCTTAAATCAATAATATTGTGAAAATTTACGTTGGCTCCTGAAGCCCAAAAATTTCCATATTTTTTGTTGTCTCCAAAGTGTGAATAACCATCTCTTCTAAATGACCCCATCACATTGAAATAATCCCTATAACCATAAGATAATCTTCCAATATAACCTATTAAATGAAACTTCTCTTGATAAGATTGAGTTGCAAAAGGTGTTGTACCCCAAGAAACTACATTTTGCTCATAGTGCCCTGACTTAAAACCAGTTGAGGCTTGATAAGGATACTTAGACCATTTGATTGTTGTTTCCGTACCTGCAGTCGCAGTAAACTTGTGATCATCATTTATCTTGAAGTCGTAGTTAAAGAAATTTGACCAGTTAAGGGTTGTGTATGTATAATTACTTTGTATAGCTAGACCTGTAATTCCATTTGCCGCATTATTACCATCTCCAAAGTCTGGGTTTCTATATTCATTCTCATCGTAATAATTATAGTCAACTCCAACATTTGAAGAAAATCTAAGATGCTTAAGTATGTTATAATTAAAACCAAAAGAAGAAAGTATTTTTGTAAACACTGATTTTCTACTATTTACGTCCTGAATAGCCACGGGGTTAAATCCTGCATTTCCTACGCCTCCATTAATATCTAGATTATAGCTGCCATCAGCATTGTAAATGGAGTTTGTATTAGGTGTGAATCTTGCTGACAAGACTGGATTGGCAAAATAACCGAAATCCAATGGACCATACTGAGTAGCCCTAGAAATCATATTGGAAGAGGAAATTGATATTTTATCATTAACTTTTGCATCAATCTTAATAGTTGCATTCATTCTCTTATATAGAGCATCCCTAATGATACCTTCTTGTTCTGTATTACCAATTGATGCATATCCTTTTATTTTTTCGTTTCCAAAAGAATAATTTAAATTGTATTTTGACGCACCTGTCGCAGATCTTCTTGTTGCATCCTCCCAATCGATATCCCTAGTACCATCCCAACTTTTCAAAAGACCAGAATCTTTATTTAAAACAGTAAAGGTTGCGTCTTCTAAGGATTGCCCATTTGCCATGTATCCTTTTATCAATGCATTAACCTGCTCTTGTGCATTTTGAAATTCATATCTCTCGAATGCTGGTGTTCCAAAACCGTATTCTGCCATCATCGTCAATTTTCCTTTCCCACCTCTACCAGATTTAGTTTTGATTATAATTACACCTGCAGCAGCACGCGAACCATATATAGATGTTGTAGCTCCGTCTTTTAGCACTTCAACACTTTCTATATCTGTAGGATCAATCATAGCCAATGCATTTGAGGTTGTCGCTACACCTGCTTGATCTCCTACAAGGACTGGAACACCATCAACAATGTAAAGAGGTTGATTGTCACCGGTCAAACTGCTAATACCTCTGATAAGAACTTTGGCATTTGACCCGGGCTGTCCGCTGTTAGCAGTTATTACTGTTCCAGAGACCTGACCAGCAATAGCCATATCAACTGACAATGCATTAGGTTTCTCTAATGCCTTTGAGGAAACTATTGAATAAGAACCAACTTTTTGTTCTTGGGTTTCTTTAATACCATATGTACCCAAAACCACTACCTCTTCAATGTCATTCGTTTTAGTAACAGTATCTGCTTTCTTTCTTTGTGCATTTGCTGCAATTCCTAAAAAGAAAATAGCACCTGCACTAAGCACACGTAATTTTACATTCATATTAACACTATTTAATTATAATCTGCAAATATGTTAAAAAATTTTAACACCGCAAAAATTATAGGCAAGTATTATTGTGAATTTGATCACAATTATTATAATACAATAAAAATAAATCAATATATTTTTTATTTAGTTGAAAATATGATTAAATAATATTAACAGTATGGTCATGTCGTCTGACAACCATATTAAAATTATTAATTCTAAATATTTTATTTAGAACTATTACAAATAATAGTTACGGCACAAAAAAACCGCCAAAAAGGCGGTTTCAAGTATAGTATATTATAATCTTATTTCAATTTCTTCTTAACGGCTACTTCTTCATAGACCTCAAGGATATCACCTTCTTCGATATCGTTGTAACCTTTGATGTTAAGTCCACATTCGTAACCTTTGGTCACTTCTTTCACGTCGTCTTTGAAACGTTTCAAACTTTCAAGTTCGCCATCAAATTTCACAATACCATCTCTAAGGAGTCTAATACTAGAATTTCTGGTTACCTTACCGGTAAGAACCATACAACCTGCGATGGATCCAACTTTAGAAATTCTGAATACTTCTCTGATCTCCACGTTACCAATCACTTGTTCCTGGATCTCTGGAGAAAGCATGCCTTCCATCGCTTCCTTCACTTCGTCGATTGCTCGGTAGATGATAGAATATGTTCTGATCTCTACTTCTTCTTTATCTGCAATATCTTTTGCATTCACACTTGCTCTTACGTTGAATCCTATCATAATCGCATCAGACGCTGCCGCTAGCAATACATCAGATTCTGTGATCTGACCAACACCTTTGTGAAGGATATTAACCTGGATCTCTTCAGTAGATAACCTTTGCAATTGATCTGACAATGCTTCAACCGAACCATCCACGTCACCTTTCAAGATAATATTCAATTCCTTAAAGTCACCTAGAGCGATACGACGACCGATCTCATCGAGCGTCAAGTGTTTCTTGGTTCTGATAGACTGCTCTCTTTGAAGCTGTTCTCTCTTATTTGCAATCGTTTTCGCTTCTTTCTCATCAGCAAAAACTCGGAATTTGTCTCCCGCTGTTGGCGCGCCGTCCAAACCTAGAATCGTTACCGGAATTGATGGTCCTGCTGTTTCCATGGCTTTTCCACGTTCGTCTAGCATTGCTTTCACTTTACCGTGGTTTTTACCTGCAAGCACGTAATCTCCCACTTTCAGAGTTCCGTTTTGAACCAACATTGTTGCTACATATCCACGTCCTTTGTCCAAGGCTGCTTCTATTACTACTCCACTTGCCTGTTTGTTTGGATTTGATTTCAATTCCAACATTTCTGCCTGAAGTAATACTTTTTCTAATAACAGATCTACATTGTTACCAAATTTAGCAGAGATCTCTTGTGCCTGTACATTTCCACCCCATTCTTCAACCAAGACATTCATTGCCGAAAGTTGCTCTCTGATCTTATCTGGATTTGCGCCTGCTTTATCTACTTTATTGATCGCAATGATCATTGGAACGCCGGCAGCCTGTGCGTGTGCAATAGCTTCCTTTGTTTGTGGCATTACGTCATCATCCGCTGCAACAACGATGATAGCGATATCCGTGATCTGAGCACCTCTGGCTCTCATCGCGGTAAATGCCTCGTGACCTGGTGTATCCAAGAATGTAATTCTCTGTCCACTTTCCAATTTCACGTTATAAGCACCAATGTGCTGTGTAATACCTCCGGACTCACCAGCGATCACATTTGTTTTTCTAATATAATCCAGCAAAGATGTTTTACCGTGATCCACGTGTCCCATCACAGTAACAACGGCTGCTCTTGGTAATAGATCTTCTGCTAGATCTTCAACATCGTCTGCTGCTGCTTCTTCAACATCAGCATCAGAGAATTCGATTTTGAAACCAAATTCGTCAGCAACCAACAATAATGTATCGGCTTCCAAACGTTGGTTCATCGTCACCATTACTCCTAGAGAGAAACAAGCAGAGATTACCTCTGTCGCACTTACATTCATCAAACTAGCAAGATCGCTAACCGTAATGAATTCAGTTACTTTAAGAGTTCTGTCTTGTGCATCAATTTCCTGCTGGATCTCATCCTGCTCTCTTCTCCAAGACCTTTTGTCTTTTCTATGTTTAGAACCTTTAGATTTCCCACCTTTATTGGTCAGTTTTTCTAAAGTTTCTTTGATTTGATTTTTAACTTGCTCGTCTGTCAGTTCAACTGGCATTGTACGAGCTTGTCCTTGGCCACCTCTGTTGTTTCCTCCTGGACGGTTATTCCCTCCTGGACGATTGTTGTTTCCTCCTGGACGGTTTCCACCTTGTCCTGGCGGGCGATTGCCTTGGTTGTTACCTTGTCCTGCAGGTCTGTTAGCACCACCTTGAGTATTTCCTCCTTGATTGGTATTGGCTTGACCTGGAACATCTTTGGTAATACGCTTCCTTTTCTTTTTGGCAGCGTTATTATTTGAGTTAGAAGATGGTTTTCTATTGAATTGAGTCAAATCGATTTTTTCACCAACGATTTTCGGACCGTCTAATTTTTGGTAAACAGTTTCTATCTTTTGGGAATCCTCAGAATCCGGACCTTGAACGATCTCAACAGGTTTTGCTGCTGGTTGCTCTTCAACTTTAGGTTCTGGTTTTGGCTCTTCTTTGATGACAGGTTTTGGTTCCTCTGCAGGTTTCTCAGTCACTTTTGGTTTCTCAGAAGGCTTTGGTCTTCCTGTATCAATGGTTGAAAGGTCGATCTTATCAAGCACTTTGAACTCTTGCTTTTCCTCTTTTTTCACAACCTCTGGTTGTACTTCTTTTTTCTCTTCTACCACTGATTCAGGAGTAGGAACAACTTCTTCCGCAGGCTTAGCCGTAGGATTCAAGTCGATTTTGCCCAAGATCCTGGTCTCAGGTCTTGCGTTTGATTTGGCTCTTATAACCTCAGGTGCTTTTTCTTCGATCGCTAATTTTTCGTCAGGAACTTTAGAAATAACCACCTCATGAGAAGCTTTTCTCTGTTCTCCATCTTTTCGGAACTCAGCTTCCAATGCAGAAAATGCCTGTTCTTCTAATAGAGCGTTAGGATTACTATCCACCTCGATCCCTTTTCCCTGCAGATATTCCACAGCTCTTGGGATAGAAATGTTAAGTTCTTTAACGGCTTTATTTAATCTTATTTTTGGCATAAATATAAATTTGCTTTTGGCTTTAGCGTTTTAAGCTTTTGCTTTATTTTTTTCTTTTTATTAAAATTTAGTTTTTCAAAAGTATTCAAAAAACTTTACTTCATTTTATTAACCTTCTAATTCTTCTCTTAGAATGTTCTTCACATCTTCGATGGTCTCTTCCTCAAGATCCACGATTTTCAACAATGCGTCGGTATCTTTGTCCAAGACACTTCTTGCAGTGGTAAGCCCAACTTTTTTGAACTCATCGATGATCCAAGCTTCAATCTCATCGGAGAATTCTCTCAACTCAACATCGTCGTCATCAGAAGTTTCTCTGTAAACATCAATTTCATAACCTGTCAACCATGATGCCAACTTGATATTTTGACCTTGTTTACCGATCACTTTAGAGATCTCTTCTACTGGCGTGTAAACCAATGCGTAGTTAGATTCTTCGTTTATTTCAATTTTATTGATGATGATATTTCCTAAAGCTCTCTTCACAAAGATCTCAGGATTTTTTGACCATTGGATCACATCAATATTCTCATTTTTAAGTTCTCTTACAACCCCGTGGATCCTTGAACCTTTCACACCAACACAAGCTCCAACAGGATCAATTCTGTCATCGTAGGCATCAACTGCGATCTTCGCTTTCTCACCAGGAATTCTCACTACTTTTTTAAGGATAATCGTTCCATCCTGGATCTCAGGGATCTCAAGCTCCAATAATTCTTCAAGGAATTTAGGCGCTGTTCTGGAAACGATGATCTGTGGTTTTGAACCTCGGAAGTCTACGCTTTCTACAATTCCTTTCACAGTTTCTCCTTTTTTGAAGAAATCAGAAGGGATTTGATTTTCCTTAGGCAAGATGAATTCGTTATCCTCATCATCCAAAAGAATCACATGTTTGTGACGGATATGGTGAACTTCACCAATGATAATTTCTCCGATTCTGTCTTTGAACTGCTCATACAAAGAAGCGTTAAAATGCTCCTGGATTTTCGTAGCCAAGATCTGCTTCAAAGTTAAGATACTTCTTCTCCCAAGATTTGCAACTTCGATCTCCTGCGTATATTCCTCACCAACTTCGAAAGTTGAATCGATCTTTCTAACCTCAGAGATCTCGATTTCAAGATCATCATCTTCGGACATCTCGTCTTCAACGATAGTTTTGTTCAAGAAAATCTGAAAATCCCCTTTGTCAGGATTCACGATCACATCAAAATGGTCATCAGAGTCATATCTTTTTCTAAGAAGAGTCTTAAGAGAATCTTCGATAATAGCCATTAAGTCTATTTTGCTGATATTCTTTATTTCTTTAAAATCACCAAAGGCTTCTATTAAAGCTAAATTATCCATATCCTATATATAATTGATAAATGACGGTTGATAATTGATCTTTACTGAATCAACATCAATTCATCTAATTGTTAAAATTTAATTACTACTAATGCTTTTTTGATGTCGGTGTAAGGAATCTCTCTCTCTTCTACTACATCTTCTTTTCCTTTTCCAACAAGTTTCGGTTGTCTGTATTCTAATCTCAGAACGATCTTTTCATCATCAACTGATAAAAGTTCGCCTTCAACTTTTGTAGAATCCGCAAACATCACCTCGATCTCTCTTCCAATGTTTTTTCTAAATTGTCTCGGATACTCAAGTGGCTCACTCAATCCGGAAGACATCACCTGCAAACTGAAATCGTGGATCTCGCGATCCATATTGAACTCAATTGCTCTGCTGGCATCCAGACAATCCTGAAGGGTAACACCATTGTCACCATCCAAAATCACTGTCACATCAGATGTTGCAGAGATTTTCAGATCCACTAAAAAAAGATCCGGTCTAGTTTCTAGAAACTCATTAAGTAAGCGACTTAATTCTGTTTTAAATTCCATAAATATTACTCCTAGTTACATCTACGAAAAAAGGCATTCTTGCGAAAGCCTTCCCATTTTCCCGTAAATCTTTGGCAAAGATAATCAAATTTATTAAAACAAACAAAAAGCTAATATTTCATTTACATAGACTTCAACTAAATTTTCTTATTTTTGCGGAAATTAAAACTTATTCTCTTGAATATAACAATTGTTGGCACCGGCTATGTGGGCCTAGTTACAGGAACTACACTGGCAGAAATAGGAAACTCTGTCTATTGTGTAGATATAGATGAAAAAAAGGTAGAAGCAATGAAAAACGGCGTGGTTCCTATCTATGAACCAGGTCTGGAAGAGATGTTCTTAAGAAACATCCAGGCAGAACGTATCTTTTTCACCACTGACCTGAAAGAAGCTTTAGAAAAGAGCGAAGTTATATTTTTGGCATTGCCAACGCCTCCAGGTGAGGACGGGTCTGCAGACCTTTCTTATGTTTTGAAAGTTGCCAACGACATCGGCGACCTGATGACGGAATATAAAGTTATTGTCAATAAAAGCACTGTTCCCGTTGGAACTGCTGACAAAGTAAGAGAAACAATTGCCGCAAAAACGGACATTCCTTTCGATGTAGTTTCCAATCCAGAATTTTTGAGAGAAGGATTTGCAGTAGAAGATTGTATGAATCCGAGCCGTGTGATCATCGGTTCTACTTCTGAAAAAGCTAGAAACATTATGGCGAAGTTATACCAGCCATTCACCAACATCGGCGTTCCTATTATCAATATGGACGAGAGATCCTCTGAATTGACAAAATACGCTGCCAACTCTTTCCTAGCAGTAAAAATCACCTTCATGAACGAGATTGCCAACTTCTGCGAAAAAGTAGGAGCTGACGTTGATCTTGTGAGACTTGGAATGGGAAGTGATGATAGAATAGGTCACAGATTCCTTTTCCCGGGAATTGGTTATGGCGGCAGCTGTTTCCCGAAGGATGTAAAAGCATTACTAAACAGCGGAAAGCAAGAAGGTTATGATTTCCAATTGCTAGACGCTACAGAAAACATTAATAAAACTCAAAAAGTAATCTTGGTTCCGGAATTGGAAAAATATTTCGGAGGTAATCTTCAAGGTAAAAAAATTGCGGTTTGGGGATTGGCTTTCAAGGCAAATACAGATGACATTAGAGAGGCTTCTTCTCTTGACAACATCAAACTTTTGTTGGAAAAAGGTGCTGAAGTGGTGGCTTATGATGCTATTGCAGAAGACAATGTAAAGAAAATATTAGGTGACAAGATCACTTATGCAAAAGACATGTATTCTGCGCTGGAAGGTGCTGATGCGCTTTTAATTGCTACAGAGTGGCCGGAATTCAAAAATCCAAACTTCAGTCTGATGGCCGAGAAAATGATCAACAAAGCCATTTTTGACGGACGAAATATGTTTCCACTGGAATTGCCAGAACAAAATAAATTTTTCTACAAAAGCATCGGTAGAAAATTAGTAACTCAATAATATCACAAATGAAAAACATCATCATTACCGGAGGTGCCGGTTTCATCGGATCTCACGTTGTAAGAGAATTTGTAAAAAATAATCCAGAGTCAAAGATCATCAATCTTGATGCATTGACCTATGCTGGAAATCTTGAAAATCTTAAGGATATCGAGAACGAACCTAACTACGTTTTCGAAAAAGCAGACATTACAAAACCTGAAGAACTTAGAAAGGTTTTTGAAAAATATAATCCAGATGCAGTTGTACATTTAGCTGCAGAAAGCCACGTTGACAGAAGTATTACAGATCCTAATGCTTTTATTAATACGAATGTGAACGGAACAGCTAATCTTCTTAATCTTTGCATCGAATTCTGGACTTTAAACCCCGATCATACACACGGAAGATTCCCGAACGAGCCTAGAAAAAATCTTTTTTATCACGTTTCCACGGATGAAGTGTACGGAAGTTTAGGAGAGACAGGTTTCTTCTTGGAAACTACACCTTACGATCCACAATCGCCATATTCAGCTTCAAAAGCGGCTTCTGACCATTTGGTAAGAGCTTACGGGAATACTTATGGAATGCCGTTTATTCTTTCAAACTGTTCTAATAACTACGGCCCAAATCATTTCCCTGAGAAATTGATCCCGCTTTGTATTTCGAATATCATCAATGAAAAACCTTTGCCGATTTATGGAGATGGAAAATATACAAGAGACTGGTTGTTTGTGATCGATCACGCTAAAGCAATCCATCAGATCTTCAACGAATCAAAAACTGGAGAAACTTACAATATCGGCGGTTTCAACGAGTGGCAGAATATTGACTTGGTTAAGGAATTGATCAAGCAAATGGATGAAAAGCTTGGAAAACCTGCAGGCCATTCAGAAAAATTGATCACTTACGTGAAAGACAGACCAGGCCACGACAAACGATACGCTATAGATGCTACAAAACTGAACAAAGATCTTGGTTGGAAGCCATCCGTAACCTTCGAACAAGGTTTAGGGAAAACCATCGATTGGTTCTTGGAAAACAAAGAATGGCTGGAAAATGTGACTTCTGGTGATTATCAGAAATACTACGACGGACAGTATTCATAACACAAACTGAAAACCATTATGAAAGGAATCATATTAGCCGGCGGATCCGGAACCAGACTTTTTCCATTGACAATTGCTGTGAGCAAGCAGTTGATGCCAGTCTATGACAAACCGATGATCTACTACCCGCTTTCAACATTGTTGTTGGCTGGGATCAAAGATATTTTGATCATCACTACACCACACGACCAGGCAGGATTCATCAAGCTTTTGGGCGATGGATCTCAATTGGGATGTAATATAGAATATGTGGTGCAGCCAAGTCCAGACGGATTAGCACAGGCCTTTATCCTTGGAGATCAATTCATTGGAGAAGATTCTGCAGCATTGGTTTTAGGAGATAATATCTTCTATGGTTCCGAGATGGGGACTCTACTTAAGAATAAAACCAATCCGGACGGCGGTGTTGTTTTCGCTTACCATGTTTCTGATCCAGAAAGATATGGAGTTGTGGAATTTGATCAAGATTTCAAAGCACTTTCTATTGAAGAAAAACCTGCTAAACCGAAATCAAACTACGCTGTTCCAGGACTTTATTTCTATGATAATGAGGTCGTTGAAATTGCAAAAAACATAAAACCATCTCCAAGAGGTGAACTAGAAATTACTGATATCAATAATGTTTATCTTAGCAAAGGTAAATTGGAAGTTGGTGTTCTTGACAGAGGAACAGCTTGGTTGGATACGGGAACTTTTGATTCTCTTCAGGATGCTTCGGAATTTGTTAGTGTGATTGAAAAAAGACAAGGCTTCAAAATCGGGTGTATCGAGGAAATCGCTTTCAGAAATGGGTTCATCAATGAAGAAAAACTCCTTGAAACCGCGGCTAAATATGGCAAAAGCGGATATGGACAATATCTGAAAGACCTAATTAAATAAAAACACTAAACATAAATGAGTGATTCTCAAGACCATCAATGGACCGAAACGATTGAATCCAGTCATTCTTTATTTGACCTCAACTTAAAAGAAGTTTGGCGATATCGAGATCTGGCATACATGTTTGTCAAGCGGGATTTTGTTTCAAGTTTCAAACAGACCATCTTGGGTCCGATCTGGTTTTTTATTAATCCAATTTTTACGACAGTAGTTTACATTGTTGTTTTTGGGAATATTGCAAAGTTATCTACAGACGGAGCACCGAAAATCCTATTTTATCTTGCAGGAATCACACTTTGGAATTATTTTTCCTCATGTCTTACCGCAACATCTAATGTTTTTACAAACAATGCAGGCATCTTCGGCAAGGTCTATTTCCCAAGATTGATCATGCCAATCTCGATTGTACTTTCTAATTTAATGCGTTTCGGAGTCCAAATGGGACTTTTTCTGATTGCTTTTTTTTATTATCTATTCAAGGGAGAAGTTCAACCTAACTGGTGGATTCTCGCAACACCGTTACTAATTGTTTTGATGGCCATTTTTGCTTTGGGAATGGGAATGATCTTTTCATCGCTCACTACAAAATATCGTGATCTTCAAATGCTTTTGACATTTGGAATCAGTTTGTACATGTATGCAACGCCCGTCATCTATCCTGCCTCAAGCTTAAAAGGCATTTTCAAGACCATCGCTTTCTACAATCCTTTGACCGGAATTTTTGAATGTTTTAAATATGCGTGGTTGGGCGTAGGTGATTTCAGTGCTCCAATGTTGCTGATCAGTACTGTTCTTATCTTCGTTATTTTCGTCATAGGAACCGTGATCTTCAACAAAGTGGAGAAAGGCTTTATGGATACGGTCTAATTTTAAACTAAATAAAAAAATGGCATTAGCACTTAAAGCTGAAAATATATCTAAACAATACCGTCTGGGCCAAGTTGGAACAGGATCTCTTTCTCATGACCTCAATCGTTTCTGGCATCAAATCCGTGGAAAAGAAGATCCATATTTGAAGATTGGCGATTCTAACGATAGAACACAAAAAGGAAACAGCGACTACGTCTGGTCTCTCCGAGATATTGATTTTGAGATCACACAAGGTGACGCTGTCGGAATTATTGGAAGAAATGGTGCTGGTAAATCGACTTTATTAAAGTTACTTAGTAAAGTTACAAAGCCTACTACTGGAAAAATATCGACCAAAGGAAGAATCGCTTCATTATTGGAAGTTGGAACAGGATTTCATCCGGAAATGACCGGTCGGGAAAACGTATTTCTGAATGGCGCCATACTTGGAATGACCAGAAAAGAAATCACTAGAAAATTTGACGAGATCGTTGATTTTTCAGGAGTTGAAAGATACATTGATACACCCGTAAAAAGATATTCTTCCGGAATGTACGTGCGACTAGCTTTTGCAGTTGCGGCTCATTTGGAATCCGAAATACTTATTGTAGATGAAGTATTGGCCGTAGGTGACGCCGAATTCCAAAAAAAATGCCTTGGAAAAATGGGCGACGTCTCCAAAGGAGAAGGCAGGACGGTTCTTTTTGTAAGCCATAATATGACTGCAGTAAAAGAACTGTGTTCGAAAGGCATCTTGTTGAACCAAGGCCAATTGGATTATAAAGGCGGAATCTTGGAAACAATCATGGAATATCAGAAAAGTTCTCAAAAACAAAGTAGCTATCTACATAACGGCTCCATCGAAACAGCTCTGGGAAACGAGTATATCCGAATTTTGGAATTCTCTGTTAAATCCCAAAATAATAGCTTCCTAGATATCGACTCTGGCGCAAAAGTAAGATTGAGGTTCTACAATTATTCCGAAAACATCAATTTGGATACCACATTCGAACTCAGAACCTACGAAGAAAGCGTCGTTTTCCATACTGGTGCTTTGGTCACAACCAATAAAGATTCTAAAAAAGGAGAATATACCGTTGAGTTTGAGATTCCTGCCAATCTCCTTAATGCAGGAAATTATTATTTCAAATTAATATTCGGGCAAGACCAAAGAAAAGCATTATATATTTGTGATGAGATTGTCGGTTTTGAGGTTGAAAATGTGAAGATAGGGACGAATATCACTCAAATGCCTGGCATAATAAGACCTAATTTCGATTACAAATTACAAGTTCCATGATCAATCCAAAACTAATAGATCTCCCCAAAATATTAGATAAGAGAGGCAATCTTTCTTTCTTTGAATATCCAAACCAGCTACCTTTCGAAATTGAAAGGACCTACTGGATTTACGATGTTCCTGGTGGAGAAGTAAGAGGAAGTCATGCTTTCAAGGAGCAGCAGGAATTCATCGTTGCACTCTCTGGCAGTTTTGATGTGGTGATCCATGATGGTAAGGAAGAGAAAAGATTCTCATTGAATCGATCTTACCATGGTTTGCACATCCCAAAAATGTTTTGGCGAAAACTGGAAAATTTTTCCACAAACTCGTTAGCCCTCATCGTTTCTGATAAAACCTATGATGAAACTGATTATATAAGAGATTTCGAAGAATTTAAAAGATTGGCAGATGAAAAATAAAACCTCAATATTTGACTGCAGTGTGATCAACTTGGGTAAGATCAATTTCGATGAAGGTAATCTTACCGTTGTTGAAAATAATTCTTCTTTTCCTTTTGATGTAAAAAGGATTTTCTATTTATATGATATTGCCGGAGGCGAAAATAGAGGTGCACATTCCCATAAAGAATGTCATCAATTTCTGATTGCAGCCAGTGGAAGCTTTGAAGTTTCTTTGGATGATGGACATTACAAAAGACAAGTTTTTCTGAACCGTCCTGATATGGGATTGCATATTCCACCAGGAATATGGGCCTCGGAGATTAACTTTTCTTCTGGAGCAATTTGTCTTGTCCTCGCATCACATACTTACAATGAAGCTGATTATATCCGAGACTATGACACATTTTTAAAAATACAAGATGAAAAATAACATCCACAGTTTAGCTGATGTTCAAACTGAAAAAATTGGTGAAAATACGATGGTTTGGCAATTTTGCGTTATTCTGAAAGATGCAAAGATTGGTGATAACTGTAATATCAATTGCAATGTCTTTATTGAAAATGATGTAACCATCGGAGATAATGTTACCATAAAACCAGGCGTTCAAGTTTGGGATGGTGTTACACTAGAAGACAATGTCTTCATTGGGCCAAACGTAACTTTTACGAATGATCTGATTCCACGATCCAAACAATATCCTGCCCAATTCGCTAAAACCCTGGTGAAAAAAGGAGCTTCTATTGGAGCCAATTCCACAATTATTGCTGGAAACACGATTGGGGAAAATGCGCTAATTGGCGCAGGAAGTGTGGTTACAAAAGATATTCCCGCAAATGAAATATGGGTAGGTAATCCTGCTAAATTTTTGAAGAAGCTATAACACTTTTCCTATTGATTGGAAGATTCGATTTGCCTTCAATGCCCTTATCTTTAGGTAGATTTCGGATACTACTTCTCAAATTAATGCAAAAGATAAGTGTCAAAATCATTCATTAGCTAAATGAAACTATTTTTTACAACTGATCTTTGATTTAACTTAAACACAAATGAGAATATGAAAAAAAAATACTTTAGTTATTTGCTGCTTTTTGTCGTAGAAGTCATTGTTTTTCTTAAATTTTTTATCAATAGATATGACTTTTTTGATGACACTCTCATCTATGCCCGTTACATAAAAAACTTTGCCTTGGGATTCGGTTTGGTATACAACAAGGATGAGCTCTTCAATGGGCTTACTTCTCCATTATATACTTACATCAATCTACTGATAAACTCTCTTTTCAAAATCCAAAATCAAATATTGCTGAATAACAGCATCGGATATGTTTTTATATCACTATCCATTATTGTTATTTACAAAATTCTTGAGAGATTGTCCTTGAATAAAGTGATGATTGCTTGCATACTTATTTTGTATTCTTTAAGCAATGTCTACCTTTTCTTAGGTATGGAAACAGGATTGTATCTGTTTTTAATTTTTCTGCTTTTTTACTCTTTTCTTTTTGAAAAATACTTGCTTTATTTTATTGTGTGCTCTTTTCTAGTTATTACTAGGACCGAGGGTGTGTTTTTTATTGTAACCACAGCCATTTTATTTTTATATGAAAAGAGAACTTTACAAAATAGTTTTATGTTATATATATCAATGTCTTTCATTGTCCTAATTGCTCATTACGGATTCAATCTTTATTATTATGGCAATGTACTTCCTGATTCTTCAAAAGCTAAAGTATATCATGGGATGTCAAAATTCTGGGGTAATCAGTATGATTTTATTGGTGGAACATTAGACTTGATTACATATAATTATAAATCCAGAAATCTTTTCAAATATTTATATTTTTTCATCCTATTATTTATCCCTATCAGCCTCATTTTAAAGAAAAAAAACACTTTTGATTACTATCTAATTCTGTCCTGTCTATTTCTTGTTTCATTTTATTTGTACTTCAATGTTCCATTATACACATGGTACGTTACACCATTGATTTTTGCAAAAATATATTTTTTGGTAACTGGTATTGGATTCTTTGCTAACAGATTTGTGCGACCTGAAAAAAATAAAAGGAACTTTGCAATTTTTGTTGTTGTAATTATTTCCTTTTCTTTTATTTTGAATTATAATAATAAATATATTAATTCTCATAATAAAGGTGCTGTACAACGAGAAAAAGATTATTTTAGGATATCAGAATGGATTCTTGATAACACAAAGGCAGATGAAAGTATTGGCACTGCAGAAATAGGAATAATCGGTTATTTTACGAACAGGAAAGTCGTCGACCTATGTGGTCTGGTCAGCAAGGACAATGCCTATTTTTTATCCAAGAGAGATATAGACTCTTGGATTACGAAGCATGAACCAACTTATATCTTATTCCACAATCCAAATTGGGAAATTGAAACAGATATCCCGAATAAACATAAAAATTATTATCTTGTAAAAGATTTTAATTTCAAAGATTATAAGATGTATAAACGTCATTAATCGATATTCTTTAAAGTTATTAGTTAAACTTGTACGCAAAAAATAAATGATAAAATTCCTAGACCTACAAAAAATAAATCTTCAATACCAAGCCGAAATCGAAGCTAGACTTTTAGAGACTTTCCGCAGCGGTTGGTATCTACAGGGCAATGAAGTGAAAAACTTTGAAGCAAACTTAGCGACTTACATCGGTTCTCCCAATGCCATAGGTGTTGCGAATGGACTGGATGCGCTTCGATTGATCTTCAAAGCCTATATCGAACTTGGACAGTTGAAATTTGGAGATGAGGTCATCGTTCCGGCCAATACTTACATTGCATCTGTACTAGCAATCACAGACAATCGTTTGAAGCCTGTTTTCGCAGAACCAAACATTGATAATTTCAATCTGGACATTTCCGCAATCGAAGCTTTGATCACGCCAAAAACCAAAGCCATCATGGTCGTTCATCTTTACGGGCAGATCTCCTGGTCAGAAGAATTGGAAGCTTTGGCGAAAAAACATGACCTGAAGATCATCGAGGACAATGCACAAGCCATTGGTGCCGAATGGAATGGCACAAAATCCGGAAATCTAGGCGATGCTGCAGGTTTCAGTTTCTATCCTGGCAAAAATCTGGGCGCCTTGGGTGATGCTGGTGCGGTGACGTGTAAAGATGATCTTTTAGCAAAAACAATCAGAGCCATTGCCAACTATGGTTCCGAAGAAAAATATGTGAATAAATACCAAGGGTTGAACAGCAGATTGGACGAGATCCAGGCTTCTGTTTTGGATGTTAAACTCAAATATATCGACGCAGACAATGAAAAGAGAAGAAAGATTGCGGAGCAATATGTTGATGGAATAAAATCCAACAAGGTCATTTTGCCCATTTTACCGGCAAATCCGAAAGAACATGTGTATCACCTCTTCGTGATCAGAACTAAAAAAAGAGATAAACTTCAAAAATATCTGACAGAAAATGGCATTCAGACATTGATCCACTATCCGATTCCACCGCATAAGCAAAAGGCTTACAAATATTACAACAACTTATCGTTTCCAGTGACAGAAAAAATCCATGAGGAAGTTTTGAGTTTACCCATTTCTTCTATCATAAGTGACGCAGAAGTCAATCAGATTATTCATATTTTGAATCAGTATCAATAAAAGAGAGGAATGCAGAATTTGCCCTTAGTCAGTATATTATGTCTTTGCTACAATCAGGAAAAATTCATTGTGGAATCTCTTGAGAGCATTAAGGCACAGATCTACACGAATTATGAAGTTTTGATCTGTGATGATACATCCAGTGATAATTCTGTCCAAGTGATTGACGGTTGGATAGCAAAAAATCCTGATCTGAATATCACTTTTATCAAACATCCAGAAAATAAAGGTATCACAAAGACACTTAATGAACTTCTGGATCTATCAAAGGGTAAATATGTACAGCTGTTGGCATTGGACGACCTGTTGATGTCTGATAAATTTGAACGTCATGTGGCAATGTTGCAAAACTCGTCTGACAATGTTTCGATGGTTTTTTCCGATGCTCATCTTATTGATGAAGATTCAAATTTGTATCAGAATAAATTCATTGCAAGGCATCTACCTTACCTCAGTCTCAAAAGTCAAAATTATTATGAGATGTTGCTCACCAAGAATTTTATTCCTGCAATGTCAGTTCTAATAAAAAGACAAAACCTTACCGACGAAAAAGGTTTTGATGAATCGCTTTCGTTTGAAGACCATGACATGTGGCTTCGATTAAGCAAAAAACATGATTTTTTATTTGACCCTATAGCTTCATGCTCGTACCGTCTGCACAGTAACAATTCTCATAAAAAAAAGAATGTGATCAACGAGGCTATGTTTTTCAAAACATTTATCAAACATAAAGAACATGTCCTAGCTCGTGATAAGATTTTTGAACATCTTGAAAAATTATATCTTCTGAAATCATTGACAGATGAACATCATATCTTTTACAAACATTTTCCAATAAAATCCTTTCCAGAAAGGTTCATCAAGTATAACTTGAAGCCTGTACTTTATAAATTAGCTTTACAACTACACAAGTTATTGGCTTATGTAAAAGACCCTTATTAAGATTTCTGATATTTGAAAACGCTGATATTTAATGAATCTAGATCAACCAACAGATAAAGAGAAAATAATATACTCAAACAAACAGTATTTTGATGCAAGTATCAGAATAGCAAAAAGACTTTTTGAGGAAGAACTATATGAGGATTGTATCAACTATATTCAGAAAACTGCTTGTTTTGGATGGTTCAATTTTTCAGGTTATTATAAAAGTGAACAGTTAGAAATATTATTGGCAAAGATTCAGCAAAAAATACTACCATCTTCTTCTCATCCTAAAAAAAACAATAAAAATAATAAAGTATTACATATCTGTTCCGAAGTACATGTTTCTGGTGGACATTCGAAATTACTTTATAATTGGATAAAGAACGACACCTCAAAAAAACACTCTATTCTGAGTACTCGTCTTTCCGCAGATGACTTAAAAGCTGTTAGCGAAACTTATTTTGAGGACATTTCAGACATTGAATTCTTCAGTGTAAAATCAAATTCTAAAATAGAATCTGTCAAACTTCTGAATGAACAGCCACTTAATGATTATGAGGTCATTATTCTTCATATTCATCCCGACGAAACGATTACCAATATTGTTTTTTCTCAAAAAGGAATCACAGCACCGGTCTGGTTTATAAATCATGCAGACCATGTCTTTTGGTTGGGAACTTCTATTATTGACATTGTTCTTCAAATCAGAGAATCCAACGCAGCAGTTGATGAGGAACGGAGAGGCATCTCCGCAGAGAGACAGTTTTTCTTACCAATCCCCGTAGAAAACAAGGGTGAGCTTAATGAAGAAACGATAAACGATAAAATTGATAAAAAGATAAACATCCTAAGTACAGGTACGAGTTATAAATTCAATCCGAATGAGAAATACAACTTTCTTCAAGAAGCCTACAAAATTGTAGAAGAGAATCCTGAAGTTGTATTCAATATTGTCGGACTACGTCAAGACTCGGACTATGCAAAGAAGTATGAACATCAAAGGATCATCCTACATGGAGGTGTTTCCGCGTCCACACTTGCTAGTATCGAAAAAAACACCCACATATATGTCGAAGGATTTCCTATGGCTTCATTCACAGCATTGCTTCAGACCGCTCTACGCAAAGTACCATTCGTGCTTCACTATGATCCGCTACCGTTGTTTAAACTTTTTAGTGAACATCAAGAATATGCAATCATCTATCCAAAAAATCTACAAGAATGGCATTATGATCTGAAAAAGTTGATTAGGGATCAAAAGTACAGAATAGAAACCCTTCAAAGACAATATGAATACATTTCAAACAATTTCAGCATAGCAGTTTGGAAAACTCGTGTGGCAAACCTATACCAACAAAATAATGCCCAGACTCATGCATTTTGGCAACCAACTTCTGACGCCTACTATAATGATGATAATGAAAAACTCCTGGTCACTATTGACAAACGAAGATTATCTCATTATGATTTTACAGAAAAGCTATCCATCCGTGGAAAATATTTTGTGTATCTAATGTCTAAGTCCAGAAATGCTAATATTAATTATGGTGGAAGAAAAAAATTATTAGGATATTTTTTCAATAAACAATGAGTACAGATATAACTATCAACCGAAGCAACAACTTCGATTTTCTTCGTCTATTATTTGCAAGTTTGGTCATTGTATCACACTCATTTCCGTTGACTGGACAACCTGAGATGATCGGGGTTCTTACGAATGAGCAATTGAGCTTGGGCTCTTTTTCTGTCGACTGTTTTTTTATCATGAGCGGCTATCTGATCTTCCAAAGTCTGGAACGGAGCAAAACTATTGTAAGTTACCTTTGGAAAAGAATTTTGAGATTATTTCCAGCGCTATTGGTTCTACTGATTTTGACCCTACTTGTTTTACCGCTCTTCTATCGTGGCGACAATATTTTTTTAGAATCTTCCTATTGGTCCTATCTTCCCAATGGATTATCGCTCTACAAAATACAATATAAGGTCAATGGAATATTCGAAACAAATCTTTACCCAAAAGCCATTAATGGAAGTCTTTGGTCACTGAGTTACGAGTTTACGCTGTACCTTATTCTTCTGATCTTCTTTCCTATTAGAAAGAACAGGAAGATGATCAAAATAGTTATTGTAGCAACCTTCTTGATTTCATTTTTACTTTTGCAGTTCAGACCACTTTTCCTAAGTCACTTTTTCCATTACATCATTTTACAAAGCGATCTTTTCTATAAGTTGGCCACTTTCTTCTTTGCTGGTTCGTTGTTAAGTTTTATTGATTTGAAAAAATACAATCAACTATTTATAAGAATCGGTATACTGATCCTGATTCTCCTATCTATCGTTTTTGGATATTATCAGATGACAGCACCATTTCTACTACCAATACTGATATTGATGTTGGCCACATCTAATACATCGCCTATCAGTACAATTGGAAAAAAAATTGGTGATATCTCTTATGGTGTCTATATTTATGGATTTCTTGTCCAGCAGATTCTTATGAATCTTATGATCTTACAACCTATCCAATTGATGCTAATATCCTTACCGATCACTTTTATCTTGGCCTATTTTTCTTGGCATCTTGTAGAGGAAAAAATGCTTAAATATAAAAATGTCATCTAAAATCATGAACAGACTAGCAATCATCATCCCTTATTATAAATTAAATTATTTTAAGCACACTTTAGATTCTCTTTGTTTGCAGACAGATAAGCGATTCTCTATCTATATAGGAGACGATTGTAGTCCACAAGACCCCAAATCTCTTCTGAGAGCATACGAAGGTCAATTAACATTTGTCTATAAGAAATTCCAAAATAACCTTGGCGGAAATCACCTTACCAAGCAATGGGATCGCTGTGTAGAACTATCGGAAAAAGAAGATTGGCTCATGATCCTGGGCGACGATGACACCATCTCGGAAAATTACGTCGAAGCGTTTTATGAAAATTTAAAAATTGCAGAGGAAAAGAGTATTGAAGTTATACGCTTTGCCTCAAAATTAATCAACGAAGAGGGAAGTGATATCTCGCAGCTCTTCATCAATCCGGAATTGGAACTAGCTGCGAAATCCTATATGAGAACATTCAAAGGAGATGGAAGAAGCACTTTGACAGAGCATATCTTTAGTAGGAGAACCTATGAAAAAAATGGCTTTAAAGAATTCCCTGTAGCTTTCGGCAGTGATAATGTGGCTTGGCTGGAGTTTCCTGAAATGGGAGAAATTTTAAGTATTAATAATGCTTTTGCCAGTATCAGAATTTCAAGAGAACATCTATCTTCAAAAGGCGATGAAAAGTTAAATCTCAGACGAAAACAAGGAATCTATCTTTTCAATCGTTATATTATCTCAAACTATTCAAAATATTTTACAATCGATGACCAATTCCTGATTCTAAAAAAAGCGTATAAAAACCTACGAACCTCTGACAGAAGCATTTTGAAAGCGGTTGACTTTTGTATACTTATTATTAGAAAGATGGGATTTTCTAAGACACTTCAAATTATAAAAGTCAATAAGTATTGAGACTACACTCGGTTTCTATCATTTGATATCTTCTTTACTTTTAAACGGTGATAAATAATTGCCCAAAGTCATTTTACTCAAGGACACAAATTGATCAATGTTTAACATTCTGAAAAGATCAAAAAAACTATATCCATTGGCTAACGCAATTGTTTTTATAGTCTTCAAAGTACTTGCTCTCTGTGCTTCCGAAATATTATTTTCCAAAAATTCTTTATAATACAAAATCGACCCTCTTGGATTGCTTTTTATAAGTTTCCAGTAATTATCCGTCAGCCCATCTTCCTGATATTCACATAAGTAGATAATTTCATCAAAGTATAAAAAATCAAATGTTTTAGCAATCCGAAACCATACTAGAGATTCTGTAACGAACTTTTCTTTCTCAAAAACAGGAAAGGGGTATTGTCGAAGGACATCCGTTTTTACAACTTCCGCCATATCTCCCTGGTAAAGGAATTTATATCTAAAATCAAAAGCTGAACTAATAAACTCTTTTTCGTGAAAGTCGTATATAGAAATATTTTCTGCAATATTTTTTTTCCTACCCACTATTCCACCAATTTTTGGATTGTCTTTTACTTTAGAAAATTGAAAGTTGATATTTTTTAAGGAGTTAGGAGGTAAAATATCATCGCTATCCACAATAAAGAATAATTCACCATTTGCTTCTTCTAGACCTTTATTTATTGCAGTATGTTTGCCCCCGTTTTTTTGTTTTATATATCTGATTGGAAAATGAGCGTTTTCTGAAATTGCCTTAAAAAAAAATTCTGTATCATCACTCGAACCATCATCCACAACCAACCACTCAAAGTCTTCATACTCAATTTGCAAAATAGAATCATACAATCTCTGTAAAAGCGTGAATCTATTGTAAGTAGGAGTAAATATTGTGATGAAGGCACTGTTGCTCATCATATAATTTTTATATTTTTGTAAATATATCGAAAATGATCCAAAAAAAAATACATTACTGCTGGTTCGGAGGCAATCCAAAACCAGAATATTTTTACATCTGCCTAGATTCGTGGAAGAAAAACCTTCCCGATTATGAGATCATCGAATGGAACGAGTCCAACTTTGATATCAATTGTTGTGAGTATGTTCGTCTTGCGGCAGAAAAGAAGAAATGGGCATTCGTCTCAGATTATTCTAGAGCTTTAGCTTTGTTCGAACAAGGTGGGATCTACATGGATATCGATGTGGAAGTAAAATTTTCTTTGGATGAATTTCTCGTTCATCGGGCATTTTCCGGATTCGAGATCAAAGGGTCGCCATTTACAGCACTTTGGGCGACAGAAGCTGGGCATCCTTGGCCAAAGAAAGTATTGGATTTTTATAATGAAAAAACAGATTTTGACCTAACGACGAACACGGTTTTTGTTTCTGATCTTTTGGTAAATCATTACAAAGCCGATCCCACAAGAGACGAGTATCAGGAACTTGCGGACGGAATCTCAATCTATCCTTCAACTTACTTTTGCCTAGACCTTCCGAGGAATTATGCTGCGCACCATTTTGTGGGAACTTGGCACGAGCGCGATACGCCAAATCCTTTCAAAGATTATGTGCACGCTTATCATCATCTGAAAAATGTAGCAGATATCAAAGATGGAAAGAAGGAAATCCACAATGCTGTCAACAATCTCAAAATTATTACAGCCGATGAGATTCTGAATCAATTTCCATTGAAAATGCTATTTAAACATATTTTAAAACGCATTAAGCCTTAAGATTTATTATTTTTGCACAAAACAAATTGATGAGTCATAAAATTGCCATCGTTTACGGAACCAGACCAGAATTTCTAAAAGTTTTTCCACTGATCGATCAGTTTCGTTTGCAGAATGAAGAAGTTTTCATCGTCAACACTGGCCAACACGACGATCTCCTCACCAAGATGGAAGAAAGTTTTGATGTGGAGCCAGATTTTCGGCTTTCTGTTCAATCCTTGGATTTCACCAATTCTAATCTCGTTGCAAAACTGATCAATAGTTTGTCCGATCTTGTTCATAAAGAGAATATTACAAAAATAGTAGCCCAAGGCGATACATTTACTGTTTTGGCCTCTTCTATCGTAGCTTTTATGGAAAAGAGAAGATTCTATCACATCGAAGCAGGCCTTCGAACTGCAGATATTAGAATGCCCTTTCCAGAGGAATATAACAGACGCGTGGTTTCGTTGGGTAGTGATGTCAACTTCGCACCTACTGCTTTATCTCAAACTAATCTTTTAAAAGAAGGAACTCCGAAAGATAAAATATTATTGACGGGAAATACAATCGTTGACATGATCCAATATATTCTTAAAAAAGAGAAGATTGAGATCGAATATCAAAACAAGGTCTTCATCACTGCACACAGACGGGAAAACATCGGGAAACCACTGCAAGAAATATCACAAGCGATCAAAGAGTTAGCAACAGAAAACCCTAAGGTTATCTTTGAGTGGGCTCTACATCCAAACCCCAACACGAGGAAGATCATCTTCGATGTCTTTGAAGATAAAAAGCCCGAAAACATTACATTTACAGAGCCACTTCCGTACTTGGAAACCATTAGAAAAATGGCAGCAGCCAAATTGATCATATCAGATTCGGGAGGAATTCAGGAAGAAGCGCCAAGCCTTAGAAAAAGAGTGCTGATCTTACGTGAAGAAACCGAAAGACCCGAAGTTCTCGATTGCAACTGCGGTATTCTGGTTGGGAGTGATCTAAACAAAATCAAAACCGAATTCTACAAAATATGGAATGATGAAAATGAATTCGTTTTCCAAACTGAGAAGAATCCATTTGGAGATGGCAAAGCTTCCCAAAAAATATTAAAAAGACTTTTAGAATGATCATAGGCCGAGGACTTATTGCGTCGTTGTTTATCAATGATGATAGAGAGAACATTATTTTCTTCGCTTCTGGTGTTTCTAATTCATTAGAAAATAGAGCGGAAGAATTTTTACGTGAAGAACATCTCATTAGAAAAACCTTAGAAGAAAATAAAGAAAAGATCTTTGTTTATTTTTCGACTTGCAGCATTTATGATTCTTCCAAGACAGGAAGCGATTATGTGCTACACAAGCTGAAAATGGAACAGCTTATTAAAAATTCTTGTGAGAGATATCTGATCCTTCGCGTTAGCAATGCTGTTGGAAGTGGTGGAAACCCGAATCTTCTCATGAATTACCTCATCCGCTCCATCAAAAATAAAGAGACCATCAATGTGCATACGAAAGCCACACGAAATCTGATCGACGCTGAGGATATCAAAAAGATAACGTTCGAATTATTGGATGGCCAAACATTCAACAAGATCGTGAATGTCGCCTATACACAGAATTATGCGATCATAGAGATCTTGGAGATCATAGAACGTTTTTATGATACAAAACTCGACCTTAATCTTATAAAAAGTGGTTCTGGATATGACATCAACGTCCCTGATGTCGAGGCGTACTTTGTGAAAAATAACTTAACAAATAAGGATGCTTACCTTTGTGAGATATTACAGAAATACTATCCTTTTTAATAAAATATGAAGAAAAAAATTACTGTTATTGGTCTTGGATACGTTGGACTGCCTCTTGCAAGATTATTTGCAACACAATATGCCGTCGTGGGTTTTGATCTCAAAAAAAATAGGATTGATGAATTGACGCAAGGCAAAGACAGCACACACGAAGTGGACTCGGAAGACCTTATAAAAGTTTTGGTTTCTGAAAATCCATCCAAAGAGCAAACGGGATTATTTCTTTCTGATGACATTAATGATATCAAAGATTCTGATATTTACATTGTTACAGTTCCTACACCTGTGGACAAAAATAACCATCCTGATATTTCAGCGCTTCGTAAAGCAAGCGAAACGGTAGGTACTGTGATAGAAAAAGGAAATATTGTGATCTATGAATCTACAGTTTATCCTGGCGCTACAGAGGAAGATTGCATTCCGATCATTGAAAGAGAATCAGGCCTAAAGTTCAATGTTGATTTCTTTGCTGGTTATTCGCCAGAAAGGATCAATCCTGGTGATAAGGAACATAGCGTAGAGAAAATCTTGAAAGTAACTTCCGGTTCGACTCCCGAAATCGCTACAGAAATTGATGAACTCTACAAATCGGTCATCATCGCTGGAACTCATCTTGCACCAAGTATCAAAGTGGCCGAGGCTGCAAAGGTGATAGAGAACTCGCAACGTGATATCAATATTGCTTTTGTGAATGAGTTGGCAAAGATCCTCAACCTCATGGGAATCGATACTAATGATGTCTTGAAAGCCGCCTCTACAAAATGGAATTTCCTCAACTTCAAACCAGGTCTTGTTGGCGGACATTGTACAGGCGTAGACCCTTATTACCTTGCGCAAAAGGCTCAGGAATTTGGTTATCATCCAGAAATCATCCTTGCTGGTAGAAGAATGAACGATTCTATGGGACATTATATCGCCAGCGAAACAGTGAAGATGATGCTAAAAAATGACCTCAAGATCAAAGGTTCTGAAGTGTTGGTTCTTGGTTTCACTTTCAAAGAAAATTGTCCTGATGTGCGAAATACAAAGGTCATCGATGTGGTGAAAAGTCTAGAAGATTACAGTATTTGTGTGAACGTTTTCGATCCATGGCCAAATCCGGCGGAAGTGAAGGAAACTTATGACATAGACATCATCAGCAAAGCGCCATTCAAAAAGTATGAAGCTGTGATCCTTGCGGTTTCTCATAAGGAATTTGAATCCCTGAATATCAAAAATTTGCTATCAGAAAACGGAATTATCTACGATGTGAAAGGCGTTTTGGAAAAAGAAAATGGCGTAAAAAGATTATAAATAAATTGGACAGATTTTTATCTATCAAATCTCCATCGGAAAAATTTGTATCCTAGAGATAAAGGCAGGCGATAAAACAGGTCCTGCTTTTTTAGTTTTTGAGAATACGCGTTCGACAAATAATTGACCAAACTCAATTTTTTCAATTTTAAATATGCTTTATAACTTCGCTTCCAGAGTTCTTCATTTTGTTGCGCTTTCCAATTCATCTCCAGAGTAACAGATTTGAAACCAATGAGATATTCCAAAATCAATTTCTGCCGTGCACTATTTTTTTCATCGATGTAATAAGAATTGATCTTTTCTGCAATAGTGATCCAGTTGTCAAAATGAACCTTTTTTCTGTTATGGATCACAGAATCCTGATGAAGATAATATTTGTAAGTTTTCTTTCTCAGGAAAGCCAATTTCTCCAAATGCAATCCCATCTCGAAAGTGTGAAGAGAATCCTGCGCGTACAAACCCTTCGTGAAATATAACTTATTGGATCTCAAAAAATCAACCGAAATCAGTTTGTTCCAGGAAGAGACTGCAAATCCACCATTGACGAGTTCCGTCAAAATTTGGAGATTAACTTCTAAAATATCGCTCGAAGCATGGATCGGGAAAACATCAACATGTTCATTTGATGGTATTTTGATTCCCTGCACTTCTCCCATCGTGATCTCCGCTTTGGTTTCCTGTGCCAATTTTACAAGATTCTCAATAGTGTCCGGATAAAGCTCATCATCACTATCCACAAAAAATATATACTTTCCTTTTGCTTGATTAATGCCTTCATTCCTAACGACAGAAAGGCCGGAGTTCTCTTCTAAATTAATCAATTTCCAGTCTGATAACTGATTTTCATTAATGAATTTATCTACGATCGCAGCACTATTATCAGGCGTCACATCGTTCACCAAAATAACTTCTATGTTCTGATAACTTTGATCCTTGATGGAGCGAAGACAGTTTTCTATAAACCTTTCACATTTAAAAATTGGGACTGAGACCGTTATCAAAGGATCCATAGGAAAATATTAATGATTAATTCCAAGCAAAAATATAGAAATAAACACTAAAACTTTATCTTTGTATCAAATGATTCGAAAAAACGGAAAATGAGATCAGCCTTGGGACTATTATTTATCAAATTAAAAAACTTTGCCAATCTGTGCATCATTTCCAATCAGCGCAAGGCTTTTTCTACGCCCGGCAGTTCTGTTCACCCAAGTTTTAAAATAGGTCCTGAGAATTTTTTTGACATATCAACTGATGCTAAATTTGATATTAAAGAAAATGTCATGATCAACCAATTCAATTTTGTCACCGTAAAATCAAATGCGAAGCTGAGCATCGGCAAGAACACATACATTACACGTGCTACTATCTCTTGCTTGGGCGAAGTGAGCATTGGGGAAAATTGTATTTTGGGAGAAGGCATGAAGATCTTTGACCACAACCATCAATATACGAAAGTACCTTTTTCCGTTTCGAAAACCGACTTCAACATCGGAAAAGTGAAGATGGGCAACAATGTTTGGACCGGCGCCAATGTCGTAATTCTAAAAGACGTTACAATAGGTAATAACGTGATCTTAGGAGCTGGCTGTGTGATCCATAAAGATGTTCCGGACAATTCTATCATTATAAACCAACAAACTCTGAACACTATCTCTTTGTAAAGTAAATGTTTAAAATACAAATAACCCTTATAGCTTCTTAATGGAAAAAAAATTGGCCATCGTTATTCCTTTTTACAAGATTGATTTTTTTGAAGAGACGCTTGTAAGCCTAGCTTCACAAACCAATCAAAACTTCAATGTCTATATAGGAGATGACGCCAGTCCTCATTCGCCGGAAAAATTAATTGAAAAATATAATAAGAATACTAATTTTTATTACAAAAGATTTGACCATAATCTTGGCGGAAAAGGGAAACTATCTGAACAATGGGAACGCTGTATCGCTATTTCTGATCAGGACGAAGAATGGATGATGATTCTTGCAGATGATGATTACCTGAGTACAAATTTTGTAGAAGTTTTTTACAGAAAATTAGAGCATATAAAAAAAAGCAACATTACTTTACTTCGTTTCAAAATGAGGCGTGTTTCGGAAGAAAATAATTTCTTGACAGATCTTGAGCAGCCAATTTTGTATAAAGCACAAGATTACGTTTGGGATGATGAGTGCCATAAAAGATTTATATCTATCTCCGAAAATGTTTTTGCAAGAAAAATATATGAGGAAAAGAAATTCCGAAAATATCCATTAGCTTGGCGTGTCCCGATGATGATGTACATGGATTTTAGCAACAACGGAATGGTTCTTGGTATCAATGATGCCTTTGTTGCAATTAGAAGAAGCAATCAGCAATTGAGTTGGAGAGAAGATGTTAGCCAATATAAAACTCAGGCGATGGAATTGTTTTATTTTGATATCATTAATGAATATGGCTACTCTTTTAAAAAAAATCAAAACCTTAAATTTTTGAAAGTCTATACATATTACAAAACAGACAAACGGCGTTTTAAAAAATCACTCTTCAAACTATATAGTGAATATGGTGGTATTCTAGAAGTAGCTAAATTTTATATAAGATCTTTTAAAAGTAAAAAATAATGCTGCCATTCTCTATTCTCATTGCCCATTACAACAATTTTGAGTATTTCAAAGATTGCTATGAGAGTCTTCTCAAACAAACTTTTACAGATTTTGAGATCATCATTGTTGACGATCATTCGACAGACGATTCTTTTGAAAAAATAAGACAATTTACGAGAGATGACAAAAGGGTCAAGTTTCACAAAAACGAGCAAAACAGAGGTGTCGGTTTCACCAAAAGAAAATGCATAGAACTAGCTTCGGGAGAGATCTGTGGATTTGTAGATCCGGACGATGCATTGGCAGAAAATGCCATTGAACTCAGCATCCAAAACCACAAACAAAACAATGTGGTGACCTACTCCAAATTCCTTCTTTGTGATAATGACCTTAAACCTATTAAAACTTTTCCACACGCCAGAGCAGTGAAAAATGGAGACAAAAGGTTTTTCAATGTCTTTTTGGAAGCCAATCATTTTTTCACTTTCAAAAGATCGGCCTACGATAAAACTTCGGGAATCAATCAAGAATTGACCTCAGCTGTGGATCAAGACCTCTATCTGAAATTATACGAAACTGGAAAATTCGCATTCATCAAAGAATCACTTTATTTCTACAGATTGCATGACAAAGGGGTTTCTCAGGAAAAATCAAAAAAGGGAAAATTAAATCAAAATTGGCAACAAGTGATTTTGGATACTGCAAAAAGAAGGAATATCACTTCTTTGTATGGAAAAAAAATTGAGGAAATCAATAATTTACCTGAGTTTATTCTTAAAAACCAGAATACATTCTTTAAAAAAATCCAAAGAAAACTTCAGTAATGGATATATTGATCAAATCCTTCAACCGTCCCTTTTATCTTGACCGATGTATTTCATCAATTTATCAAAATATTTCCGGCAATTTTAAAATTAAAGTTTTGGATGACGGAACACCAAAGATATATCTGGACAAGATCAGAGAAAAACATCCAAACGTTGAAATTCGTCTTTCTGAGAATTATGAAAAAAAAGTAGTGGCCATTGCTGAAAATCTGGTGTCCGGGAAGACTATCAATGGTTTTGAGATTCCGACAAAATTCTGGTACGAAAGTGTCAAAAACGCTTCAGAATATGTGATTGTTACCGAAGATGATGTTTGGTTTACACGTCCGATCAATGTTGATGAGCTACAAGTTCAAGCCAAAAAATTTGATATTAATCTCTTGAAATTAGGTTGGCTGGGAAATGAAAAAGATAGTGAAAATCTTAACTTAAGACCTATCTCAAAAATCGTTTTATCCGCTCTCCCAAAAGATCTCATTCTTTTTCCAAAACCTTTGATGAAAGCTTTTTTTCTGAATCAATACAAATTCTTCACAATTCTCTATAAAGCAGGTATCGTAGATCATAAAACACAAAGAAAATACTGGTCGCTCAATTCCATATTAATGGGGTTTTACAAAAAAGAATACTGGATGGACATTTGGAAAGATATGGACGGAAAGGTAGACGAGAAAAAACAACTGATCAACGCTTCCCTATTCTACCGCAGAAATAAGAACAATCCGAATTTCATTTCAAGGCTCAAAACGGAAGCAATGAAAACCACTTTTCAGTCTTCGGCAACCAATTCCTATCACGAATATGGTTTTGATTTTGACGTGAACCGATTCAATCACCTGATCAACGAAGCTTGGCTAAAAGGTGATTTTGATGCAATGGAAAATTTCCCAAAAGATTTTTCTCTTGATTATTTTAAAAGTTTCGTTTCAGAAAAGATCAACGTCTCCGAATTTGAAAAATGGGTCCAGAAGTTCCGAAATCAGTACGAAGAAATGGGTTGTAATACCAAGTAAAAACGCTCCGGAAATATCCGAAGCGTTTTGCTTTTTTAGTCTTTTATAATAACGCCGGCATATTTGCCATCGAATTCTATAATATGTGGTTTGCGGTTGTTTTTCTCGCAATAATCTTTGAAAGCTGCATTGTCACCAACATCGTCGCTCATAAAAATCCCGCCAGTTCTCAATTTGCTCCAAAGTAGGTTGTAAGCCCAAAGTCTCCCATCGTAAGTTTTATCACTGTCATAATGTACCACATCGAAAGAACTAGCTTTTTCAAAGATCTTTGGAAGCGATTCTTTATCAGCATATCTGTAAAGGTCCCAATTGCTCTTATACTTTTCAGGGATCACACAACCTACAAAATCCTCACTTTGATTTTGCAAGATATAAGGCATATCCGAGCTGTAAAGTGTTCCATTTCTGTGAACTAATGAAGCCAATGCCGCAAAAGAAGACCATCCGTAAGCCACACCAGTTTCTATCGATTTTTGAGCATTTGCAAATTCATTGATGTAATAGATCACACTTAGAGAGCCAGCTCCACCCATTTTCACAGGTGCTTTTGCCTGAGCTTGCAATGCTGCAGCAAACTCTTGCGGGAATAATTTTTCGAAAGGAACAAAAGTCGTATTCAGCACTTTTTCTATGAAATCTCTCTCGGAGATCGCGCTGCTCTTGCACCACTCTTCCGCTTCTTCCTTGCCTCTCAATCCGGATGAACGGTTGAAGATGTTTTTCCAGATCTTACGTCTTAACTCGGGGTAAAGGTCTGGACGTTTCAAATAGGCGAAAAAGGTCGAAACGATTTCGGAGATTTTATTCATAAATATGCTTTGAGGTGCAAAAATACAAAAGAATTGCATACACAATGCTTATATTTGCCTTTGGAAATTTTTTTTGAAAAAAACAGGAATGAATCGCAAAATAAAAATCCTTTTCCGTCATCGTTCTATGGAAATGGGAGGCGTCGAAAAAGTAATATTAGGCCTTCTTGACAACCTCGATAAAAGTAAACTTGACATCACTATCCTGGTCAGTCTTTATCAGGGCGAGTTGCGGGAAAAGATTCCTTCCCACATCCGCTACATAAAAATGAATAAAGGGAAAGAAGATTTTTCAAAGAATCCGCTTCTCAACAAAATCCAGCTTGTCCTGAGAGGTTTGAAGATAAAATTTCTGGAAATATTTCCTGCCATTGCAGATAAGATTTATTTAAAGGAAAAATTTGATGTAGAAATTGCCTCTTCCTATACAGATTTCAGTTCCGTTCTTGCGAGTTCTAATAAAGATTCAAAGAAAATAGGCTGGTTCCATTCTGATATTACCTTCCCAAAACTGCAGCCTGCTGTTCCATTGATACTAAGTCAGATTCCCAAATTTGATTACTTCATCTTCGGCTCTCAACAGACAAAAGATATTCTGGAAAAAACTTATCCCGAATTAAGGTTTCCTGAAAACAGCGTTATTCTAAACGCAATTCCAATTGAAGAAATCAAGGAAAAAGCACAGGAATTTGTTCCGAATTTTGAGACTTCGAATCCTGTTTTTGTTTCTGTAGGCAGATTACATTCTCGGAAAGGTTATAAAAATCTGATAGAAGTCCATTCTAAGCTTATCAAAGATGGCTTTCTTCACAAAGTCATTATCATTGGTGACGGCGAAGAAATGGACAACCTGAGGAACCTAATCGAGGAACTGAAAGTCGAGAATTCTTTTATTTTGATGGGATCTCTCCTCAATCCTTATCCTTACGTCAAAAATGCAGACTTTTTCATCATGCCGTCGGAGTCAGAAGGCTGGCCGCTGATCATTGCAGACACACTGACCCTCCAAAAACCAATCATTTCTACAGCTGTCGGCGGAATACCGGAGATGATCACTCATCAAGATAACGGTTATCTCATTAATTATGATTCAGAAGAAATTTATAGTGCTATGAAGGAATTCATGATTAATAAAAATTTGATTGAAGCAATCCAGGAAAAACTAAAAACTGCTGAAGAGCAATTTGATAATCAGAAAATCTTCGATGCTGTTGAGAATATCATTATTAATTTAGCAAAAAAGTAAACGATGAATTTCCTCTACAGAATAATCCTTAAAATCCATACGATCTGGAATAGTCTATATCAGAAAGCCTACATCGAAATTTGTAAAGCCCGCGGAATGAAGGTTGGGAAAGGCGTTATATTCGTAGAAACACCTTCCTTTGGCTCAGAACCTTATCTTATAGAAATAGGTGATTGTACAAAAATAACAGCCGGCTGCACGTTCATCAATCACGATGGTGCAATGTATGTCATCCGCAGTATGGAGAAATACGCCGACGCAAGAAACTTCGGTAGAATAAAAATTGGTGAAAACTGTTTTGTGGGGAATAACTGTATTTTTCTACCGGGTTCACAGATGGGAAACAACTGTATTTTGGGTGCAGGATCTGTTCTTAATTCTTCTATGCCGGACGATTCTGTCTATGCCGGTGTCCCTGCAAAATTCATCTATTCCATTGAAGAATATGGTGACAGAGCGCTTCAGAACAATATTATCTACCCAAGAGATCTGGAAAAAGACAGACCCCAACTAGACCGGTACATCAAAGAAAACTTACCCCATAATTATAAACCAACCCGTAGTGCATTATAAACAAGGTTACTCATAATACGAAAATTTCGTATATTGTAT
>NZ_LSHB01000068.1 GCF_001643375.1 Chryseobacterium sp. FP211-J200
ATAGTGATTGGGAATCCACCTTACATAAAAGAAAATACAGATAGATCTGTTTTTGATGGTTTAAGAAGATCAATTTACTATCAAGGAAAAATGGATTTATGGTATTTTTTTGCTTGTGTCGGTTTAGATTTAATTAAAGATAATGGTATATTGAGCTTTATTGCAACAAATAATTGGATAACAAATTCAGGTGCGTCAAAGCTAAGGAATACGATTCTAAATAATTCTAAAATTAAACGTTATGTAGATTTTAGTAATTTTAAAATATTTGAATCAGCTGGAATACAAACAATGATATTCATTTTAGAGAAAAATTCTAATAATGAAAAATATACTTTCGACTATTCAAAACTTTTAAATTCAAATATTAATTTTAATGATTTAAAGAAGTTTCTATCGAAAAAAGTAAACAGTGACTTTTTTCATTTTAATAGTCAAATTATAAAGAAAGATTTCATTAATAAAACAATTGATTTTAATGACAACACTGTTAATAATATATTGATGAAAATTGAAAGTAAAAGAAATTTTCATTTAGATGGTAAGACGGAAATTAATTCGGGCATAGATATTCCACAAGATTTTGTAAATAAATCAAATTTAGAAATACTTGGAAATAGTTTTGTTATTGGTGACGGTATTTTTGTATTATCAAATAATGAGGTTAATGAATTAGATTTAAATGTAACCGAAAAAAATCTACTGAAACCCTTTTATACTCCAAAAGAATTATTTAGATACAATATTAGCGATAAAAATAAGTTCTGGATTATTTATACTGACTCTTCTTTTAAAGATTCTAATAGAATGAAAGAATTTCCAAAATTAAAAGCTCATTTGGACAGATTCCAAAAGGTCATAACGTCTGAGAACAAACCTTACGGATTAAATAGGGCGAGAAATGAAAAATATTTCCTATCTGAAAAAATTCTAGTTCAAAGAAAATGTCCAAGTAAGCCTTCCTTCGTTTACGTAGATTTTGATTCTTACGTTAATAGGACATTTATACCAATTAAAACCGAAAGAATAAATCTGAAATATTTAGTTGGGATTTTAAATTCAAAATTATGTCAATTTTGGTTAAAATATAAAGGGAAAATGCAAGGTGATAATTTTCAAATTGATAAAGATCCGATTCTGCAAATTCCTATTTTCAAACCCGAGAAGAAAAATCAGCTTTCTCTTATTTTACTTGTCGATGAAATATTAGATGCGAAAAAAGATAGTATTGATACCACTGAATTAGAAAGTAAAATTGACGAGTTAGTTTATGATCTATATGAATTGAATGATGATGAAATTAGCATTATTGAAAAATAAATTTATCGTAATCTTCTTTAATTAGTTTAAAATCAGGATCAATAAGTTTTACTTCTTCAAATGAAAGATCATATATTTTATAAACTAATATATCAAGATCAAACATTAAATCTTTCTTAAATGAATTTTCGCCAAGTAAAAGGCTATCTACAACCAAAATCACTTGATTTTGATATTCGCTAATTTTAATTGGAAGATTATCATAATGATAAATTTTTGCCTTTGTAAAAGCTCCTTGTGTTTTTTCAAATGTTTGAATAAACATCAAATGCTGGAAGAGTTTTGAGTTTAATAATCCAAGTACATATTTAATGTGAAAATCATTACTAATCAAAATTCCATTATATAATGAAGACATAATGTAAAAATCTTCATTATCATAAGTAGCAGTGATTTCTGCACCCGCTTCTCTAATTAACAGTTTTTCTTGTTCAAAAATTCTATAATCTCTAGGACAGGCCAAATGCTTTCCGTAATGAATGTACAATTGAGGATTTTTTTTTGAAAATTTTAAAACATCTTTTCCGCGTAGTATGGGTTTATAATTACTATCTAATTTTGATTTGGAAATATACATTTTATCGTTCCCTGATTTAATTGCCTGTCTGATATCTAAAACTGTATTTAGGGAAACGCTATTTAACTTAAGTTTAGAAATTAATGCACTTGAAGAATGTGTACCAATTGACAAATTAGTTTTCTGTTGATCAGCAAAAAATGTATTAGGTATTTTATTGTAAGTGCCTAACAATGATTTTGAATTGTTAACTTTTATCAAGTAATTTTGGAGTGATTCATTCTGATAAGTAAAAATCATTGAATGAACTACTGCGGCATCAAAAACTTTATCATTTAGATCGCAAATCTCCAATATTCTGAATTCTTTTAGCAGTTTTTTCCTAACCTGCTCCTCAAAATAATTATCCAACAGTGTATTAGGAATTATGTAAGTACAGACCCCCATCTTTCTTAATAATGCTGTCGATTTTAATAGAAATAGTGAATAAGTATCGATTTTAAATTGGGTCTCAGGATATAAAGTTCTTAGAGTTTTCTTTTCAGATGATGATAATTTTGCTCCATACGGTGGATTCCCAATCACTAT
>NZ_LSHB01000069.1 GCF_001643375.1 Chryseobacterium sp. FP211-J200
TAATAATGCACTACGAGTAACATTATTATTTTTACAGGAAAAAAAGAAAAATGAAACCAATGTATAATAAAATATATTATTTCTCATTTTTACTAAATATTTAATATTATTTGTAAATTTTTAAACTTTTCCAATGCATCATGCTTTGATCCAATACTAGTAGAATCATAAGCTGGATTTATTGTTGGTATATGCCATTTTTTGTTCCAGTTATCATCTGTAGTTGTGAAATTTTTCCAGTTATTCCAATATACATCAGAAAGTACAACTGGTCCTTTAAACTTAAATAATTTATCGGAAAGATGAAATGTAGAATCTATATCACAAATATAAGAAACCAAACCTATAGAAGTCTGTAAGGCTTTTACAAAAGCCCCAGTAGAAACTCCAAAGGGCAATGCTGCTAAACCAATATATTTTTATTTTTCGAATTCTCCAATCATTATATGATTATTATTGTTTTTATCATAGAAACCGACATCTAAAACCATATATTTATCTTTATAATAACCTTTTGCAACTGATGTGGTAATAAAATTTTCTGTTGAATAATGTTTCCACGTTTTTCCATAATCATATGAATATCTCATTTCGAATTTTGGCATATTTCCAGTTACTTTAGAAGCAAAATTTTTGTAACGGTATAAACCCTTTTCTTCCTTTGGCGATATTGTAAATAGTTCTTTTTCATCTAAATTATACACTTTGCCCGAGGTGTTTAGCAAATTTGCCTTTCCTAGCGTGACCTCACCAAATGTATTCATTATTGTAGAATAGGAATCTTTCAAATGTCGTAATACCTTGTAGGACTTGGTTATTGCATTGTAAGCAACAATCTTATTCCCATCTTTTAAGAATGTGACATCCACTCCGGAATCATTCAAAATGTAATTCTTTTCGGTTACATCCGAAGGTAGTGGATACATTTCCTTTGTTAAAATATCGAACACATTTTTTTCATTATCTTTTGAGTAGATGACATAGTGCCCATTGAATTGCTTATAACTTATTTTATCATTAGAATTGTACTCATCTATTTTCTGAAACTTAAATGTCTCATTATCAATAAGATGAATTACATTTTTACCTTTTGGACTGTATCCATTACTATTAGTTTCTACCAAACTATATTTTGTTGAGAGAGTAATAGAGGTGACATTCTCTTCTGGAAATAAAATTTGATGAAATCTTTTCCCTTTATCTTTAGAGATAAATATAAATCCAAAATTATTCTGTCCAAGGACACTATCTCGTTTCGGAATACTGCCTGCCAAGAATACCGTATTTTCATCCAAAAATTTAAAAGTGCTAAATCTTGCATCATCAGTAGGTAAAAAATCTGCTGGACCTAAATCGATTCTGTCTTTATATAAGTCATAAAAAGTATATTTTGAGATCCAATTCATATTGCCTTTTACAATTGTTTGTGAACAGCCAAGAATTGCTGTCATAATTAATAATACATAGGTGATCCTAATTAAATATATTTTCCCAAAGCTCATCTAAAAATATTTTTATTTCTTCTGAATTAAATTCACCTATCAAACGTCTTATCTCATTCATATTATAGTTAGTACCAACCAGAATTGCCTGTTTCAAAGTCATCCACCAACCTTCGCCAAACCATTCCTTTAAGTCGGGCGTCAAAGCAACTCTGATTAAATCTTCTAAAGGCAATTTTTGCATTTTCATCGGATTGTACGCATCTGGGTGGGTTGCAAATGCAAACTCTTGGAAACGGTTATTGTCAAGTTCAATATTTGTATAATATTGTTTTTGTTTTTCTTGATCAAAGATATAGCTCCAAGTATCCCAATCATATCTTTCAAAATTATCATTAAAATTATCCTCTAATTCATCTACTAACATAGTGTCATAAATAGCTGCATAAGTTTTTTCTATGACACCCTTCTCCATGAACTCTTGTAGTTTAATTTTAGACTCCGTAAGCCAAGCTTGCCCTCTTGCTGTAAGTTTTGGCATCAGAACTCTGGAAAATCTTGTACAATATTTGAAGCCGTAGCTAAGCGAAGGTACGGGTTTGTATTTATTTCCCTGCTTTTCAATTTCTAGTACAGATACGCTTACCTTCTTCATTTCTTCAGTTAGGCTTAGTGTCCACCATTCATTTATATCATCTATTACGCTCCAAGAGCTCACTTTTCGCATCTCTCCAAAATAATAAACAGGTGGCATATGTCCGCAATTCTTATGTCGCCGCATAAAATCATCATATCTGAACCGGTAAAAATCGCAACTGCCATATTGCCTGTTATTAAAATTTTGTACAACACTTTTATCACATATTTCCACTTTCAAATATAAGCTTTGTAATAACGGTAGTTTTACATTTGTGTCTTCTCCGTAACTGCATTGAAAGAAAAGTTCAATTTCATCTCCAAAATCATCCTCAATGAAACCTGCTAAACCGTCGCTTAAGGTAAGATTATATACTATTTTATTATTTGTAACTGACTTTTCAGTAATTAGTTCACCTAAACTTCCATCCTGTCTAACTTCCCTCACATTGATAAGGTCATCACCTGCGCCACCATCTTCATCGTAAAGTTGCAATTGTACTTTAGCATTTGGGGCTGTGATGTCCTGTGTTTTTATATGAAAATATACAACCTGCCCTATTGCTGCTTGGGTTATTGTATTTGTGCCTTCAGCATCAGAACACCAAATACCTTCTTTAAAATAGTTGGATTTTCTTACTTCATCCTTTTTGGGAGTTCCGAATAATGTACCATTTGCTGCCGTGAAATGGCTAAACTGCCCCGCATAAGCTTCAAAAGTATCTGTAAAAACAGTCCAACTTCCTTCAATTTCTGTAGTATGGGTTCCCTCTGTAATTCTTATAATAGACATAATTAATGCATTTTAGAGTTTTCACCACTGTTATTATTAAAAGTCTTTTTAGAGTGGATGTCATTATTACCTTCGGAAACTATCTGTCTTGCTTTTGCCTGCTCTTTTACTTCTTTTGCTTTTGACTCTCTATTACCTTTCACGAACTCCATTAAACTGCCCACAACATTGGTCATAAAATTTCCACCAACGGTCACATTCTTAATCGTTCCAACACTTTCTTTCTGGCTCATTCCAACAGAATTATTTTGGTTTTGACCAACTGTTGTACTTTGATTACTTCCAATTGTAGAAGTCATATTCTCCGTCACATTAATGTTCATGTTCTTGCAGTTGAGTGTCATGGTTTCAGGAGCGGTGATGTTGATGTTGCTTCCTGTGGTGTCGAGATGGATTTCGTTTCCTGATTTATCAGTAATAATAATACTTTAATCTTCTGTGAAAATCACTTTGCATACGTTTTTGGTTTGGAAGGATTTTTCTAAAATTTCAAAGAGCTTCTATATGTTGTTTAAGAAACTATTCTATAAAAAAAAATTAATTGTTTCTTTCTAATTCATTTAGTAAGTCATTAAGTTTAATTGCATATTTTGGAATTTTGTCACTTGATGTAAAAGTGAAGTTTTTTTCTTGTTTATTAGCGTAATAAATGGAAAACGCCCACCCATTAGAATCATCCTGTAAACCATCACTAAAAAAAGAAACTAATTTATTTTCATTTTCCAAATCTCTAAATATTTCTGAATTATCTTTAATGATTATTTTGACCGTATCGGTTTTTATGACTTCTCCTTTTGGTGAGTTCAATTCTTTAATTATATATATTTTATCTCTATTTAAAGAATAATATTTTTTTGAAATATTCTTTGTCATATCAATCATACCCATTTTTCTTGATAAATGAATTTCTACAATATTATCTGCTTTCTTGCTTTCATTTATATTCTGATTTTTTTCTTTAAAACAAAAAAGCAATAATAAAATAAGTAATGTATATATATATTTCATTTTTTTAATAGTTAAAGATTAAACTTCTATCACTTCTCATTATATCCCATTGCCATTTGAAAAATGAAAACATTTTTCCTTTATAGATATTTGGTCCTGAGCTATATAATTGGCCATTTCTAAAAACACCAGCTTGCCAAGTATAATCCATATAATTGTCTGTATATCCGTGGTAAAAAGTGTGTCTTGCTCTGGAACCCTCTTGAAAAACATGAGGCAACGAAAGTGAATGACCACATTCATGCATTATTGTATGACCGTCTTTTAAGCCTGCATTATAAACAATATAAAAGTTACCCCAATTTCTATTAGAATCGAGAGAACAAGATCCCAAAACATTTCCGGCACTCAAAGAGGTTAAAAATAAATATGTTCTTTTATTTTGATTACCGTTTATCCCTTCTGCTGTTTTAAATTTTCCAAATTTATCATATAATTTTCCAATTGTGTTTTTAATAAATTCAGAATTACTACCACTCATATTTTGCTTGAACGCAATTACATCTCTATCATTCGCTGGAAGTGAATTAATATCAAATTCTGTATCAACTTTTACTTCTGCTCTTATTAGTGCCTGATTAAAAGACTGTCTCTTAAAAAGATGTTGATAATCATCCTTAAGTTGTGCTTTATTTGCTCCCGTTATTACATTCACCACAACAATTTCAGCTTTCGGAATTACATCGTTTTTATACACCATTAATTTACCTACCTCAACTTTTTCTTCATTTAATTTTGCAAAAACTTTGATTTCAGTGTAATCAGATAGAGCCCCACCACTACATTTTATATTTACTTTTTTGTTCAATCTATAATAGTTAATAACTTTTCCGTTTAGATTTCTCGATTGTTTTCTAGCTTTTATTACCTCTGCAACTGATATTTTTTCAGGAATTACTTTCAGAAAACGATTGGTGCTTTCTAAAATAATTTCTGTACCATCTGATATTATTGTATCTAGTTCATCAAATTGCAAATCTAAATCTACACCAGCTTTATGCATTGTAAATCCATGTGCAAATTCTTTAGTAGTGGTAGCAGGAAATATAGAGAGCCATGCCGGATAGTATCTTATTCCATAAGGAACAATGTTATTAGGAACACCACTTAAATATTCTTGTTTTAGGGAGGCTACATTTTTACATAGTGCGGTTGGTGCATTTATATGATTCCCATTATTGTCATTCGTAACTGTAACCATAGGAATAAAATACTCTTCTCTCAACCAGTCAAAACCATATTCTCCTTGGTAAGAAGAAGGTCTTCTAAAGTGAACTAAAAATCTTTTCAAAGCAACATTACTCGAAATGGAAGGTGCTTCTCTATTTATTCCACTATATATACCATTTCTATTTCCATTTTGAGAAAAATTACCTTCTAGCGAGTTATTTATAATTTTCCCCTTTGCAAAAGTTTCATTACTTCCGCCTGTAGTCTCAATATAATCTCCTCCGATATAACTTTCTTTACTCATAATTAATGACCTAAGTTTTTATTAGCAGACATATTCTCTACGATATCTTCTGAATGTTGTGCATAGTTTCCTTTGCTTTGGGTAGTTATAACGCCATTAGCAATTCTTACTCTATCTTTTTCAGTATGAGATTCTTTATTTCCTGTGATAAATTCTACCATTTTTCCAGTAACATTTGTAATAAAATCTGTACCCACCGATAACATATTGAGCAATCCAACTGTAGATGTTTTATTCATTCCTGCACTTTCAGAAATATTCATTCCTACAGAATTATTTTGGTTTTCGCCAACAGTGGTATTCATGTTTTGAGCGACATCAATATTTAAGTTATTGCACTTAATATTAATCGTCTCCGGCGCTGTAATATTAATATTGCTTCCCGTAGTATCCAGATGGATCTCGTTGCCGGATTTGTCAGTAATTACGATGCTCTCGTCCTCTGTAAAGATAACTCTATGCCCACTTCGGGTTTGAATTGATTTTACTCGATTATCAACTCCGCCACCCAAAGCTGTTCCCCCATGAAACATTCCACCCATTACAAATGGTCGATCGAAGTAATTTATAAAAAGGAATTATAGAGATTAATTTTGGTTTGGAAAATATTTTTTTTGATATTCAACTTGGTTATTCCATAAGTAATTTTTTGAAAATTCTTGATAGATCATGATTTTATCTCCTGAATATATATGTTTTTGATCTGTACCAATAGAAGCTTCCCACTCAGATTTATTTCGTTGAACATTTATAACTTTAAAAGAAGAGATATCTGCATTCAAAACCTCCAAACCTCTCCAATAAATTTTATCATTTATCTTTATATAAGCTCCACCAAGTAGCTCATAATTGTTTGGTTTTTCAATTTGTAAAAAAGTTGGAGACAAAAAATTTTCTTCTGAATATATATATATATAATTTTTATCTCTAAAATAATTATAAAAAGGATTATTTATGTAATTAGAATTGTTTATTTTACCTTTTTCAGCTTCATTCAACGGAATTGGAACAAAAGTTTTAATATCAATAATATTTTTATTTTCGACTTGAATATTTTTACTAGTTGTAACTGATTTAAAAAAAATACTATCATTTTTTATATAAAAATTATCTGCTTTTTTTTCATCCAAAAAACAAGGAACCTTAATCCACAAGTTGCCAACTTTATCTTGTTGAATAAAAGTTTTATTAATTTTTTCACTTTCTTTTTCTTGCCCTTTACAAGAAAAAAAAAAGAAAACGAACAAGCTGTATAATATCATTTTTTTTGAATTTTCCATAAGATTGTTTTTGTGGAGTCCCATTGTGATGATTTTCCTGAATTATATCTATTTAAACAAGTATTTGCAAATGTCCAACTTGTTTGCTTTCTTATTCCTTGAGCTGTTTGGTTAATATTTCCAGTAGATGTTGTTATGCCATGTTGATCGTATACCGTGTATTTTGCATTACACGGATTTGTATTATCGATAACTAATAATAATGTATGAAATCCATTTGTAACAGTAAAATAAAAAACATGAAAACCTATTTTGTTTCTTATTGCATTTTGAAAATAAGCATTCAATGTGTTTTCTCCACCAGACTTAAAACCAATTATATCATATTTAACAGCATTATAGGTATTTTGATCAACAATAGAAGTTCTTTTTGTATGATCAATACTATAATCGTTAAAATCAAACTTACTAGATACGAAACCCTTTGCTTGAATTTTGTTTCCTCTATCTATAGCCGTTAATCCTGAAAAGCCAATTCTATTTCTATGTCTGTGTGTACCCCTTTCAACAGAATAAAAATCTGTATAATTTTGCAATAATTCAGATATTCCTCTTTCAGCTGCCTGCATGCAATAATTCTCATCATACTCTGGAGCGGTTCCTGCATCCGCAAAAGGGGCTATGTAATTTATCTCATTTATCAATTTTTGGGCTTCAGTTCCGGAAAAAACATCTTTATAATTTATACATTTTATTTTAATTACATTTAACGTTTTTCCTTCAACCTTTACTGTAATAACTGTCTCCCCAATTGCCTTACCAGTTATTTTTGTATTTAAAATCCATTCATTCTCAGCATTCCAGACAGAAGTAGATAAAGAAACATTCGAATTATTAAGTTCAAATTTTATATCTCTTTTTTCATCATCATTTTTTCCTCCTACTTTAAATCTTGCTTCTCTTGTTTCATTAATGCCAATATTATACTCTACAATTTTGGAGCATTCAAAATTTACAGAACTTGGAAAAACTGCCCGCTTAATTTCGAACCAATCTGAATAGCTAACCCCGCCCATCTGCTTTTATTTTTTTAGTACTATTAAATTCTAAATTATCTTCTATAGCATCAAATATCATTTTTTTAGTACTGTTTATGTTCAATTTCCCAGTAACAATGATATCTTTATTATGTGTAATAACACTTATATTCTTTGCTTGTTTTATAATTGCCATACTAATGATTTTAATGATTCGTTCCTTTTTCACCACTATTCATATGAACTGTTTTTGCACTTTGTATAAGGATATCTTCTTCAGAACTTGTTGCTGTCATTTTCTTTGCAAAAATATCGGAGGTTGAAGACTGCCTTGTATAATCCTTATCCACCATTTCTGTTCTATTATTAGACATTTCCATACGATTACCTGTTGCTGTTTCAAAAATATCATTACCCGCAGAAATTGTAATATTATTGGTAACAGAAGTACTTTGGTTTTCACCAATAATTGATGTCATACTCTTTCCCACATTAATATCCAAATTCTCACCAACGTTAAACGTCATATTTTTCGGAGCAGTCACCGTAATATTACCTTTTCCATCCATAAAATAAGTATTCCCACTGGGATCTAAAATGGTAACACTTTTTTCATCATCATTCATTAAAACTTTGATACCACTTTTGGTTTGGATGGAACGCATGTGGTTGTTTATTCCTCCACCAAGTCCCACCTGTCCATGAAACATACCACCCATTACAAAAGGTCGGTCGGGATGATTGTGTACAAAACCAACCATCACTTGATCGCCGACTTTAAGGATTGTAAGGAATAGTTTTCTTGAATAAAAAAAGCCTTAATAACAAGGCTCTTTCTTATTAAAAATACAATGTGGAAAACGTACATCTACCGAATCTTTTAAAGTATAAATTTTCGTACTATCAATTTTCCCTTCTTTATTGTAATATTTCCATTCTCCGAATTTAAAATTGTTTCTTACTTCTCCTTCTTCTTTTAAAGTTTCTTTGCTAAATTTTTGGTTTTTACCATTCCAGTCACTAAAATAGTAGTTTTTTAAAATACCATTTCCCTTAGAAAGGAAAACATTATGTTCAATAAAGTTATAATTTGTATTTCCTTCTTCATCATAAGAAACTGAATACATACTAGGACGAGGATTATTATTTACATTTATAACATATCCTGTAGCCTTCCCTTTTATAAAGTATAAGATATAATCAATTTCTTCACTTTGTCTGTAAAAAACTCTAAGACTGTCTATTTTTTTTTTCTTAAAAAAAAGAATGTCATTTTTTATATTATATAATTTTTTAACAGTATTAATACTTTGCGATTTTTTAAAATCATATGCTCGTATTGAAGAAATGTTTTTGTCGTTATACCAATCATCTGATTTTTTAAAGTTGATTTCCGAATCACCACAAGCAAGTTTATATTTTATTTGTGATATTTTTATGAGTTTAGGTTTTTGGGCTATCGGCAATTTTTGGGCACTGTAATTTGAAATGAACAAAATGATTATAATTGTTGAAAATATTTTTTTCATGATATTAAAATTTTAATGATAGTATTTTTTTGTCTCATCTTCAATAACTCTCCACTGCCACTTGAAAAAAGTTTTCTGATTTTGCAAATCATAATCCATTATGTTTTCTGTTTTTTGGTCTTCAAATTTATATGGATTTTTTTTAAGAATATTTAGTTCATCTTCATAATATTTTATAATTTCATTATATGAGTTAATATTTTCATCTAATGCTTTAATTGCTTCGGATTTTTCAGTTGGATGTGTACTATAATATACTTGGTTAGCACTTAAATGTGTTGTCTTTTTCGTTCTTTCTACATTTTGTTTTCTACGATATTCGGTCAATTTATTTTGAGCATCAGTTATCTTTTGTTGAACTGTTTGCCCTTCTTTAAAAGTATGTTCTAAACCTAATGTATGAGCAATTTCGTGTGCATATGAAGGTAGATGACCTATATTGCTTTTAAAAATAATACAATGTTTATTCGTAAGTGGATTGTTATAACTTGAACCTCCTGTTGTTGGTGTTTTTAGAGGACATAAATATAATAAAATACATTTTTGTTTAGCTATGTTTCCATTAACTAGATTAAACTGCAAGTTAAATAGGTTTACACTTTTTCCTGAACTTACTTCAAAAGTACTTCTTGTAGTTATTATGTCTTTAATATCTGTATACTTGCTATCAGAAATCATCGAAGGATTTGGACTTTTTCCGAGATTTGCTGTTTCAAATGTATTTGTACTTAATGGCATTTTTAATACATTTCCTGAAGCATCTTTATCAATCAATTTTACTTGTACTAATCCTTGGTTTAAACTATTCTCATTTAAATATTTTTCTAAACCAGCTAATCCGCCAATTTTTGCAAATTCTGTATCAATAACTGCTTCACCAAAACTAGGATTATCACTTATAAATGCTTTTATCACATACACATTTATTGTATATTTAGGCTGGTCACTATTCTTCATAACCATCATTTTTCCCACCTCTTTTTTATCTTCTATTCCCGAGGAAGGATCTTTAAGTTTTGCGAAGATTTTAATTTGTTCATTTACCGTAAAGGCTCGGTTACATTTTACTTTCACTTGATTATTTGCAAGATAATAATCTCTTGTAGCAGTACCTCCGAGATTTTTGCTTTGTTTACCTCCTGCAATCAATGTGCTCAATGCAATATTCGTCGGTGTTATTAGCAAATCAGAATTACTGCTTTCAAACAAAATTTCTGTTGCATCAGAAGATAAAGTTTCTAATTCTTCTACTTCTATATCTAAAGTAACCTCTTGATTCAGCATTAAATTCAGAAAACTGCAATAGTAGTCTTTTCCATAGGGCGAAATAATGTTAGATACATCTGTTGTTTTGTATTCTATTTTTAGTTTTGTTAGATCAAGAGATAATTCTTTATTTGTTCCTCCAACGTTTGTTATCGGATAAATATATTCATCCCGTATCCAATCAAACCCAAACTCTCCGTTGTATGTAGTATTTCTTCTAAAATGTATTAAAAATTTCTTTAAAACTATATTTGTTGAAATTATCGGAGGTTCTTCATTAGTAGCATAGCTCACTCCTGAGCCAAGTCCATTCTGTGTAAATTGATTTCCAAAGGAAGAGTTTTCAATATTTTTCCCTGCATAGGTTTTGGAAGCACCTCCGGTGGTTTCAATATAATCTCCTCCTATAAAAGATTCCTTGCCCATAACTAATGGTTTTTTGAAATTTCTGCAGAATTATTCCTAATCTCTTTTTGAGAATGCTGTTCAAAAACTCCCTGACTTTGATTGGTAATTTTACCATTGGCAACTCTTAATCGATCTTTTTCTGTATGCGATTCTTTATTTCCGGTAATAAACTCGGTCATTTTCCCTGTAACGTTTGTAATAAAATCAGTTCCAACAGAGAGCATATTTAATAAACCAACAGTAGAAGTTCTATTCATACCTGCACTTTCAGAAATATTCATTCCCACGGTATTGTTTTGGTTCATTCCCACGTTTGTGTTCATACTTTCCGTCACATTGATATTCATATTCTTGCAATTTAGCGTCATCGTTTCCGGTGCCGTTATATTAATATTGCTTCCCGTCGTATCTAAATGAATCTCATTACCGGATTTATCGGTGATAATAATACTTTCATCTTCCGTGCAAACAACTAGGTGGCTATTTTAAAAAAGTAAAAGATTTCGGATATTGAAACTAGATTTAATAATTTAAACAATTAATTTCTGGTTAAAGAAAATAGATTAATCAAGCATTATGAAATTGTAATATTTATTATTTTCATCTTGAATTTTTAGTAATTTTATCTTTAAACGAATGGATTTTTTCGGTGCACAATCAAAAAAATTTAAACTATGAATGTAGTAAGAATTATTGCCCTGACTTATTTCATATGCGGTTCCGCCTTTTAAAATTTGTTTACGTAAAGTATTATTCATTTCGATATTTCCAACATTCCACGAATTTATAGCAGATTTTCCACAATTATTTATAGCGCCTATTATTTCACTATTTTGGCTCTTTACTACTTTTCCTTTTAACTTTTCAAAATAATTTAAAGTCTGGATGATTTTAATAGTTTCACCTGTTGCCAAATTTATTGGCAGTTCAACTATCGTGTCTTTTTTAACAATAGGCGTAGATATTAAATCAGGTGGGTCTTCTTTTTGAGGTTTTATATTTTTAAAATTTAAACTATTCTTATTGCAAGAAAGCAATAAGAAAGAAAAAAAAATTAAATAGAAAAATAAACTTTTAAACTTCATAAATTTCATTATTTTATTTTTATAGATTCTATTACTCTTGCAAGAGTATATTTTTTATTAGGAGTATTTTGTATATATCCGTTTCTTATATCACCTTCACCTTCAATTTTATTTTCTTTACATTTACAATATAATTTATTTTCTAAAGAAGCACCAATATCTGAATCACCACTTGCATTGTCATAAAAATAGAAGAATTTACCTTTAGAGTCTTCTCCCATACCAACGATTATTATAAAATGATCTGTAATAGTATCTCTGTTTGGAGTCCCAGGACTATCATCAACTCCACAAAGTATTGGTGTGCTTTCTTGTAATGCCTTCTTCATATAATCGACCGCTTTTTTTAATTCTTCTGGATAAAAAGTTTGGATATGATTAATTTCTTTTGCAATCTGATATTGTTTTCCTAAAGGAGAAAACTTAAAATTCTTTAATTGAAGTACTCCTAATTTATAACATTTATCACCTTCTCCTGGATAAGCAGAATTCCAATTAATATGTTGAGATTTTGGAATAATAGGAAGAATACTTAACCAATCGCCACAAATTTGACAATTTTCTTTATACAATTTCACAGCACCACAAAACACATTTTCCACACCTCCATCAAAAAAATCATCGTTATCATCAGCATAAAAGTCTATTTGTGCAAGGTCTTTGGTTCTGTCCCATTTAAACACAAAACGGTCACCATATTTTAAATTTTCAAAAATAATTTTACCGAGATTCTCTCCTTTACTATTAAAAGAAATTGCCGTAATGTTTCCGCCATCTGAATCATTGGCATTTGGATTTCCTTTTTTCACATCAAAATTGATAGGAATAATTTTATCGGTAGTTTTGAATTTCAACAAATTCACCAAAGGTTTTTGAAGAGATTCTTCTATAAGTTTGCTTAAGGTCCAAGTGCTTTTTGAAGTCTCGACAGTATAAAAAGTATCCACAGATTCATCAATAATGACAACTGGAATATATGCATTATCTGAAACTTCTGCAGGTGCAGTTTCAGGATTCCCGATTAAAGTTCCACTTGCTGCTGTGAAATGGCTGTTTTGTCCAGCATAAGCCTCAAATTCATCGGTAAAAACAGTCCAACCTCCTTCAATCTCGGTTGTGTGCTCTCCTTCCGTTATTCTTATTATAGACATTTCCTAATGTATTTTAGAGTTTTCACCACTATTATTATTGAACGTTTTTTTGGAGTGGATGTCGTTGTTTTCCTGTGATATAATCTGTCGCATCTTTGATTGCTCTTTTACTTCTTTCGCTTTAGATTCCCTATTTCCTTTCACAAATTCTATTAAATTACCTACAACATTGGTCATAAAACTAGCACCAACTGAAAGATTTTTCATCATTCCCACGCTTTCTGTTTGATTCATACCTACAGAATTAGTTTGATTTTGACCAACTGTTGTACTTTGATTACTTCCAATTGTAGAAGTCATGTTTTCACCCACATTAATAAACATATTCTTACAGTTCAGCGTCATCGTTTCCGGAGCAGTGATATTAATATTACTTCCCGTTGTATCCAGATGAATTTCATTACCCGATCTATCGGTAATAATAATACTTTCATCTTCTGTGAAAACCACTTTATGTCCGCTTCGGGTCATGATAGATTTTACACGGTTGTCTGCAAATCCTCCCAGATCAACTCAACCATGAAACATTCCGCCAATGATGTAAGGTAGGTCTTGATAATTGTGGACGAATTTAAAATAGTTTATTTTATTTGCTCATATGAACCAATCATGTAAGTTCTGATAATAAACTTAAATTTATTATTATTATCATTATTCGATAAAAATAAATCTATAGTTTTATCTGTTTTGGGATATGTAAAGGGGTTGTAAATGATTGAAATAATTTTATTATCTTCTAATATGTAGACGGTACCTCTTTTAAAATAGTCAAAGAAATAATTACCTTTTTCAAATTCGTTATTTTTGTCTGTTAGTTGTTTTTTTAAGTTTTCAAATACTTCTTCAGCTGTAAATTTATTTTCGTAATAAATTTCAGAAATTTCAAGGTTATTTTCTGTTTTTATTGTTATTCCTTTTTTTATCTTATCCAAAAAATATAATTTATTTAGTACGGGATAAACACAATAAAATATTTTGCTTTTGTTTAGAGAAGAATAGTTTTTGCTTCCTTTTATGAGAATGTTGAATGTCTTATTAACAGAATCCTTTTTACTCAGATTTATTTTAGGAACTTCTTTCTGTAACTCTTCAATTTTATATTCCCTTAAAACAATACTATCACTTTTTATTTCAGTTGTATCTGTTTTTTTATGTGTTATTTTATCATTTTTCTTAGTTTCACAATTAGTAAAACAGAATGTTAACATAAGTAATAAAAATAAGGCTTTCATATTATTTTTTGTCTTTTAAATTAGTGCCCATCATTATTTTCTTTGCTTTGTCTCCGAGAGAAAATTCTCTATGTATACCAGCATAATCATAATATTTTATACCAATTATATTACCGGAATTATCATAAATATATGATTTAAAAATAACAGAATGTCCACCATCAAAGTTTGGAGCGTTTTTTCCACGAAGAGCATTTTTAATTTCTTCTTTTAATAATGTCCAACCGATTTCATTATAGTCATTCCAATACTGGATCATTGCGCCTTCTTCTAATTTCCCTTCCCAAATATCTTTGGGTGGTACCAAGTTACCATAGCCATTTTTAGATAATGCACCGCCAACTCCATAACCAAAATATTTATCTTCAATAGTAGGAATTATTGTCCCTGAAAATCGATAATCTTCATGTTTTGTATTTACAATTATAGCATCAGTGATATTCCATTCATCAAAATATGCTTTTTCTACTCTTTTCATTGTGATAGCAAAACACATTCCATGAGGGTTTTGATATAGGTTAGCTACTTTAAAGGATTCTTCGGGAAAATTAGATGTATGTGTTCCCGGTAATTGTTGCGAAATACTTGCAACTAATGATTCTTCAATATTTGACGTTAGTCTTTTACCAACTTTTGAACCTTTTAATTTTATTGCACCACAATATACATTTTTCACTTCACCATCAAAATACCAATCGTTATCATCTGCATAAAATTGTAATTGAAAAATATTTTTCCTTTTGTCCCAATCTACAAAAAATGTATCACCATATTTTATATCTTCAATTATTTTATAATCTGAAGAATTTCCCTTTCCTTCATCACTAAAATACCAGATTTTCAGATTACCGCCATCACTATCATTTGCATTGGAGCTCCCTTTTTCTGCTTTAAACTTGATTCTTACTATTTGGCTATCCGAAATAAAGTTTATCTCATGTGATTTTTGGTTTCTTAAATTTGTATCAATTTTATCATCAAAAGTCCATTCTTCATTTTTATTAATAACTATTTTGTATGATTTGAATAAATCATCATCATTTATTGGAGTAATGACTGGTATAAAAGCATCATCCGAAACTTTAGGTGTTGCATCGGGGATTCCAAAATTAGTTCCTGCCTCTGATGTAAAATGACTGAATTGTCCTGCATACGCATCAAATTTATCAGTAAAAACTGTCCAACTTCCCTCGATTTCTGTAGTGTGAGTTCCCTCCGTGATTCTGATTATCGACATAATTAATGCATTTTAGAGTTTTCACCGCTATTATTATTAAATGTATCTTTAGAATGTATATGATTATTTTCTTCGGAAACAATCTGTCTTGTTTTTGTTTGTTCTTTTACTTCCTTTGCTTTAGAATCTCGATTTCCTTTTACAAATTCCATCAAACTTCCTACAACATTGGTCATATAGTTCGCCCCCACAGAAACGTTTTTTAAAGCACCAATACTTTCAGTCTGGTTCATACCCACAGAGTTGATTTGGTTTTCACCAACAGAAGTACTTTGATTGTTTCCAATAGTAGAAGTCATGCTTTCTGCAACATTAATAAACAAATTCTTACAATTAAAAGTCATCGTCTCTGGTGCTGT
>NZ_LSHB01000070.1 GCF_001643375.1 Chryseobacterium sp. FP211-J200
TCATAACGTATTAGATTGATAGTCAATACAATATACGAAATTTTCGTATTATGATTAACCTTTTTTATTATGCACTACGGCTTTTCTTAATAATTAAGACGTTATTGAAAGAATAGTTGGCTTCGAGAGCGTCATCCTGAAAATCACTAATCAAATGTTATAAACTATTTTTTAATGACAAAAGTTGAATTTATACTGAAACTTGCAGCCCGACTTATCTCAATTTCTTATTTTTTTTTTTTGAATCGACGAACCACTTCGTTAGGTTTGGTAACGGAAGGCGGAAATGGCTGCCCAAATTGATTAAGGCTTTCTAATCAAGAAATTTTAGATTGAAAAAATCTAACGATTTTTGAATTTTTCTTGGTCTTCGAGAACCTCAGACTGACAATCTATTAATGAAATCATCCAGCTTCCAACTTCCACCATCCAAACAAATCCTTATCTTTGCAAAAATCTTAAACAAAATGAGCAAACCGATTACTGAGTTCATAGAAAAATATTATCTGCATTTCAATGCTGCGGCGTTGGTAGATGCGTCCAAGGGTTACGTTGCCCACCTAAAAGATGGCGGAAAAATGATGATCACGCTTGCTGGTGCAATGTCAACTGCTGAATTGGGGAAAATTCTTGCTGAGATGATCCGTCAGGGGAAAGTGGATTTCATTTCTTGTACAGGTGCAAACTTGGAGGAAGATCTGATGAACCTCGTAGCACACACACATTACGAAAGAGTTCCTAACTATAGAGATCTGACGCCTCAGGAAGAGTGGGGACTTTTGGAAAGAGGCTTGAATAGGGTAACTGACACTTGTATCCCGGAAGAAGAAGCGTTCCGAAGATTGCAGAAACATATCTACGAGATCTGGAAAGATGCAGACGAAAAAGGAGAAAGATATTTCCCGCACGAATATATGTATAAAATGATCTTGTCAGGTGTTCTTGAACAGTATTACGAGATCCCGAGAGAAAATTCCTGGATGATCGCTGCGGCGGAGAAAAACTTGCCGATTGTGGTTCCAGGTTGGGAAGATTCTACAATGGGAAATATTTTTACCTCTTATTGTATCAAAGGCGATCTGAAGTTCTCAACTATGAAATCTGGAATCGAGTATATGGCTTATCTGGCTGATTGGTACCCGAAAAATTCTGGAGGAAAAGGTGTCGGATTCTTCCAAGTTGGAGGTGGGATTGCCGGTGATTTCCCAATTTGTGTGGTTCCGATGTTGTATCAGGATATGGAAATGCACGATATTCCTTTCTGGAGTTATTTCTGCCAAATCTCTGATTCTACAACCTCTTACGGTTCATATTCCGGAGCGGTTCCGAATGAGAAGATCACTTGGGGGAAATTGGATATCAACACACCGAAATTCATCGTGGAAAGTGATGCGACAATCTGTGCACCACTAATGTTCAGTTATATTCTTGAGAATTCTTAATTGAATTAATTATAAAAAAAAGCGTTCAAATTAGTTTTGAACGCTTTTTTTATGTTTTAATTTTTGATGATTTAATCTAATGAATTTAGCAAAACTTTATATCGGTAACCGAAAATAAGTTTTTGAAATTTATTTAATGATGTAAAATCTCTTTTGCTGTATTTTGGTAATATTGCTTTGTTGATGTTGTTCAGAACTCTGAAAAATGCTTTTTTCATAACTTGAAATTTTAAAATACTGATGGTTAAAATACAAGTTTTAAGCCACCCCCAAGAATCATTTATCTATCATCATTTACCATTGATAATTAAAGCATCATCACGTTTTCTATTTTCGCCACTTTTTGATAGATGTCGATTACCTGATCAGCATCCATCACAAAGCATTGCAAAGAAACGGACGTGTATTTTCCTTTGGAACTTTCTCTATTGGATAAAGTATATTTCAGTCCGTCAAAAACTCTTAAGATCTCAGTGATTTTTTCTGAATCTCCCGGTACGATGAATTTGAAAAGATATTCTTCCGGAAAGTTGTGCTGACTTTCAAGTTTTTCTTTCAGTGATTTGTAAAATTCTTCCGGATTATTGTGGTTGGTTTCTACTATATCTGCCATTTTATGTTAATTTTAATTAATAAAAAAATCTCCGTAAAAAACGGAGATCAAAGTTAGTGATATTTAATTTGTTGTTACGAAGGATTTTCAGCCGTTGCTTCTTCTGGTAGTGAAACCCCATCTGGTGCTGCCTCTAAAGCTTTGTCCAACGTGAATAGAGATTCATCTGTTGCACTGTCTCCGCCCGCAATTTTCAATTTATCAATCAACTCAAGTGCTAATTTTTCTTCCTCGATCTGTTCTTTGACAAACCATTGCATAAAATTCCATGTTGCCCAATCTTTCTCTTCGAAGGAAAGGTTTACTATTTCATAGATCGCAGTTGTATTGTCAACTTCGTGTTCAAAAACTTTGTTGAAAGCATCTGTTAGGTTTTGTGGGTTTTCCGGTGGTGGAGGAATGGCTTCCACTCTTGCTTCGCCACCTCTGTCCAGTATGTAACGCATAAACTTGATCATGTGATTTCTTTCTTCTTGCGAGTGACGATAAAGGAAGTTAGCGATTCCGCCATAACCTTTGACGTCTGCCCAACATCCGTAAGAAAGGAAAATTTGTGATGCGTGCGCTTCTTTTGTCATCTGTTTTATCAGTGCTTCCTGCATTTGGTTTGAAAGTCTGTTGGTGTTCATAATTTTAATATTTTATGTTAATTTTTTTCGTTTGGTTAGTGATTTGTTATTGGCTCATTTTGAAACAATAAAGCCTCAGAATTTTTAAAAACACAAATATTGAGCCAAAAAATGGGGATTTTTTGATTGGCTTCCGATCAACTGTATTGTTTGATTTTGTGCTGTGTTTATATGGTTATCAGTATGTTAATTTTTATTAATAATAATTAACATTGAGTTAAGAAAAATATTTATATTCGGTGTAAGAAAATAATACATAAGAACATTATGAGAAAAAATTATGTGAAATTACCATTGTTGATTGCTGCTTTGTACTTCGGCGGTGATTTACATGCACAATCCACACAGGATACTACTGCGAAAGAAAGTAAGATTGAGGAGGTAGTTGTGATCGGATATGGTACGAGGAAAAAGGTAGATAATACTACTGCTATTAGTTCTATTGGAGCTGATGAAGTTTCGAAAACCAAAGTTTTGAATGCTTCACAAGCTATACAAGGAAAGGCAGCTGGTGTACAAGTAACTGCTTCTGATATGCCAGGTTCTACACCAACTGTAATGGTAAGAGGTCTTGGAACGGTGACAGGTGGAAGGGAACCGCTCTTTGTTGTAGATGGAATGTTTACAAATAACATTAATAATATCAACTCCAATGACATCCTGTCGTATGATATCTTGAAAGATGCTGCTGCCCTTGCAATCTATGGAAATCGAGCTGCGAATGGAGTTATTATTATCACAACAAAATCTGGAAAAGGAAAACTCAGTGTGGAATATGATGGCTTGATAGGGATTAGAAATCCATTGAAAAAGGTGAAAATGGCAAACGCTCAAGAGTTTGTTAATTATAATAATATTGCGAACAGTTACTTAGCCACGCCGGGTCGATATTTTTCCACAAATCAGCCGTATAATACTGATTGGTTCAAGGAAATTACTAGAACAGGGATTTATAATCAGCACAATCTCTCGGTTTCTGGTTCATCAGAAAGCGCAAAATATTTCTTTAGTTTAAATAATTATGATGAACAGTCAATTTTAAAAGGAACCGACTATAACAGGACTACCTTCAGAACAAATAATGAATTTAAGCTTTCCAAGAGAATTACTTTATCTCAGAATTTAAATGTTTCCTTTACCAATGTAACACCTAAACCTTTGAGTGCTTTTACGAATGCTTATAAGCAATCGCCATTGGTTCCTGTCCGTTATCCATCTGGTCAATATGGAATTCCATTTATCGATGCCAACGGAAATTATGCAATGTCGGGCTCTCGATTTAATAATGTTGGAAACCCTGTAAGTCAATTAGACTTTAATAACGAAAAGAACAAAACCATGCTGATGCAAGGTATGTTAAAGTTGGATGTTGAGATTATGAAGGGTTTGAAATTTACTTCTAATTTCAATGGTGAGTACTCGAACTTCAAATCCTACAACTTCAGTGACGGCTTAGGTATTTTCCTTGCGGGGGATCCTAATCGTTTGGCTACACAATATACTGATAGTGCAAGAAATACCTTGACTAATACAAAAAATGATTATTACAACTGGTTGCTATCAAATGTTTTAAACTATAATAGAACTTTTGGGAATCATAATATTGACGCAATGATTGGTACGGAGGCATCTGTTAAAAGTGGTGTCGATGGGACAGTTGTTGCTAGAAAAAATTTGGGATATGTATCGAATTATTGGAATTTAGATGGACAAAATTACATTAATGATATTGTTGCTCTCAACTCTACGCAAGGTAATAGAAATACAACACTTTCTTATTTTGCAAGAGCACAATATAAATTGATGAATCGTTATCTCATAAGCGCAACAGTTAGGAGAGATGGTTCATCGCAATTTGCTGAAGGAAATAAGTGGGGGACATTTCCATCTTTTGGAGCAGGTTGGATTATCTCTGAAGAATCTTTCTTGAAAGATGGTTTCTTCAATTTGTTGAAATTAAGAGGAGGTTGGGGTAGATTAGGAAATCAAAATGTTCCCTTAAGTTACTTGCCTATTTCTTCTGGTACTTCATATAACTATGCGTTTGGAGGTAATCCTGTAAGCAATGGTGTAACAATTAACAAAGGATTAGACCCAACGTTAGGTTGGGAGATTACAGAAGAATCGTCTTTAGGACTAGACTTCGGAGTTCTTAATAATCGTCTAACAGGAACTTTTGATGTTTATGACAGAAAAACAACCAATTTGATCTTGCCTGTAACAAATTTTATTACGTCTGGACAAAATGTTGAGTTTTCTTCACACGTGGGTTCTGTAACAAATAAAGGTTTAGAAGCATCCCTTACATGGGCTGACAAAGTTGGAGAAGATTTCTCTTACTCTATTGGTGCAAATTACTCATTTAATAATAATGAGCTTACAAGAGTCAATGATTCCAATATTTCAGCAAAAAATGGTGGTAGTCTGGGTAATGGACAATGGACCAAGTTGTTCAATAGGTCAACCGTTGGTCATGCATTAGGTAGTTTTTACCTATGGGAAGCTGACGGGTATGATGCTGATGGGAATATCAAATACAAAGACTTTGATAATGATGGTGTAACAGGTTCTGCGGATGCAGATGATAGAAAATATTTTGATTCTTATATACCTAAGTCTACAATGGGTCTAAATATTTCTATGAATTATAAAAACTTTGATTTCAATCTTAGTGGTTACGGTGCTTTTGGTTTCAGTGTTTATAACGGTAAAAAAGCGCAAAGAATTTCTGGAGAAAATATTGAAGCCTCTGTAGCTAATGATTTCTGGACCACTTCAAATACCAATGCAGGTAATCCAAAACCTTACACGTCCATTCCGATTGCTTCTACGTTCTTCTTAGAGAAAGGAGATTATTTTAGGATTAATAACATTTCTGTTGGATATACTTTCAGAGATGTGGTGGATTATGTGAAATCTGTAAGGTTTTATGTCAGCGCAATTAATCCAGTTATTTTTACGAAATATTCAGGTTATACTTCTGAGCTTAATGGCGATGGGGATCCGTATGGTTCAACTGGAGTCGAATTAGATTCTTATCCAGCGCTTAGAAGTTTTGTATTTGGTTTAAACGTTAATTTTTAAGAAAATGAAAAAGAAATATATAATAATATCAGCACTTGTTCTTACAGGATTATTTAGCCAAAGCTGCAGCGAAGATTTTATAGATGTTGCACCGACTGAGCAAGTAAGTGCGGAAGACCTTTCACTTTATAATAACAATGAAGGCGCAACAAGCTTTGTTAATTCCATCTATGCCAAATTTTTGGATTGGGATATGAGTACTTTCTCATGGATCGGTGTTACTTCTATCACATCTGATGATGCGGATAAGGGTAGTACACCAGGTGATACTGGATCGGACAAAGATATTTTAGATGCGTTGACCTTTACACCTTCTACACCTTCTTTTGAAAGTTTATTTTCATCAAACTACCAAGGGATCAATAGATGTAATCAAGCTTTACAATATCTGCCTCAACTTACAAATGCAGATGAAAATCTGAGAAATAGGTTAGCTGGGGAAGCTAAATTCCTACGTGCGTTCATGTACTTTACTTTGGTAAGATCGTTTGGAGATGTTCCTTTAGTCGATCATGTTCCAGTTTTAGGAAATGAAGCAGATGTTACAATGCAATTGACAAGAAGAAATAAAGAAGAAATTTATGCTTTTATAGAAAAAGATCTATTAGAAGCTGCTGATGCTCTTCCAAACAAATCAGAATACGGTGCTGCAGATGTTGGCCGCGCTACTAAAGGCGCCGCACACGCTTTGCTTGCAAAGGTTTATCTTTATGAAAAGAAATGGCAGTTGGCTGTAGATCAGTGTAATCTGGTAACTGGCTATTCTTTAACACCTAATTTTCTCGATATCTATAAGTTGTCTGGAGAAAATAATGCAGAATCAATTTTCGAGATTCAAGGTTCTGGTAATGAAAAAGGAAAAGGAATTCAACAGTATACCCAGGTACAAGGAGCTAGAGGTACCGGCGGTTGGGGCTGGGGTTTCAATACGCCGACTCAAAACTTGTATGATGCCTTTACGGCAGAAGGTGATACAGAAAGAAGAGATGCAACCATTATTCGTAAAGGGATGACTCTTTATGATGGTAGAGTCGTAGGGAATGATGCCGATAATGACTATTACAATTATAAAGCCTATTCTTCTGCTTATACTACACAATCTTCTACCGATACCAATATCAGATATCTGAGATTTGCAGAGGTTCTATTAATAAAAGCAGAAGCTCTTAATGAGTTAGGGCAAACTTCCGCAGCTATTCCATTACTTAATCAGGTAAGAGAAAGAGCAAATATCAATGATACGACTGCTTCTTCTCAATCTGATGTTAGAATTGCGATCTGGAAAGAGAGGCGATTAGAGTTAGCTTTTGAACATGATAGATGGTTTGACCTTGTCAGAACTGGTCAGGCCCAATCAGCAATGGCGGCCAATGGTAAAACTTTTATCGTTGGAAAACACGAAGTCTTCCCTTTACCTCAGACTTTTATCACCGAGGCAAAAGGACGTTCTGCTCAGAACCCTTTTTACTAGTCCAAGACTATGATAATTAAGAAGAGGAGGATTTTATCCTCCTCTTCTTTTATTTTAAATTTGAAAAATAATCTATTTATGAAAAAAATTATCACAGGAATATTTTTGTCATCTTTAGGATTAGTTTCCTGCACAACAAATCAAAAGTTAAAATCCGAGTCAAAACATCCTGTTAATGATCAATTGACAGACAACCAACTCATGGACAAAGTCCAAAGCGATGCACTCAAATATTTTTGGGACTTCGCAGAACCAAATTCCATGTTGGGAAGAGAGCGCTACCACGAGGACGATATTTATCCGGACAATGACAAACATGTCATCACAACCGGCGGATCAGGTTTCGGATTGATGACGATCTTGGTTGGTGTCGATAGAAAATTTATTCCAAGAAAAGAAGCGGTCAAAAGATTGACGCACATCGCAGATTTTCTAGAAAAAGCAGACCGATTCCACGGCGCGTGGCCGCATTGGATCAACGGAGAAACTGGCAAAGTAGTTCCTTTCGGTAAGAAAGATAACGGAGGCGATCTTGTAGAAACCGCATTTTTGACACAGGGCATCATCTGCGTCCGCGAATATTTCAAAAATGGAAATGCCGAGGAAAAAGCACTTGCAGCAAAAATGGACAAACTTTGGAAAGGTGTAGAATGGAACTGGTACACAAAAGATGGCGAAAAAGTCCTCTACTGGCACTGGTCACCATCGTACGGTTGGGAAATGAACTTTCCACTTCAAGGTTACAACGAATGTTTGATCACCTATGTTTTAGCAGCTGCATCACCAGAGTATTCCATCGATTCCGAGTCCTACAACAAGGGCTGGAGTAGAAACGGAACTTACACTACAGACCGCACAAAATATGGATTGCCACTTTACGTTAAACACAATTATGCCGAGGAATTTGGCGGGCCATTATTCTGGTCACAGTATTCCTATTTGGGTTTAGATCCAAGAGGTCTTTCCGATACATATGTAAAAAGCTATTGGGATATGAACAGAAATCACGTCTTGATCGACTACAAATATTGCTTGGAAAATCCATTGAAATATAAAGGCTATTCAGAAAAATATTGGGGACTCACGGCTGGTTACACAAGGAACAAAGATGGCTCAGTAGGTTACGCGGCCCATCAACCGATGAAGGAAGATCTGGGGGTCATCACACCAACGGCAGCACTCAGTTCCATGCCTTACACACCGAAAGAATCAACCGCTTTTATGAGATTTCTCTACGAAGAAAAACCAGATTTCATAGGTCAAGCTGGACCATACGACGCCACTTCCATCAATTTTGATGACTGGACAACGCCACGATATCTCGCTATCGATCAGGGAACTATTTCACCAATGATCGAGAACTATCGTTCAGGATTGCTTTGGGATCTGTTCATGAATGCACCAGAAATTAGAAGCGGACTCAAAAAAATCGGATTTAAGTCCACGGAACATAAGATCCAATAACCAAAAAGTCTTATCTTTAAAAACTAAATTTTATTGTACCATTTTGGGACAATAAATGTTTTTATAAGCTATTTGACTACGTCGAACAGTATCTATTAAAATATTTTTTGGAGCTGTTTCCCGCTTTCCACTACAATCTTTTTTTTGCAAAAAAAGGATTTCCGTTGCAATCGGGGCTAGGGATTTACAGTTCAAACAACATTCAAACACAAATTGAAGTTTTAAACTTCGAACCATGTTTTTGAAAATTAAACATATGAAATTAAGAAACATCATTTTATTGCTGATTGGATTTTCATCTTTTGCACCTGCGCAAGAGATCCGATCCGAATTCAATAAAGAGGTCAAGATCCAGAAAAAACTATCCTACATTCTGGATATTCCGAAAGACGTAAAATCAAAAATCCCATTGATCGTTTTTCTTCACGGTTCTGGAGAAAGAGGAAAAGATCTTGAGATTGTCAAAAATCACAGTCCTTTTACCTATAAGAGTTTGATTAAGGAACCAGTTGCGATTTTAGCACCGCAATGCCCGGAAAATACTTGGTGGGATACAGATGCAATCTATTTCCTCATCAAAGAAATCTCGGAAAAGTACAAAATAGATAAAGAGAGAATTTATCTTACCGGACTTTCAATGGGTGGTTGGGGAACTTTAAAATTGGCTGGCGAACATCCCGAAATGTTTGCAGCAGTTGCAGCTGTTTGTGCACCTACAGACCGAGTGATGTGGGCCAATATTCACAATTACAAAGACCTTAACATCAAATTATTTCACGGCGGAATGGATGATATCGTTCTCCCGGAAAACGCATTCAACTTCTATCAGAAATTACATCCGATCAATCCAAAAGCAGAATTGACGATTTTCCCAAATGACAATCACAATTCGTGGGATTCTACTTATTCTGATTCGGCATTATACGAATGGATGTTATCTTTGAGAAAAATTAAAAATTAGAAAAATTAAATATATAGATGAAATCGTCATTGGTAAATATTTCAAATAAGAACTAACCATCATTTGACGATTCCACAAGACTTTAAAAAAAATTAAAAATTTACATATGAAAAAGTTTGTAATTCTAGCTGCGTTGGCCTTGTCGCCGTATTTTTTGGCGCAGGATATTATATCAAAACCTGTTCAGTCTTACCAATCTTCAAATTATCAATCCAAGAAAAAAGCTTTCATAGATAATTTGATCTCCAAAATGACCTTGGACGAAAAGATCGGGCAGTTAAACTTGCCTTCCTCAGGAGATTTTACAACCGGACAAACTCAGAATTCGGATATCGGAAAGAAAATAGAACAAGGATTGGTAGGTGGACTTTTCAATATAAAAGGAGTTGATAAGATCCGTGCTGTTCAGAAAGTAGCTGTAGAAAAAAGCCGACTGAAGATTCCGATGATCTTCGGGATGGATGTGATCCATGGTTACGAAACATCTTTTCCAATTCCATTAGGTCTAGCATCATCTTGGGATATGGATCTGATCCAAAGGTCAGCTCAGATAGCTGCTCAGGAATCGACTGCTGATGGTATCAACTGGACATTTTCCCCTATGGTAGATGTTTCAAGAGATCCAAGATGGGGAAGGGTTTCCGAAGGTTCGGGTGAAGATCCATACTTAGGCAGCCAAATTGCAAAAGCAATGGTTTACGGTTACCAAGGTGATGACCTTTCCAAGAAAAACACCATGTTGGCTTGTGTGAAACACTTTGCACTTTATGGCGCGGCAGAAGCTGGTAGAGATTACAACACAGTGGATATGAGCCACGTTCAGATGTACAACACCTATTTCCCACCTTATAAAGCTGCTGTAGATGCTGGGGCAGCTTCTGTTATGGCTTCTTTTAACGAAGTGGATGGGATTCCGGCGACGGGGAACAAATGGCTGATGACAGATGTCCTAAGAAAACAATGGAACTTTAAAGGTTTTGTGGTAACAGATTATACAGGCATCAATGAAATGATCGAACACGGAATGGGCGACCTTCAGCAGGTTTCTGCTTTGGCGATGAATGCTGGTGTAGATATGGACATGGTTGGTGAAGGATTTTTAAAGACTTTGAAACAATCGATTACAGAAGGGAAAGTTTCCGAGCAAACCGTGACAGAAGCTGCAAGAAGGATCCTTGAATCAAAATATGACCTTGGCCTTTTTGATGATCCTTATAAATATACAGATTCCAAAAGAGCGCAGAAAGAGGTTTTCAGCCCGAAACATTTGGAAGCAGCAAAAACAATTTCTTCCCAATCAATGGTTTTGATGAAGAACGACAAACAGATTCTTCCGCTTAAAAAATCGGGAACTGTTGCAGTGATCGGTCCATTGGCGGACAATGCCGTGAATATGACCGGAACTTGGAGTGTCGCTGCAAAGCATGCCAATTCTATCTCAGTTTTGAGAGGATTGAAGGAAACTGTCGGGAAGGATGTCAATTTCATCTATGCCAAAGGAAGTAACATCTACGAGTCCGAAGAAATGGAGAAAAAAGCAACGATGTTTGACAAAACTGCAGGTCGTGACAGCCGTTCAGCTGAGCAAATCAGAACAGAAGCGCTGGCCATTGCAAATCAGGCGGATGTAATTGTTTTAACAATCGGAGAAAGTGCCGAGATGAGCGGTGAATCCAGCTCTAGAACAGATATCGGAATCCCGGAAACTCAAAAAAAATTGTTAAGAGAACTTAAGAAAACTGGTAAACCGATCGTGCTTGTTCTATTCACAGGTCGTCCGTTGGTTTTGACGGAAGAATCTGAATTGGCAGACGCTATCCTGAATGTTTGGTTCCCAGGAAGTATGGCTGGATACGCCGTTTCCGATGTTCTTTACGGAAAAGTGAATCCTTCAGCAAAATTGCCAATGACCTTCCCAAGAAGTGTAGGGCAAGTGCCACTTTATTACAACGCGAAAAATACAGGACGACCATTAAGTGTAGAAAATACAGAAAAATGTACGTTTGAGAAATTCCGTTCCAATTATCTGGATGAATGTACAACGCCACTTTATCCTTTCGGATTTGGGTTGAGTTACACAACTTTCGGATATTCTGATGTTTCTGTAAGCAATGCAAAACCAACAGGAAATACAGCAATCGAAGCTTCTGTAACATTGACCAACAGTGGAAAATATGATGGAGCAGAAGTGGTTCAGCTTTACATCAGAGATGTGGTTGGAAGCATCACAAGACCTGTTAAAGAATTGAAAGGCTTCGAGAAAGTTTACCTGAAAGCGGGTGAAAGCAAAAAAGTGACTTTCAAGATCTCACCGGAAGATCTCAAATTCTTTAATAATGATTTGAAATATGACTGGGAGTCCGGCGATTTCGATATCATGATCGGAACTAATTCTCACGACGTTAAAACGACGAGAGTTAACTGGACAAAATAGAATTAATTCAAATTAATACCAACAAAAAGCCTTTCAGAGTTATTTCTGAGAGGCTTTTTTTTATAGAAATTATTTAACTGATTACTAGGTAACTAAAAACTAGGTCATTATTCCTTAATAATTTTCTGACTCATCAGTTTGATGTCATCTTTTTTCAAAATTAAGATATAATCTCCAGACTTCAGACTTGTAACATCAATACTTTTATCATTTTCAGCAACATTGGTGTTCAGAATGACTCTACCTGATAAGTCCAAAATTTCTACCGAGAGATTTTTATCAATCACATTTTTCAAATAAATAAAATCTTTTGCAGGAATTGGTGTGATTTGAATGGGGCTTTTATCAATATCAGAAACCGCCAGTGTATTAGTTTTTACTTTAAAGATCTTTCCATTCTGCGCAGCCACATAAAGTTGTTTGCTGTTGTCTTCACCAAAAGTTGTGAAATTGTTCCCTGTAAATGAGGAACTCCAATTGATTGTTGTATTGTCCAAAATCCCGATTTGCTGAGAACAATAATCTGCAAAAATATATTTCCCAGCTAGATTAGAATACAAACCTCCTCTGTAAACATAGCCGCCTGTAATAGAACATTTTCCGCCAGAATGGTCATAATCTACAACTGGAAAAGTCATTGTTGAAGCATTGGCGCAACCATTAGCGTTGTAAACGTCGTTACCTTCATAACATCTCCAGCCGTAATTCACTGCTGGCGTGGTTGCTGGAACTCTGTTGATCTCCTCGATTAGATTCTGGCCAACATCCGCGATCCAAATATTATTTGTGGTTCTGTCAAAAGAGTATTTCCAGCCATTTCTAAGTCCATAAGACCACACTTCATCAGCGCCATCTATGCCTACGAAAGGATTGGTAGTTGGAATCCCATATGCCGCAGTGGAATTAACATCGATTCTGAGTAGTTTCCCCAAAAGCGAGTTTTTATTTTGTCCATTGTTATCAGGATCCCCGCTGCCACCGCCATCGCCAGTTGAGATATAAAGGTAACCATCCGCCCCAAAATGAATACTTCCACCATTGTGATTGGTATTATTCTTTGGAATCGACATCATTATTTTTTCTGAAGCAGGATCGGCTGTATTTGGATTGGCTGAGTTGGCGGTAAATCTAGAAACCGTAATTGTTCTGCCCGCTCTGTTGTAATAAACGTAAAAGTAACGATTGGTTGCAAAATCCGGATGAAAGGCCAAGCCTAACAATCCCATTTCCCCACTGAAGTTCACCCGATCGGTGATTGTAAGAAAATTAGTGGCTTCAAATGTTCCGTTGGTATTCAATATTCTGACGGTTCCGGATTGCTGCACCACAAATAGCCGATTGTCATTGGTTGGTGAAGCTGTAATTTCCACTGGGTTGGAAGCTGTCGCAAACTCCTCCAGAATGATCTGCTGTGAATGTACTTCCGATGCAAAAGCAAAAGAAAGAAGTAGTAGTAATTTTCGCATAACTATTTATTTTTCAGATTATTAAATAAGTTACCAAATTTGATGCCTTAGCATTTTAAAATTATTTAATTAATAATAAAAGCTCATTTTTAACTCATTTTTCTAAGGAATTGTTGTATTTGTTTTCATTATAAAAACTATAATGCACTTTTCTCATTTTCAAATTCTTATTTCCGCTATAAATCATTATATTTGCCGACTTAATTTATATATATCGTAAGAAAATGCAAGGAAAAGGACTCGTTACATTAGTTGCCATCGTTCTTGGATTAATTTGCCTTAATGAGCTTCTGCCTTCTTTCTATGCCAACAAAATAGAAAAAGAAGCAAAAGCTATCGCAGGTGAAAATTCAGTGAAATACCAGGCTGAGCTCGCAAGACTTTCTAAAGACACCCTGAATCTAGGTTTTACAAAACTGGATTACACGTCTGCAAAACAGAAAGAAATGAAACTCGGATTGGACCTTAAAGGTGGTATCAACGTATTGCTAGAGATCAACCAGAGAGATTTGGTGAATGATCTAAGTAATTACTCAACAAATGCTACTTTGATAGAAGCACTTGACAGAACAGACAAAGCGCAGAAAAACTCGAGCAAACAATACATCGAGGATTTCTTCACACAGTTTGATGCTGTCAATCAAGAAAAAGGAACCAGCCTGAAACTTGCAGATCCTGAGATCTTCGGAAACACCAATCTTTCTGAGGTCAAATTCAACACACCGGATGATCAGGTTAAGAATATTGTAAGAAAGAAAATCGATGCCTCTGTAGGAACTGCTTTTGAAGTTCTTAGAACACGTATCGATAAGATGGGTGTAACACAACCAAACGTTCAGAGAGTTCCTGGAACTGGAAGGATCTTGGTAGAGATGCCTGGTACAAAAGATATCGATAAAGTTAAAAAAATGCTTCAGACCTCTGCAAAGCTTCAATTCTGGGAAGTGCAGTTAGGACAAGAAGTCGTCCCATATTTTTCTCAGCTTGATCAATTGGTTAAAACCAAAGGTGATTCAATAGGTGTTGAAAAAACGACCAACTTGATGAACTTGATCCAGTTGAACAGTACGCCTGGAAATGCTGTTGCGAATGTGAAATTAGCTGACACAGCAATCGTCAATAAATTACTTAACAGCGCCATCGCTACAAAAGCTAGACCTGTTAACTTGAAATACACCCAGTTCATGTGGGGTTACAAACCAGAATCTACAACTTCTAACAGTCTTGTTCTTTACGCGATCCGTGGGAACATTACTCAGAAAGCGCCAGTTGACGGTGCGGTAGAATCTGCAAATATCAACTATGACCAGCTGGGTCGTATCGTTGTAGATATGCAGATGGATTCTCAAGGTGCCCGTGATTGGAAAACAATGACGGAGAAGAACAAAGGAAAAGTGGTAGCGGTAACTTTGGACAACAGAGTTTATACAGCGCCTTCTGTAAACGACGTGATTCCTGACGGTAGAACGCAGATCTCTGGAAACTTTACACAAGAAGAGGCTAAAGATCTGGTGGATGTTCTAGGTGCTGGTAAATTGCCTGCAGGTGCGAAGATCGTACAGGCAGACGTTGTAGGTCCATCTCTTGGAGCTGAATCTATCAACGATGGGGTGATGTCTTTCCTTATTGCATTTGCAGTGATCATTGTTTACATCATTTTCTACTACGGTGGTGCTGGTGTTTACGCAGTGATTGCGATGGTGATCAACTTGTTCTACATCTTCGGGATCATGGATTCTTTGGATGCAACATTGACACTTCCTGGTATTGCTGGGGTTGTACTATCTATGGCAATGGCGGTGGATGCGAACGTTATCATCTACGAAAGAACGAAAGAGGAGCTATTCCGTGGGAAAAGTATTCTTGAGGCTTACAAAGATGGTTTCAAACATGCGATCTCTGCGATCATCGATGGTCACGCAACGACTTTCATTACAGCATTGATCCTTTATATCTTCGGAACGGGACCTATCAAAGGGTTTGCGGTAACGTTGATGATCGGGTTGGTAATGACATTGTTCACTTCTGTATTGTTATCTAGAGTAATGATATTCAGCAGACTGGAAAAAGGAAAATCTCTTTCTGTATGGACTGCACCAACTAAGAATCTTTTCAGAAACACTTGGGTCGATTTCATCGGGAAAAGAAAATATGCTTATTATTTCTCTGCTATCTTGATGGTGATCTCTATCGCTTCGATTGCAGTTAATGGATTCAAGTATGGTATCGACTTCACAGGGGGACGTAACTATGTTGTAAGATTTGAAAAAGCAGTAGATGCGGAAAATGTTGAAGCCAACATTGGTAAATTAATGAAGACCGCAGATGGTCAAAACAATATCGTAGAAGCTAAGACTTTTGGTAACTCTTCTCAGTTGAAGATCACCACCGATTATCTGATCGATGATGAGTCTCTAGCAGCGGATCAAACTGTAGAGCAAAAAATCTACGAAGGTCTAAAATCTGAATTGCCTGCCGGAATGAGTATTGCAGATTTCAAATCAGCGGACAAAGGTCATGCAGGAATTGTTTCCTCCACCAAAGTTGGACCTACAGTGGCAGATGACATCAAGACCCACGGGATCTTGGCAGTAGCTGCATCACTATTGGGAATCTTCATCTATATCTTGGTAAGATTCGACAAATGGCAGTTCTCTCTTGGAGCGGTTGCTGGTTTGTTCCACGATGCTGTGGTGATCCTTGGGGTTTACTCATTGTTCTACAAAGTAATGCCGTTCAATATGGAGATCAATCAGGATTTCATTGCGGCGATCCTTACCGTGATCGGATATTCCATCAATGATACGGTGATCATCTTCGATAGAATTAGAGAGTACCTACGCGAGAAGAAAGCAATTACGCTTGCAGGATTGTTTGATGACTCTATCTCTAGTACGATTGGTAGAACCTTCAATACCTCTTTCACGACGATCTTGGTGATCCTTGCGATCTTCATCTTCGGGGGAGATAACTTGAGAGGCTTTATGTTCTGTCTATTGATCGGTATTGGATTCGGTACCTATTCATCTATCTTCATTGCATCGGCTACGGCCTATGACTTCCTTAGAGGTAAGAAAAAAGAAGAAAAAGTCACTGGAAAATCTTCTATCAGCAATGCTGAAATAGTGGAATAATTTTCTTTAAAAATATATAATGAAAGCCCTCAAGTGATTGAGGGCTTTTTTGTATTTGATTATTTATTAATAAAAAAGCACCCGATTTGTCATTCTGAAAAAACCTAACCAAGTAGTTCGACGAAGTCAATCTAAACTGTAGAGATTCTTTCAGAATGACAACTGTAATATTCTTTAGAAAATTAAAATGAAAAATCCTGCAAATTATAAAATCAGCAGGATTTCAATTTAATATTAACTAAAAAAACAATAGTTATTCAACAGACGGCGGTGTAACTTCCGGTTCACCACTTGGTGTATCGTAGATCACATAGTCATTATATTTAGCTTCGTCGGTTTCGTAGAAAATGTCTTGTCCGATGCCAGCGTATTTGGTAAGCAATCTGTAAAGAATATTAAGGGTTTCTATTCGGTCTTCGGTAGCAACATCCCGGTCCGAGATGCCTTTGGCTTGCGCATCTATGGCGAGATCCAAAATGTCCCGTTGAGTCGAGAGAGTTGTGATCTTGTCGGCGCTCAGCCCTTCGGAGGCAAGGTCTGACAGGTATTTTTCTGCAGTTACCGTCATAATCCTTGCGTTGCGTACCAACTCGGCATCACTCTGGCGGGCAAGGTCCGATGCTCCAAATTCCTTGTACTTGGCACTCGCTAGGCCATAGACATTTTGAGCCATATTCAGAATGGTACGCATTGTTTTGGCCAAGGCATTTCTTGCAGCATCTTTTTGGGCGGTCAATTCTATTTTAATAGCTTCCAACTGTTCATCGGAAGGGAAATTGTCCACCGCATCGCGTGCATTAGCAAACTCGGTTTTCTTAACTGGCGTATAACCCCGGTCTGTAAATTCTAAGATATCACGGTCTATCAGATTGATAAACTCGTCGGCTTTTTGTTTCAGGACGGCATCGGGAAAGATGTATTCCCGGGATACAGAATTTTTTTTCATCGTTGAAGTGTTTATGTTTCTTGAATCGAATTTAGAAAAAATTTACTAATACAACAACTTATTTCCGAAAAAAATATGTTTAGTTGGTTTCACAAGTTGCTGACTTATAGCAAAATCGATGCATCTGCCTCAACTAAGTGAATCAACGGCTCAACTAAATGAATCGATGACCTAACTAAATGAATCAACGGCATAACTGAGTGAATCAATAGAACAACTTAGTAGATCATTGCTTTAACTAAATGAATCAAAGAGATTACTTAATGAATCACTGATCAATCTTAATTCATCATGGCTTCAACTTAATATGTTTTTGAGGTTTTGGAATATTTCAATAAAAAAACAGACATTGGAGGTGTCTGTTTTAGTTTATCGTTTGTGGGTGCGTTTGGCTTATTTATAAGATTTTACTGTTTGGTAAGTGTCCAGTCGCCTTGTTTGTCTTTGTTTTTCCAGGTGCCTTTTTTATCTCTAAGATTACCATAAAGTGTGAAGGTAAGCGTATTTGAAAGGACGGGCTGCAATGTGCCATCGTCATAGACGTAGCTGGCAAGATCGACTTCTGTCATTCCCAGTGTGCCTGTGATGTTTCCGCTTTTCGAGACCTCGATGACCAGAGTCCCGGCTTCAGTCCCGTAGTATGTTCCCACCCACCGGCCCATAAAAGGCGAAGTGTGGTTTTCCTGTTCTTTCTTTTCCCAATAGTTGTCAGAGATTCTGTCACAGGAGATGAAAGTACAGGATAGGATAAGAAGGGAGAGGATGGTTTTGGTTTTCATTGGTAGTTGTTTAGTTTGGGTAAATTTAATAAAAAAAACAGACGGTTGGGTGTCTGTTTTTGTTGTATTTTGTACGAGCAAGATGCTCGCACCAGCGGGTGATCAATTTGAAATAATTGTGCGCCTGTACTTTTTGTCTTTTCATTTTCCTAAACTCTTAATGGTCATAAATTTACGGTAAAATGTCTGAAATCTTTTTGACATAAAGATGACATTTCTCCTTTTATTGATTTTATAATAAATTTAATAATGATCTGTATATCACTTTTCTAAATCTTTGCTTAATTTTGTCAAATGGAATTGAGTATTGGAGAAATGCTGATGATCGCCTTGGCAATCGTTGTTTTGTTCGGACCCGATAAATTACCCGAGATTGCAAGAGGTCTTGGCGAAGGCGTGCGTAAGATGCGTGGCGCAGTAGATGATATCAAAACCGAGATCATGAAGGAAGCTGACAATCCTGTTTCCGAGATCAAAAAAGAGATCGAAAAGGTAAAGCAGTCCGCACAGGATTATAATCCTTTGGCCGATAAGAAAACCGAAACTTTCATCAACGAAGACACACCTAAGAAAATCGATCTTTCCGAAGACGATTCCCACGAAGGTCCAGTAAGCCGATAATATTTATGAACGGATTGATCGAAAAAGACCAAGAGCTTCTTCTTTTCCTCAATGGATTAGGCAATTCCACCTTTGATCCTTTTTGGTTACTGGTTACGGGAAAATGGTTTTGGATCCCGTTCTATGTGATCTTGCTTTATTTGGTTTACAAAAGCGTTCCCCTTAAGAAACTTTTATTTGTTTTGATTTTCATTGCCATTGGGATCACGATTTCCGACCAGTTGGCAAGTGTTTTCAAGCACGGCATAGAAAGATTGAGACCTTGTCATGAACCATTATTGATGGAAAAAATGCGAATGGTGATCTGTGGCGGCAAATATGGTTTTTATTCGGCACACGCTTCCAGTTCCTTTTTTCTTGTTAGTTTTTTGTCTATTTTGATTGGAAAAAAATATAAAGCCCTTCCATACATTCTAATTTTCTGGGCGGTTGTTGTTTCTTACAGTAGGATCTACGTTGGTGTCCATTATCCTTTTGATGTAACATTTGGTGCTGCAGTTGGTTTCCTTTTGGGTGGTGTTTTGGCCAATCTTGCCAAGAAAGTGGTGAACAGAAAGACAATTTAAGTTTTTAAATTAAGAGTCAGGACTAACGGATCAAGATTAAGTAATAAAGACTTAAGAATTAATTTTGCATCTATCATCTATCATCTATCATCTATCATCTATCATCTAATCATTGTGATAAGGTTTCCCTTGCAAGATCGTAGCTGCACGATAGATCTGTTCCACAAAAAATAAGCGGATCATTTGATGTGTAAATGTCATTTTGGATAAAGAGATCTTCTCGTTTGCTCTTTGGTAGATCTCTTCTGAAAATCCATAGGCGCCACCAACCAGAAAATTAATTTTCTTCACAGAGCTTCCCAACCAAAAATCGATCTTCTCCGAGAATTCGCGGCTTGTGAACTGTTTTCCTTTTTCGTCCAAGAGAATCACGAGTTCATTGGATTCAATTTGATTTAAAAATAATTTGGCTTCTTCCTTTTTCAGTTGGTCTGGAGTCAGGTTTTTAGCATTCTTGATATCAGGCATTTCGATGAGTTCAAAATTCCAATGTTTTGGGATTCTGGGAAGATAATATTTGATGAGAGAGATGATTTCTTTGTCATCCGTCTTCCCGATGCAGATCAAATTAATACGCATTTACTATATTTGTGCGGCAAAGATAAATGAATGGCAAAAAAAATACAGCGTTTTTTCCTGAATATCAAAAACTTTTTCGACGAGATCCATATTCCTGTTTTGGGAATTTCTTTGTGGAAAATGTTCTCCATCTATTCTGATGCGATTTTCAAAAATCCTTTGGGAAGACAGGCTGCGAGTATTTCGTGGAACTTTTTCCTAAGTCTATTTCCGATGATCTTGTTCTTTTTGTCGGTTCTGCCGTTTATGCCACATTACGACAAACTTCAGTTTTATATCTTCGAAGTTTTGATGCCAAGGGTTTTTCCTTCTCATATGCAAAGCGATGTTACGACTTACATTCAGGAAAATATCATCCCGAATATGAAATCCATCAGTAACTTGACCATTCTATTATCCTTCGTTTTTGCGACCAATGGCTGTTTTACTTTGATCAATGGATTTAATCGAAATACAGAACTCTCGCGAACCTTTGTGAAAGAATATCTTTTGGCGATGCTGGTGACGATCTGTTTTTTGACGCTTGTTTGTCTTTCGATTTTCGGGATCTATTACAGTGAGGTTGTTTTGAAGCTATATACACCAACTTACGATATCACATGGTTTACCAAAAACCTTACGAAGATCATTAGTTTTATCTCGTTTCCGATCTTTTATTTCATCTTGCTTACTTTATTTTATTGGGTCGGTTGTCTAAAGATCACAAGAATTCGTGAAGCCTTTCCAGGTGCTGTTTTGACAACGATTCTCTTTGTGCTATTAACTTATTTCTTTGCAATCTACGTTGCGAATATTGCACGTTATAATGTCCTTTACGGTTCTATTGGTTCCATTATTTTGGTCATGGTCTGGGTGAATGTGAATGTTTTCCTTGTCCTCATGGGAAATGAACTCAACCTTGCCATCAAAAAAGTGAAGCTGGAGAAGATCGTGCGGGATGAGATGAGGACAATCAATGAATTTGATAAAAACTAAAAAAAAACTATGATAAAAACAATTTCAAAAAACACATGGAGAGCTCTGTTTGGGATGCTTACTTTGCTTATGTTTGATTACGTCGGTGCCCAAGATTATCAAAAATTGATGACTTCGGCGCAAGAAAATATTCAAAAGAAGAACTTTTGCGAAGCTTTAAGTAATTTCAATGATGCATTCAAAACACCAGAAGGAATCAAAGAAAATAATCCTTTTGTGCTGTATGCAGCAGCGAGCAGTGCAGCCTATTGCAATGATAATAAGAAGGCTATCGATTGGCTGTCGCAAGCTCAAGAAATTGGGTTGGTAAGTAAGGCTGAAGAAATAACTTACATAGAGTCTGATAATGCTTTTGTGAAACTTCACGGCACAAAAGAATGGGTCGATATCATTGGTAGAATGAAGCTAAGTGTCACCGAGAAAAAAGCACAGGAAGATAAACTTAATAAAGAATGGAATGCCTCTATTAAGGAGAATGGAAGTAAATTAGTTAATAAAAAAACATTTGATCCAAAAACCAGATTTGCATTATATTTCACGAAAGTGAAAGGTCAAGATGTGCCTTATGTCGTTTTTGTTCCTCAAAACTATGACTTTAAAAAACCGTCCAAGCTCATTGTTTACTTACATGGCGGCGTTGCAAGTTCTGAGAAGTATAGTTATGATAATTACCTAGTGCAAAAAGAGCCGATCTTCTCGGTAGGTGAGGACCTCAATGCGATTGTTGTTTATCCATTTGGAAAGAAGGATTTCGGTTGGGTAAATCAGCAGGAAGCTTTTGATAATGTACTGACTGCAATTGATCAAGTAAGAAAGGATTTCCACATCGATAAGAACAACATCGTCCTCGGAGGAATGTCAAATGGAGGAACGGCAACGTTTTATTATGCTTCTTTAAAACCAAATATTTTCAAAGGTTTCTTCGCTATTGTTCCTAATCCAAATGTTCTTTTAGACAAAATTAATTTTAATAATTTAGATCAAGGCAAGAAAATTATAAGCTTAAATTCTAAAGATGATAGTGTTTACGCGTTTAAAGAAGTGGAAGCGATCTATTTGAAAAATAAGAATGTCAGCAAAGATTGGGATTTCCGGGCCGTAGAGGAAGGTGATCACGGTCTGATTTACGAACCTGGAAAAGGTCAAGAGATCTTGGAAAATGTCATCAAGGAACTTTTAGATAAATAATAAATTTATAATTTGAATCCCTGTAAACGATAAAATTCAATTATATTTACAATCATTAAAAGCAATCAACAATAAAATATAATAATATGGCAAAAAGTCAAGACGCTAAAAAAACGACAAAAAAAGAGCCTCTTAAAACTCCAAAGGAAAAAAAGGAAGCTAAAAGAGAAAAGAAAAATGCTTCTAAAAGAGATTAATACTTACAAACCTTTCAACTAATAATTGGAAGGTTTTTTCTTTGATCTCAATATGATATAACCCACAATTCCAGACAGGACCGAAGCTATCAAGATACTGATCTTCGCTACGTTTTGGATCTCGATCTCATTAGGAAACGCAAGAAGGGAAACGAAAATCGACATTGTAAATCCGATCCCTGCGAGAAATCCCACGCCGATCATCTCTTTCCATGCAGAATATGCAGGAAATTCTGCCCATTTAAATTTAATGGCCATCCAGGAAAATAAATTGATCCCTAGAACCTTTCCGATTAATAATCCGCCAATAATTCCCATGCTTAAAGGGTTGATAAAACCTTCAAATATCTCCTTCTGAAAAGTAATATTCGTATTTGCCAATGCAAATAATGGCATGATGGCAAAACTAACAGGAATGTGCAGTTTTCCTTCTAATTTTTCTAAAGGCGAGATCTCTATTTCCGAAATATTGGTTGGAATAGTGAATGCCAGAATAACACCCGCAATCGTAGCATGAATCCCGGAATGGTGCATAAAGTACCAAAGAAAAAGTCCTGGAATTAAATAAAATATTAAATTTTTAATCCCAGATTTATTTAAAATAATTAATAATACCGTAATGCCACCGCAGATTCCCAACGACAGCCAATCAATTTGATCGGTGTAAAACAATGCAATCACTATAATCGCACCTAAATCATCTACAATCGCCAAAGCGCTTAGGAATATTTTAAGAGAATTAGGAACGCTTTTACCCAGTAGTGAAATTATAGCTAAAGAAAATGCAATGTCCGTAGCCATCGGGATTGCCCAACCGTTTTTATAATCTGTATCGTGATTAAAACTAAAATAGATCAACGCTGGAATCAGCATTCCGCCAACGGCAGCGAAAATTGGAAGACTCGCTTTTTTGATGTCAGACAATTCGCCTTCCAGCAATTCACGTTTGATTTCCAAGCCGACCAATAGGAAGAAAATGGCCATCAATCCATCATTGATCCAAACAGAAACCGAATAATCGAGATGAAAAGCTTCAAATCCAAATTTCGAATCTAAAAAATTTTGAAAACTCAATGATAACGAACTGTTTGCAATTAGTAAAGAAACCAAAACACAGACAATCAGAACGATTCCGGAACTTTTGCTGTTATGTATAAATTGCTGAAAATATTTGGATAAGATCATTAAGTTCTTTTTACTTTAGAAACACCATTGATGCTTTTCAGTTGTTTAAAAGTTTCTTCGAGCTGACTTTTGTTCTTCACTTCCAGATTGATGTTCCCTGTGAAGATCCCATCGTTAGAAGAGATGCTCATGCTCTTCATGTCCATATTCATCGATCCACTGATGACCGCCGTGATGTCGTTGATCATTCCGATCCTGTCAATACCTTCGATCTCGATCTTGACCCTATTTTTGAAACTCTCCGCATTTACCCACTTCGCTTGCAAAACTCTGTAGTCATAATTGGCTCTTAGGTTGATCGCGTTGGGACAACTATCGTTATGGATTTTGATCCCGTCCGATATGGTGATGAATCCGAAGATCTTGTCACCAGGAATTACCGTGCAGCATTTTGCGAAAGAATAATTTAGTTTTTCTTCATCCTTCCCAAATACGATCATGTCCAGGTTGGAGTCTATTTTTTCTACATATTCCTCTTTGGAAGATGTCTTTCTGAAGCGTTGGAAAAGATTGCTGAGAATGCTTTTTCCGTCCGCATAACGTTTGATATCACCAATGTCAAAAGTACCGTTCTGGAAACCAAGGAAAAGGTCTTGTGACGTTTTCAGATTCAGGGATTTCTGAAGGCCGTTGATCTCTTCGTCGGAGAAATTCAGTTTGGCGTGGCGCATTTTTCTTTGTAGGATCTCTTTTCCTTCGGATGTATTTAGATTTTTTTCAGAATTAAGGATGTTCTTGATCTTCGATTTGGCTTTCGAGGTCACTACGAAATCCAGCCAGTCTGGTTTTGGCTTTTGATTTTGCGAAGAAAGAATATCAATCTGATCTCCGTTTTGAAGCACATAACTGATCGGGACCAATTTTCCATTGATCTTTGCACCAAGACATTTTGTGCCCAGATCTGAGTGCACAGAAAATGCAAAATCTAAAGCTGTTGCACCAGTTGGTAGAATCTTGATCTCTCCTTTTGGTGTGAACACGAAAACCTCTTTTGAGTAAAGATTCAGTTTGATATTGTCGAGAAGTTCCGACGTAGAAAGGTTTTGCTGCTGTTCCAAAACATCCCTAATCTCTGCTACCCAATTCTCAAATCGTTGATCATCGGTATTTTTCCGGTAGCCTTCTTTGTATTTGTAATGTGCTGCAACTCCTTTTTCTGCGATCTCGTTCATCCTTTCAGAGCGGATCTGCACTTCTATCCATTTTTTGTCAGGTCCCATTACGGTCAAATGGAGACTTTCGTAGCCTGTTGATCTTGGTTGTGATATCCAGTCACGCATTCGCGAGGGATTACTTTGGTATAGATCGGTTACAATGGAATATATTTTCCAGGCCAGGAATTTTTCATTCCTTGGATCGGATTTATAGATGATTCGAATCGCATAATTATCATAAACTTCTTCAAAGGTCACATTTTGCTTTTGCATTTTCCTGTAAATGGAACTAATGGCTTTTGCGCGTCCTTTGATCGTAAAGTTGAGATTTTCCTCTTTCAATTGCTCGGAAACTTCTTTGGTGAATTCCTCCACATATTTTTCACGACCTTCTTTGGCGGTTTCCAATTTGCTTAGGATCTCATTGTAAACGTCCGGATTGTTGTATTTTAATGAAAGATCTTCCAGTTCTGATTTGATGGAATAAAGTCCGAATCTATGAGCGAGTGGTGCGTAGATATAAGCTGTTTCCGAAGCTATTTTTTTCTGCTTTACAGGATGCATGCTGTCCAGCGTCCGCATATTGTGCAGTCTGTCCGCGATTTTTATTAGAATTACACGAAAATCCTCAGAAAGTGTTAGGAGTAATTTTCTATAATTCTCGGACTGTACCGATATATTTTGTTGATTCATCACAGAGATCTTTGTCAATCCGCTGACAATATCTGCAATGGTTTTTCCGAAAATCTTATTGAGGTCTTCGTAAGTGTATTCAGAATCTTCGATAACGTCGTGGAGTAGGGCGCAGGCAATACTTGTCGCACCAAGACCAACTTCATTCGCTACGATCTTTGCAACCTCGATCGGATGATAGATGTAAGGCTCACCGGTTTTTCTCCTTTGATCCTTGTGTGCATCCAAAGCAATATCAAAGGCTTTTCTGATCAGCTTGTTCTGTTCCTCATCCAACGTCCGGTAGGTGTTGTTGATAAGGTCTTTATATCGGGCAAGGATTTCCTTGTTTTCTTTTTCTAAATCGTAGATCATCGGCTTATGTTATCTCTTAACGAATATAAGAAAAATTAAGGCCATTGTCAAGAGATATTTGAAGTCGGCAGATTAAATTTTTTCAATTAAATTTTTTAGATGAAACTTGCTTTAAATTGTGTTTTCAACCCGTAGTGCATTATAA
>NZ_LSHB01000071.1 GCF_001643375.1 Chryseobacterium sp. FP211-J200
CGTACATCGGCTTTGGGCGGACATATCGATGCGTGTGACGAATGCGGAAATCTAAGCATCAGCTACAACTCCTGCCGCAACCGACACTGCCCGAAATGTCAGGGCAAAAACCGTGAAAAATGGATGGAAAACCGGGAAACCGAACTGCTTCCTGTGCCTTATTTTACTCATTTTTTATTATTCGTTTTAATTGTATTCGTGATACGCTTCGCTTAATTCACGTGGTTTTTACCGTTCCGGAAGTGCTGAACAAAACCGCACTTCATGCTCCGAAAATATTGTATGATATTTTATTTGAATCGGCTTGGGAAACGTTGCAAACCTTTGGTGAAAATCGAGGTTTAAAAATGGGAATGATCGCTGTTTTGCATACTTGGGGACAGGATCTGAGTCTGCATCCGCATTTGCACTGCATCGTTCCGGGAGGTGGAGTTACACAAGACGGAAGTTGGAAAAACATTCGTTCGGATGGCAAATTTCTGTTTCCTGTAAAGGCTTTGAGCAAAGTTTTCAGGGCAAAATTTTGTGAGAAACTGAAGGATCGGTTATCATTAAAATGTAATAAAAATCAGACTGAAAATGATGAAAATCAATTTGAAAATCGAAAAAATGAAGCAGAAACTTATGAAAAACTCAGACAAAAACTTTGGGAAAAACCTTGGGTAGTTTTCGCTAAAAAACCCTTTGGCAGCCCGAAATCTGTGGTGGAATATTTGGGAAGATACACGCACAAAATCGCGATCAGCAACCAGAGAATCAGGAAAGTTGATGCGGAAAATGTAACGTTCAGTTATAAGGATTACCGGCAGAAAGGCGTCAAAAAGCAGATGGTTTTGAGCCATGAGGAGTTTATCCGCCGTTTTTCGATGCATATTTTACCGAAAAGATTTGTAAAAATCCGCCATTATGGTTTTCTAAGCAGCACGTGGAAACGGATGAAGCTTAAAAATCTGCAACAGAATTTAGGCATTCAGCCCAAGGAAAAACTTCCACCCAAAGCTTTTCAGCCGAAATGTAGTTGTTGCAAAGTTGGGAATTTGGTAACGATTGCGACGTTCGATTTGCGCGGTCCGCCACGTTGGTTTTTGGGGATGAGCCAAAACTTTGAAACGCCTAAAATCTAGCATTTTGGGTAAGGGAATTTACGCCCAAAAGTGAAGGAAAACACGATAAAACCAAGAAAAACCATCAATATTAGTCACAAAAAAAGAGACCTTTCTGAAAGTCTCTTCAATATCTTTAAAATCCTTCGTCGATAAGCCCATAATGCTGAAAAAAGCTCCCGAAGCTTCCGTTCAACAGGGTTTTCATTGTTCGTGCTTCGCACGCAACGAAAACTTAGCTATTGTAGGAAGTTTTATTTTTTATATCCTTCAAAATTTATGTACTTAACATATGGAAAGAAAGTACCATATAATAAAATTTGTTTTTTGTAATACCCTTTTTCGCCTTTCAAATCAATTTTTAATTCTAAATTATAAGTGTCATTTGCTTTTAACTCCTTCGGAGCTTTACTGATAGAGGTGCAATCACAGGTTGTAACAATTTTAAACTTTTTTATTGTATTTTTCCCACAATTCTTTATTGGGATTTTAAATGACAATTCATTACTTTTTACAGTATCAGAGTCAAAAAGATTTTGAAAGCAAATTTTTGATAATTCATTATCGGGTGTTTTTTTTAAATCAACATAGGTTTCGTCTTTTTTTGAACAACTCATTGAAAAAAACAAAACTAATGAATGAAGCAGAATAATATTTGATTTATTCTTCATATTTGTATATTTTAAGATATTGCATAAAATTGTACTTATTGAAATTGTAATTTCTTTCTTTTCCAAAGAATACAGTTTCTACTTTGTTTTTTGATAAACCAATTAATGGTCCTCTAAAATATCTAATTCCGTTAGAGGTTTTAAAAGTGAATACATCATTTTCATTTTTGTCAACAATATATTGTATGCCAAAATAATATTTTCCTTTTGGAAGTATTAATTCTTGTTCCAAAATAATTTCATTCCAACCTTTTGAATATTTGCTTATCACTTGGTTGTATATTTTAGTTCCTAATTTACCGTCAGATAATTCATAAACAACAAATTGAATTTCACTTTTTTTATTAATATCAAAAATAAAAAAATTGAAATTACTAATTTTTGATTTAAAATTCAGTACAAGTAAATTAGCGCAAACTGATTCCATTTCTTTTGCTTCATTTAGTTTCCCTGTTACTGCATTTTTTGATAAATTCCCAAATAAAAAATTATTTTTCAAAATAACTACTTCCTCAATTTCTGTGATTTTTGGGACTAAAAATATTTCTGAATTACTAATTTGATCAACTTCTAAAATAAGGTCATTATAGAACTCTTTTTGAATCAAGATTTTTTTAGAAAATTTATAATTCTTTGTATTAAGTGATTTATTATTTTCTTCTACATCAAATATTTGAACATTACTAATCTCTTTTTTTGTATAAAAATCTCTAATAATTAAGTTCTGACTAAATAAGAAATTAGAAATTACAACAAATAGTAAAATTATCTTTTTCATAGCTCTCTTCGTAGTAAAGTAAAAAAAAGCGAGAAATAAATTCTCGCTTGTAAATTAAACCTGATTACAGCTAAATCCAATCCAAAAAACATGGTAACAACATACCTCCATTTCATTTGGACCACCAAGATCTCTTACATGGCAATCTCTTCCCCAAAATTTTCTTCCTTCGGAATTTGAATTTTCATCATCTTAAGTTTGAGCAAATGCTAAAACAGAAGTAATAGCTAATGCACCGATAATTAATTTCTTTTTCATCATAAAAAATTTTATTTGTTATTGTGTTCCAAAAATAGGAATAATTTTATATCTACCAAATTTTTTGTGATTTTTTTCTTAATTTTTGAAATTTAGTGCGGAAAGTTTATTTAAAATTTCCTACAACGGGAAACGGCTTTGCGATGTGCGGGCTTTGAAAACCAAATAGTTATATAAAAACCGAACGTAGCAAAAACCAATTTTCTTTTTATAAATATAATAAAAAATAAAAAAGAAAATTGGTTTTTG
>NZ_LSHB01000072.1 GCF_001643375.1 Chryseobacterium sp. FP211-J200
AAAAATGAATAGACTTAAAATTGAATTAATGTAATAATGCACTACGAGTATTAATTAATCAATTACAACAATTTGATACAGTTGAATTACCTTTTGAAGAAGCTGTTAAGTATTTGGATTCGTTGTTAGAAAAACAAGAGTTTGAAGCTATTGTAAACGATATTGCAAATGGATTTAATACATTAAATGATTTTGTTGAACATTTAAGAGAGGGCAAATACAAATATAAAAAGATAGATTATTCCAAACTAAATGTATTTGTAGATAAAGTTTCAGAGCATAACTTCCGAAATGATAACCAATTTACGGACAAAATAAAAGAACATCCTGAGATTGCTTTTACTCCTGATGCAATTGAAGAGATGAATAAGCCACACAATATTTTGAAACTAAATGAAGGGAAAAGCCATAAACCAATTTTAAAAGTAAAAATCACAAGAGGATTTGGTAATCAAAGAGCATTGAACGAAGAAAATGCAGATTCCGTTAAATCGAAACAGTATATAGTAAATGATGCAGGTTCAAATCTTTATTTAGGCTTTTATGAAAGGGTTTATCAGGATGATGACGGAAATAAAGTAAGAGACCGAAAGTTTAAGGATATTGGATTGATGGAGTTAATAGAAACCTTAAAACAAGATAAATCAAAACGATTAAATCCTTTGCCAACCATAGTGTATGATGAGAAATCAGATAACGCAGAATATTATTGGAAATTCACACTGTCACCATTAGATTTAGTGTATGTACCTACAGCTGAAGAAATAGACAACCCCTCAGAAGTTGATTTTAATAATTTGAGTAAAGAACAAGTTGAGAGAATTTATAAATATGTTGACGGAAGTGTAGACGTCGCAAACTTTGTTCCTTACTCTACATCAAAACCGATATGGAGATTTCACGGAAAAAGCAACAAGGATATTTTTAAAGAATTAAATGAAAGTAATAAAATAAACATTTCTGAAAAAGAGTTAATTCAAAATGAATTCGGTCTTGGAAGTCAACAAAACAAACACCAAAATATGATTGATGGTAAAACACAAGTCAAAAAGATTTGCTGGAAGTTAGAGATAGATCGTTTAGGAAATATTTCAAAAGTAAAGTAACACGATATGATCACCCGCTCCATCTATATTGGCAATCCTGCTTACTTAAAGCTTAAAGACGAGCAAATGTACATTATGGAACCTTCTTCCAATGAGATGAAGGGGAAAGTTCCAGTGGAAGATTTGGGTTTGCTGATGTTGGACCATTTTCAGATTACTATTTCCCACCAACTGATTCAGAAAATGATGGGCAATAATGTCGTCGTGGTCAGTTGCGATTCCCATCATTTACCACACGGAATTATGTTGCCGCTTTACGGGCATACCGAACATTCTGACAGAATCAAAGACCAGCTAGAAGCTAGCGAACCACTCAAAAAACAACTCTGGAAACAAACAATTGAGTGTAAAATTGAAAATCAGAAAGAAGTTTTAAGAAGATTAGGGAATTATTTTGAACCAATGCTTGATTATCAAAGCAACGTGAAAAGTGGCGACATTACAAATATGGAAGGTATTGCAGCTCAGCATTACTGGAAATATCTCATCAGTTTGGATTTTCTCAGACAGCATTTTGGCGATTCACCCAATCAGTTTTTCAACTTTGGATATGCTGTTCTCAGAAGTATTGTGGCAAGAGCGATTGTGGAAACAGGTTTGCTTCCTGTCCTCGGTATTTTCCATAAGAATAAGTACAATCCTTATTGTCTTGCAGATGATTTGATGGAACCTTACCGTCCATTTGTAGATTTACTGGTGATGGATTGGTTGACAAAGAATCCAAATGTTGAAGAACTGACAAAAGAATTCAAAGCCCACATCTTGCAAATCGCAACCAAGGATGTGCTGATAGACGGTAAAACAAGACCATTGTTAGTGGCAGTAAAAACAACTGCTACTTCGCTTTACAAATGCTACATAGGGGAAAAACGATTAATTTCTTATCCTGAGTTCAAATAAATGAACAGTTTGGTCATTGTACTTTTTACATCGTACATAATACAATAGAAAATGAATGCCGAAAGGTTTAATGATTACCGAATTATGTGGGTCTTAGTATTGTACGACTTGCCGACAGAGACCAAAGCCAATATGAAAGATGCGAACCGCTTTCGTAAGGCTTTGATGGATGATGGTTTTGCGCTATTTCAGTTTTCGATGTATATGCGTCATTGTCCGAGTCGGGAAAATGCTGAGGTGCATATCAAAAGAGTGAAGTTTATGCTCCCAAAAGCAGGTAAGGTGGCAATAATGTGCATCACAGATAAGCAATTTGGCGACATCGAGATTTTCTTTGCCAGGAATAAAGAAGAACCGCCACCGACCTTCCAGCAATTGGAATTGTTCTAATTTTTGAATCCTAAATAAATAAAAAATCCACTGAAAATCAGTGGATTAACTTTTGAGGTTGTGTTGTATCTCAAAGATACTCAAAAATGAAAGCAATTCACAACGATGAAAATGTAATAGCAGTAACTGCGCTGTTGTGTGATATCTCAAAGATACTCAAAAATGAAAGCAATTCACAACTTTCCTACCTGAAAACGAAATTATGTAAGAGTCATTTCCTATCTAAAGGTATTTAAAAATAAAAGTAATTAGCAATTCAGTATTACTAATGTTTACTTAAGGATACCACCACCGGAAAGTGGTCACTCCAACCACCAACATACCTCGACCCGGAATAGGTCCTCAGAGGATAGTTGCTATTCTTGCGGTCTTTATTCCGCAGTCGGACTGTGCTGTAGATTTCACCAGAAATAGTTTGGAAATTGAATTGTTCCAAAATCAAATCCTCAGTGTACAAGATCTGATCAAAACAGAGGCCTTTCTTGCCGTGATAGGTAGAAAATTGGTCGTTGAGATACAATGATTCAAAAGGATTGCTCAGCATCATATCGCCGTTATCATCTAGAAGCAATTGCTGCAATTCTTCAGCATCTGGATTCTCATTAAAATCACCCATTAAGATGATTGCTTCTTTTTTTTCTACTAAATCCTGAATGGTATTGTGTAGTTGATTGATAATATAGTTCCGTTGCGCTTTCTTAACATCTTTTTCCCTCTTGGATGGCAGATGACAAACAAAAATGTGAAGCTTTTTTTCCTCGAACAAGAGTTCTGCATGAAGAATATCGCGGGTATCAAATGCCAAACTCTCGTCCATTTGAAATTTCAAAGTATTGAATTGTACTAAGGTATATTTCGCCTGATCAAACAGCAAGGCAACACTCAATCCTCTGGAGTCTTGCGATCTTTGATAGACGATCTCATAATTCTGAATCAGGGAATTTTCATTAATCAAATCCTCTAAGACCAATCTATCGCCAATCTCAGCCAAACCAATGATGGAAGGTAATTGCCCGTGGTCTTCCTCAATAAATCGAAAGACATTGCTGAGTTTTCGGATTTTCAGGCTGTACTTGTAACTGTCCCAATTGCGGAATCCGGAAGCTGGCTTTTCATCAGATTCCGAATCCGGCGGAAAGAGATTTTCTACATTGTAGAACATCATCAATTCTGAATCCATAGATGCTACCAACGTTTTCTACGCATATAGATAAACGTTACGATCACAATCGTCAGCATCACGCCGATCGTGAAGTAATAACCGAGCTTGTGATGCAGTTCCGGCATATTGTCGAAGTTCATCCCGTAGACGCCGGCAATGAAGGTGATTGGTAAAAAGTAAACCGAATAGATGGCCAAAAGCTTCATCACTTGGTTGGCTTTTTGGTCAGACAGCGCCAGGAACATCGATATCAAGTTGGTTGTCTGTGCATTCAGGTGGTCAAAATCTGCAATCACATCCTTCTGCTTATCGATGAGGTCCATCACCTGCACATCCTCCAAATCAAGGGTTTTGAATTTTGAGATCCATTCGCCTGACATATTCAGGATCCTGGTATTGAGGCCAGACTTGCGTTTCAGTTTGTAAAGCCTCCGGATCTGGACAGAATCGTTGGTATTTTTGAGGAATATCTCGTTTTCCATCGCATCCATCACTTCTAGCAGACTGGCACTTTCGTCGTCGAAGCTTTTCATAATTTTAAGAGCCAGTCGCAAGGCCAGGTCATCTTTTTTCACCGCATCAATATCTTCTTTGTCCAATTCTGAGCACAATTCGTTGATGCTTTTGCTCTTGGTCCGGTGCGTGGTGATGATGAGGTTTGGCAACAAGAAAATGCCCAGTTTACTGCTGATATCACTGATGGTATTCAGCGTCCGCTTCTCCAGATCGGTGGATTCGCGGGTCAGAAAGAACTTCACATCGCCCACTTCTTCGTATTTCGGAAGGTGGTTCGGGTCTATCGTATCCTCCAAAAGCAGGTAATTGATGTGATAACGCTGATGCAGGAACTGCAGGTCTTCCTCGGTCGGTGCCGTGACATCCACCCATTCCCAGTGCTTTGATTTGTATTTCTGTTCGATTGGCATATCGCAAAACTAAATAAAATTACAATGACTTGATACAAATCGTTCATTCAAATTATTTGGGCAGCTTTATCCGCCTTCCGTTCCCGCTTTTTTGTCATTGCGATAGACGGGAAGCCATAGCTTGAACTTTTATACAATCGCAATAACAAAAAGAGCTCCACTCAAGTCGGGCTGCGCTGCGCAACAATCAACATTTGTCATCCATTGAAATGTTCAGCTGCTTCGACATTGGAAACGGAAGCATTAAGAAATTTTAAAGAAATTACGTTAAGAAAAATCCACTGTTTGAAGCTAATACAGGAAATGCGCTGGCAGCAAGTTTAGATTTTTTAGGAATTTATTTAAAATTTTAGCTGAGTATCCCAGTCTTGACCTTTTTGTTCTTTTGTGTCAAGACAAAAGAACTATCCATTATATATTATTTATTTAATTGCAAATCAATCTAATATCTAACCTCTCAATTCTAACTTCTAATAAAAAAACCTATGTAACAAATAAAATAATTATTTTTGCAGGTACTTTTAAAATGACAAAATGATCAAAAGTGTGATTGCAGGCGTAGGCCATTACGTTCCTGAAAATATCGTGACCAACGATGACCTTTCCAAACTGATGACCACCAACGATGAGTGGATCACCGAGAGAACGGGCATCAAGGAAAGAAGACACCGCAAAAACCGCGTCGATTCTGAAGAGACGACTTCTTTCTACGGTTTCAAAGCGTCAGAAATAGCGCTTAAAAATGCCAACCTCACTGCTCAAGACATTGATTATATTGTGTTTGCAACATTATCTCCGGATTATTATTTTCCTGGTTCAGGCGTGCTTTTGCAGGACTTGCTGGGTTGTGGAACGATAGGCGCCTTGGATGTTAGAAATCAATGTTCAGGTTTCGTCTATGCGATGAGTGTTGCAGATGCTTTCATCAAATCTGGATTGTACAAGAATGTGTTGGTAGTCGGTGCAGAGATCCATTCTTTCGGATTGGATTTTTCTGATGCTGGCCGAGGTGTTTCTGTCATCTTCGGCGATGGCGCAGGCGCAGTGGTTTTATCGGCCAGTGAAGATGCCGACGCCAAAGGAATCCTGTCGGTCAATATGCACTCCGAAGGGAAATATGCAGAAGAACTTGCCGTAAAATTCCCTGGAACCAAATTGGGCTGGAGCGACACGTTATTGACAAACCCAGACTCTGTAACCTCAGAAGATATCTATCCTGTGATGAATGGAAACTTCGTTTTCAAACACGCTGTGACAAGATTTCCAGAAACGATTTTGGAAGCTTTGGAAAAAGCAGGTAAGAAAATTGAGGATTTGGATTTACTCATTCCACATCAGGCGAATATCAGAATTGCGCAGTACGTTCAGCAATTACTTCATTTACCAGACGAAAAAGTCTTTGTTAATATCCAAAAATATGGAAACACGACCGCAGCGTCTATTCCGATTGCTTTGAGTGAAGCCATCCTGGAAGGCAGAATGAAACGCGGGGATTTGGTTTGTATGTCGGCTTTCGGAAGTGGATTCACTTGGGGAAGTGTTTTGTTTGAATATTAATTCAGTTCTATCAAAAATAAAAAAAGCGCTATCCGGATTTCCAAATAGCGCTTTTTGCTACTCATTGATTTGCCTGATGACTTTATCAGATAAAGCTTTCAGCTGCGTCATTTCTTCGAGACTCAGATTCATTGCTTTCGCCAGTTCGATTGGGATGCAAGTGGCTTTTTCCTTTAACTTCCTGCCTTTTTCTGTGAGGTGGATTTTCACCACGCGTTCGTCGTCCTTGCTTCGTTTCCGCGTCAGATAATCTTTGGATTCCAAACGTTTTAATAAAGGTGTCAAAGTTCCATTATCCAATTGCAAAATTTCACCAACTTGATTGACGGTCAAATCGTCCTTTTCCCAAAGCGTCATCATTGCGATGTATTGCGGATAAGTCAGCCCAATATCTTTCAGAATAGGTCGATAACACTGCATTATTTCACGGTGTAAAACGTAAACAGAAAAACATAATTGTTTATCTAATTTTAGTAGATCTTCCATATTGGGCTTTTTAATTTGATCTTTTGCAATTTTCAAAGATAACAGAATTTGGTTTTTATTAATCGTTGCTCACGGTCAATTTTACTTCCATATTTCCTCTTGTCGCATTAGAATAAGGACAGACTTGATGTGCTTTTTCAATCAATTCCTGAGCTTGTTCCAAAGAAACACCCGGAATGTTTGCGTGCAATTCGGCTTCCAATCCAAAACCGCCGTTCTCTATTTGTCCGATTCCTACTTTCGCTGTAACCGTAGTTTCACCAGTTTCTATTTTGCTTTGTTTGATGACCAAGTTCAATGCGCTGTCAAAACAAGCTGAATAACCTGCTGCGAAGAGCATTTCCGGGTTGGCAAAATCGTCGTTTGCACCACCTAGACCTTTTGGCATTCTCACTTCTAAGTCAAGAATTCCGTTATCACTTTTCACGTTTCCGTTTCTTCCTCCTGTGGCTGTAGCGCCAATTGTGTACAATGTTTTCATTTTGTTGATGATTTAATTATAATTTGATGTGACAAATGTATGGTGTAAAATTATATTGTGTACAATTTAAAATGAAGTTTACATCAAAACCGATGATTGATGTAAACTATAAAGATGTTTTTTGACTTTAAAATTTAAATAAAATCGTAGTAACCATTATCCTTTCCGAGGATTTTCTGGTCGTTGGTATTCAGCCATCGTTTCAGAACTGTGGCATAGACTTTTCGGAAATCTTCGGTGTAAATCAAATCGCCGTCATTAAGTTTGGTTAAGTCCGGAAGTGGATTTAAAAGTCCATTTTTCTTGAGTCCACCACTGATGAAGAACATTTGGTTAGCCGTTCCGTGGTCAGTCCCATTGCTCGCATTTTGTGCGACACGTCTTCCGAATTCCGAAAAAGTCATTATCATCACATCATCGAATTTCCCGTTCCCCTTCATATCCTTCACAAAAACTTCCACCGCTTCATCAATGGTTTTAAACAACTGATTTTGTCTCTGATTCTGATTCGTGTGCGTATCAAAACTGCCGACAGAGAGATAGTAGACTTGCGTGTTGATATCAGATTTAATCAATGAAGCAATCGTTTTGAAGTCCTTTCCAATTTGCGTGCTCGGATAAACTTTGTCTGTCGGTTTCGCTTTGCTTTCTTTGAATATATATTCCGAGTTGTTGACCGTATTTCCGAGCGTGTTGTAAAGGTAACTCGCCAAATCGTGGTCGTGGTCGTGATTGTCCGCCGCCAGTTTTTTATAAAGCGACTCCTGACTGTTATCGAATAATTTTTTCGGGTCTTTCAGGGCGATTGCTTTTTTGTTTTCGCCTTTCATTGCGAGGCTTAGCAGGTCATCAACTTCAATCGCCTGCGTCGGATTGGTGCAATCGTGGCAAGCCTCATCGAGATATCTTCCGAGCCAGCCGGAATTAATGAATTCGTTGCTGCCACTCGCAGATTGCCAAATGTCCATACTTCGGAAATGCGATTTGTTCGGTTCGGGATAACCAACGTTGTTCATCACTGCCAATTCGCCGTTGTCGTAAAGGTTTTTGAAATATTTAAGACTTGGATTGATGGCTGCTTCATCCGTCAGCAAAAGCGCAGTATCTTCTTTAATAGAGATTTGATTTCTTGAACTGTAATAAATATCGTTTTTGATGGGAATAATTGTATTCAGTCCATCATTACCGCCGGAAAGTTGAAGAATGATGAGCGTTTTTCCGTTGATTTCAATGGCTTCCGGAAGAGTAAGCGCACTTAGGAAATTCGGGAACAGAAAGGAGGCGGCGGCAAGACTGCTGGTTCGTATAAAGGTTTTTCTATTAATAATCATAATGGCTTATTTTTAACAAAGTTGATATTCCGGAGTTGACATAATACTAATCATCAAATGCTGTTTACTCTTGTCCGTATTGAACTCATTAATCATATTTCTAAGTTTCTCAGTGGGATTTGGTAAGAGCAAACTGAACAGGTCTCCTTCCAAAATATTAGTGATGCTTTCCCAGTGGATGCTGATTTTATTCTGGTTTTTGTTTACGACGACTTTGTTTTCGCCTCTACCCATATTCACGTCATCGTTTGGTTTTGGTTCTACATCAAGTGTTTTGTAGCCAGCCATTACAGATGGAATTTTCATTCTTAATAATAGGGTGGAACTGTCAATCCACTCGGTTCCTGATGGCCAGCCTGCGACGTTTGGTGGTTGGAGAAGCTGTTGTCCGAGAAGTCTTTCGAAATTGTAAATGGTGTTTCCATCTTTCGTGTCCATCGGCATTATCCTTCGGATTCCGATAATCAAATCAATCGGAGATTTGACTCTGGCACCAATATTAGTCTCGGAATAAAACCAGTTGGAAAGGAAAATCTCATCCAACAACGTCAGAATTTGATAATCCGATTCGTAGAATTTCTGGCTGAGTGATTTGATTAATTTCTCGTCCGGCGTTTCATTTACCAAATATTTATAAATCTTGGTGGTTATGAATTCCGCGCATTCCGGCTTTTCAAGAATCATATTAATGATATCTGTTCCCGTAAAGTTTCCTCGTTTTCCCAGAAATTCCTTTTCTCCGGAATCGTGTTGTTTTAAGTTTTCACGGAATTCCCCATTTTCATCATAACTCCAGCCTGTGAAAGCCCGAGCAGATTCTTTGATATCTTTTTCCGTGTAAAGATTTCCTCTTCCGAGCGTGAAAAGTTCCATCAATTCCCGGGCGAAGTTCTCGTTGGCTTTTGCTTTTTTGTTTTGTTGGTTATTAAGGAAATTCAACATTGCCGACGATTTCGAAACTTCGAATACCAGATCTCGGAGACTGCCCAAGGCATTCTTCCTGAAAATATTAATAATCTCAAGATTGAACATCGACTGCTGAATCCTCGTGGCAAAATGGCCGTGCCAGAAAAGTGCCATTTTTTCCTGAAGCTGATCAGGGCTGTTGATCATTAAATCCTGCCAAGCCTTTCCTATGGCTGCATTGTGATTTTTATTATAGAGATTGACTGGCTTTTTATCGGTCGATTTGGCCATGTCCTGATATTGTGCGTAAGAAATTTTGTAAGCTTCAATTTCAATCGGTTTGTAATTGGAAATTGATTTCAGTTCCTCATAAAGTTTCTTTTGATTGCTGTTCTTCAATTTCTCAATATCATTGTGATGAACGCCAAAACCCGCTCTGGAAGCCAAATGTTTATTCTTTAGAAAGTTATTCATAGCAGGATGTTTTGTAGTTTGACTTTAGAAATCGGTTTTAGTTAAAGCAAAAATTATGAAAACATAGATTTATGAATAAGTTTTAATATTTAATTATGACTTTAATGAATTGGAAATTAGATGATTGATTTCAGCAATGTTAGATTGGTCAAACAATTGATAAACTTTGGCACGGTATTTACAAGTATGTCACTTGTAAAATTTAAAATTTAAAAATATGAAGTCTTTAAAACAATTAATAGCAGGAGCTGGGATTTTAGCGGGAGGATTATTATCTGCACAAAGTGCTAATATGACTAATATGTTAAAAGTAGGTTTGAATGGTGGTGTTTCCACAGGTGGTAATACTGCTGCCAACCTAGGCGTGGATTTATCTTACCAGCATTTGGTTACACCAGGTTTTGGTTTGGGTATCGCGACTGGTTACAACAATTATTTTGGAAAAGATAGAACGATTAATGGTGTGGAGGTTAAAAATAATGATTTTGGCGTAATTCCTGTCGCTGCACTTTTCAGAGTCTATCCAAAGGAAATGGGATTCTATTTCGGAGCTGACTTAGGTTATGGATTCATCGTTGGTGATGATAAAGTTGCTGAAAATCATCCTCAAGATAGACCGGACGGTGGTTTCTACATAAAACCAGAAATTGGTTACCACAATCGTGACTGGAATTTCTTTGCTCAGTACAACAAAACATTTACTGGCGACAAAGGTCAGATTGAAGACCAGGATTACAATGCTGGAGCAATTGGCGTAGGATTTAGCTACAACATTCCTTTAGGAAAGTAAATTCTAATTTTTTCATTCTTTAAGAATCGAAGAAATCAAAACATTTTTCAATAAACTATGTAAAAATAATGCCCTCATTTTCGGATGTGGGCTTTATTTTTTAAAAACTTATCATACATCAATATTTATTTTGAATCATTCTAAGTAGATTTGCATCATTAAATAATTAAAAAAATAATGAAAAAAGTATTATTACTTGCAGTATTGGTTAGCGGATTGGCTTTCGGACAAACAAAGAAATTAACAAGCTCAGACGTACACTGGTGGGGTTATAAAATCGCTAAAACAGAAGCATCTTCTCACGATGGAACTGTCAACGTAAAATCTGGAAACCTTGTTCTTAAGAATGGAGCAGTGGTAGGTGGAACTTTCGTATTGGATATGACAAGTTTGACTTCTACAGATCTAAGTGGAGAATACCAAGGTAAACTGAACGGTCACTTGAAAAACGGTGATTTCTTCGAAGTTGAAAAATTCCCGACTGCGACTTACAAGATCACTTCTGTAAAGAAAAACACAAACAAAGATTACAACTTTGTAGTGAACGGAAACCTGACTGTGAAAGGTAAAACGGCACCAGTTTCTTTCCCTGCAAAAATCACTTCTTCTAAAGGTATTGTGACTTTGGAGTCTGACAAATTCTCTTTCGACAGACAGAAATTTGACGTAGCCTACAAATCTACAATGCAAGATGTAATGGTAAAAGACGAAGTTGATATGAAAGTGAAAATCAGCGTAAAATAATTTTATCCAAAATAGATAATTTCGAAGAGCAGATTTTTTTCTGCTCTTTTTTTGTTGTTAAATTTGAATAATGAAACTTTACACCATAAGCGGTCTCGGCGCAGACGAAAAAGTCCTGGAAAAACTCACCTTCAATCAAGGAATTGAGGTCGTTCACATTCCCTGGCTGATTCCAAATCTCAATGAAGATTTCCACGATTATGTTTTAAGAATGTCAGAATCCATAGATGATTCAGAGCAATTCTATTTGTTGGGTTATTCTTTCGGCGGAATTATCGTACAAGAAATTCACAAATTGAAACCAGCGAAAAAAATCGTTATTCTTGGAAGTATTCGTTGTGACGCAGAAAAGTCAAAATTGATCAAAGCTGGCCAAAAAACCAATGCCATCAAATATATTCCTGTAAGAGTTTTCAATGGCAACACGACTTTATTCTATTCGTTTTTTAGAAAATTATTCGACCCGAAAAATCCAAAACTCACGCAATACTTCAGAGTAAAAGATCCCTATTACCTCAAATGGTCGATGGACAAAGTGGCGCATTGGAAATTCGATAAAATTCCTGATGTCATTCAGATTTTGGCGGACAAAGACATTGTTTTCCCCATCAAAAATTCAAAACCGGATTTCGTGATCAAAAATGCGACACACCTTTTCCCGGCTACAAAACCGAAAGAAGTTTCGGAGATTTTGAAGACGATTTTTGTTTGATGAAAATTAATCTCGATTTTCCGGATTTTTTGCGTTTATTTTTTTGAGTTTAGACTTGTTGATTTTATTTAATCTGAAAATCAGGATGTCCACACTGCCAAAGAATGAAAGCTATTTTCTTAGATTCTTCTTTGAAATATTCATCTTTTGTACTACCTCCAAAATGTCCTGCATTGTAGTTTACAACTAAGAAAACGGGATTTTTGGAGCCATTTTCATTTTGCATTTTCCCCGCAAATTTTGCCGGATTGTAACTTGCAACTCTTGGGTCATTGAAGCCTGTGGTAACCAGAATAGCAGGGTAATTTTCACCTTTTTTGATGTGGTGGTACGCATCCATTTCCAACAAAGATTTGAATTCCGCTTCATCTTTGATTGTTCCAAATTCTGCGATATTTCCAGGGCCATTTGGGTCAAATTCAGCCCGCAAGGTGTTCATCATCCCAACTTCTGGGATGGCAACTCTGTACAAATCTGGTCGCTCTGTTATGGCACGACCGATTAAAATTCCGCCCGCACTACCGCCAGTAATTGCCATTTTTTTAGGGGAAACATATTTATTTTGAATCAAATATTCTGCGCACGCATTGAAATCTTTCCAGGTATTTGGTTTGTTAGTTTTCTTTCCGCCCAAATGCCAGTCGTTGCCTTTTTCGCCACCGCCTCGTATGTGCGCAACGGCAATCACGGTTCCTTTAGTTAACAATGGAATGAATTCCGTGCGAAAAGTCGGCGTGAGCGAAGTGCCATAAGAACCGTAGCCATACATATATCCGATGCTCGTGCCATCGCGTTTCACCTTGGTTTTGTCATAGATGATGCTCAGCGGAACCATTGCGCCGTCGTGTGAACGCACTTCAATTTCTTCCACAACCAGATTTTTGACGAATGGCATTTTGTAAACAATTTCAAATGGATTTTTGGTCATCTTTTCTGTTTCCAAATCATAGGTTGAAAATTGATTGGGAATATTCCAACCGCTGTTTACAAGCAGGATTTCATTGTCTTGGGTAGAGATATTTTTCGCTTTGATATTGCCTTGCAAATTGATTTCTGGTGATGAGAGTTTCCCTGTTTTTAGATTGTAAAAAGATTGCTTAATGATTAATTCATTTTTACTTTTATTAATGATGATAAAATCTTTAGCCGGATGTATTTTAGAAATTTTCCATTCCGGATTTCCTTTGAAAACAATTTCTGCCTTTTTCAAATCAGGGTTTTGTAAATTGGTTTTTAGAATATTAAAATGAGGATTTCCTTTGGCAGTAAGCAAGTACAAATCGTTTCCGTAAGCAATGATATTTTGAACTTCGTCAGACGTTGTGGTCAGAGGTTTCCAATTGATTTTAGTTTGATTCAGTTCAGATTTGGGAGCAAAATAAACGGTGAGATTTTTTTCAACCGTGAATTTTACCAAGAATAGATAAGGAGAATTTTCAAAAGTCATCAAGCTCGGCATTTCCTGAGGTTGCAGACCAAAATCTGGATGCGTAATCGCGCTGATGACAATTTTGTCCGATGCAACCGGCGTTCCAATAATGTGAATTTTACATGGCATATTCAACATCGTTTCTGGGTCGTGCACATCGTAATTTTTCAGTTGTGTGTACGTGATTTGGTCGTTGCTTCCCGAAACGAACGATGGTCCCAGCGCCAAAGGAATGATTTCTGGTAAAAATTTTCCCGATTTTACATCATAAATATGCAAATCACTCACTTCATTTCCCGCTTCACTCAAAGAAAATAGAATACGCGAACCGTCATTGCTCACAAACGTTTCAAAGTCAAATGTCTTACCTGCAACGTGGGTTTGCGGGTCAAATATCAAGGTTTCTTTTCCTGTTTTGATGTCTTTAGAATAAAACTTATTCACCTGTTCGCCAGGCAGACTTTTATCATAAAAATACATTCCACCCGCTTTTGCAACAGGATTGTAGCGCACAGAGCGCATCGCATCCAGTTCTCGGAATTCTTGGACTAATTTTTCCTGTCCTGGGATTTTTGCCAATTGAGAATTGGTGTATTCCGATTGCGCCTTGAACCAGTTGATGACTTCCGGATTTTTGATATCTTCAATCCAGCGGTACGGGTCATTGATTTCCAATCCCCAATGCGTTTCCACGACATCCACCGTTTTTGATTTGGGATATTGATACTGTGCTTTTAAAGTGCTTGTTACTAATACGATAGCAGGGAGAGCAAGAGTTTGAATTTTCATTAGTTTGGTTTTTAGGTTATTTTTTGAAGTGATTTTCTCCACTTTCACCGCTGACTTTATATCATCTTCAATTTTTGTTTTTTTTTTCATTAATGATAATTAATCTTTGAATCAATAAAATTTAGAATTAAAGGCGAGAAATATAATTTATTTAAGTGAAGTCGTTGAAAAATAAATACTTATCTAATTTAAATAAAAAATTGATTTGATAAAATATATTTTGAATTATTTTCATTAAATTTAACTGAAATTTATTTTATATTAATTAAAATGAACTCGTAGTGCATAATTAAATTAATTCAATTTTAAGTTTATTACTTTTACTACTGAAAACAAAAACATTTACAAACTGAATGAAA
>NZ_LSHB01000073.1 GCF_001643375.1 Chryseobacterium sp. FP211-J200
CAGGTTTTGAAACTGATCCCTTAAATATTCATAAAGAAGCCCAGAATAGGAATCTATTCTGGGCTTCTTATTTTAACAACAGTTTTAATTTAAACATAAAAAATCCCGAACGAATCCGGGACCTTCTGAGCCAACTACGGGATTTGAACCCGTGACCTCTTCCTTACCAAGGAAGCACTCTACCCCTGAGCTAAGTCGGCCTAAAAAAAAATCACATTCCGTAAGGTTTGTGATTTTGAGCGAAAGACGGGGGTCGAACCCGCGACATTCAGCTTGGAAGGCTGACGCTCTACCAACTGAGCTACTTTCGCATTTTGTTTCCAAAAAGGTTGGTTAACGGTGTGCAAATTTAAAAATAAATCTTAGAACCTGCAAAAATATTTTTATAAAAAAGTGGGGAGAGCAGGATTCGAACCTACGTAGCCGAAGCAGCTGAGTTACAGTCAGCCCCATTTGACCGCTCTGGTATCTCCCCAAAATTTTTCTATAAATGAGCCTCCAGAGGGACTCGAACCCACGACCTGCTGATTACAAATCAGCTGCTCTAGCCAACTGAGCTATGGAGGCATTTATTTTTTTTAATAAAGATCGTTAATCTTGCGCTTAGGTTACTTCCTTTTTGCGAGTGCAAATATGAGACTTTTTTATTTAAACCTGCAAATATTTTTTTAAAAAAATTTGATTTTTTTTTGACTTAATCTAAAGACTCAGTTAAAAAAAAAAAAAAATAGGTTTCAAATTAAAGATCATATTTCTGCAATTGGGTTGCTTCCTTTTTGCGAGTGCAAATATGAGACTCTTTTTTGAAACCTACAAATGTTTTTTTACAAAAAAACGTATTTTTTTCTAAGCTAATTCTTTTTTCTTGATTAACAGTTTCTTAGCGGTATCAACAGATTCGTCTAAACTTTCCTCAAAAGTAGCACAAGTCTTTTTTACGACGATATCATCACCTGGAACTTTGATAACGAGCTCGGTCGTCTTATTTAACTTTTCAGTAGTATTTTCAACTTTAAGGTAAACCGTAGCCTCAACAATTTTGTCATAAAAGGTCTCAAGCTTAGCTAATTTTTTTTCAATTCTTTCTTTTAATGGTTCATGCGGTGTAACACCTGCAGTCTGAATTGTAATCTTCATAACGTCTGTTTTAAATGGTTAAACAATAAAAATGTAAAAATCATTCCATCTTATCTATTTTATCAAATTTATTTTTTCTCTCTTGGATGTGCGTTCTTGTAAACCTCTTTCAGCTTCTCAATATTCGCACTGGTATAAACTTGTGTACTTGCCAAACTGGAGTGTCCCATCAATTTTTGAACCTTTGATATCTCTGCACCTTCGTTCAGAATGTGTGTAGCAAACGTATGTCTTAAAATGTGTGGACTCCTTTTCTGCTTGGAAGTAACATTACTAAAGTACCTATTAACCACTACATAGACAAATTTTTCGCCCAGTTTTTTTCCTTTTTTATTAATGAAAAAATATTGTTGGTTGTCGGAATCCGGAAGTCTCGTAGCAAGATAGGTTTGATAATCAGAAAGCAATTCGTCTGCAATTGGGATGATTCTGGCCTTGTTTCCTTTTCCAATGACCAAAATCTCTTTTTTTGAGAAATCGACGTTATTGAGCAACAGATTGCAGAGTTCAGCCTTTCTGATTCCGGTTTGGTAGAGCGTTTCTATGATAAGTTTCTCCAGAAGCGTCATTTGTCCCCTCTCCTCTATTTCTGTCTTCATCGTATCCATTTCTTCCACAGAGAACGGAATGCGCTTTTCTGCGTAGAATTTGAGCGAATCTATGGTTTCCATTGGCGAGACCTTGATCTCCTCCAAACGGAGCATAAACATATAAAAACTGCGGAGCGATGATAGTTTCCTATTGATGCTTCTTTTACTTAGCCCAGAAGTACTAAGTTCAACGATAAAGTTCTTGATCACTTTTTTGTGAACACGAACCACATCCGCCGTTGCTTCGGTCTTCAAAACGAAAGCTGAAAAATCCGAAAGGTCTTTTTTGTAATTGGTAAGTGTGTGAGGCGAATATCTTTTTTCTACCGCAATGTAATCCAGGAATCTTTCTATCATAGGTCTATAAATGCAAAATCACTTCCAAATATAGAAATTTGAAAGTGATTTTTCTTATGTTTTGCAAAAAAGAACTTAAGCTTGTTCTTCGATGCTTGCGTTTCTTTGTTTGTAAGCTGCTTTAAGTTTTGATTGTCTCAAAGTTACAGAAGGCTTGATAAATTGTTGTCTTGATCTAAGTTCTCTTACAACTCTTGTTTTATCAAATTTTCTCTTGTACTTTTTTAAAGCTCTGTCGATAGACTCTCCGTCTTTTACTGGAATTATTAACATATATTACATCTCATTTTGGATTGCAAAAATAGGAATTATTTATTAATTCGCAAATTTTTGTAGCGTTATTTTTAAAATTATCAAGAAGTTTTTTCATCTAAATATTTTTAACGCAAAGACCGCTAAGATTTTTTTGACATTATTGAAAATATTTTTAAGGCTCGCAAAGACGCTTTCGCTCAGCAAAGACATAATCAGAAAGTAAGTTTGTCATTCCGTAGGAATCTAGACTGTAGAGATTGACTTCGTCGAACCACTTTGTTAGGTTTCCTACGTAATGACAATATTGTGTTTTACACTGAATGTTGATTGGATGACAAAGTTCTTAGCCCCGATTGCAGTGGAAATCCTTTTTTGCGTTTTGTCAGGTTCAACTTAAGGGAAATCGTTATGCAAAAAAGATTGCAACGGAAAGCGGGAAATAGCTTCAAATAAGAAATTTAAAAAAGCTATTCGACTTTCGTCAAACAGCTCCTAAAATAGTTTACAAAATAAAAACTCCCGAATGAATCCGGGAGTTTTGTTTTATGCTTTGATGTAAAGAGCCTTTTTGATCTCATCTTTTACTTTTTCCACTTTCGGGAACCACTCGGCAAACAATGGCGCTGAATATGGCGCTGATGCATCTGGCGTCGTGATTCTCTTGATCGGCGCATCCAAATAGTCGAATGCTTTTTGCTGAACCATATAAGTGATCTCTGTTGAGATGCTTGCAAATGGCCAAGATTCTTCTAGAATCACCAATCTGTTTGTCTTTTTAACTGACTCAAGAATTGTATCGTAATCCAAAGGACGGATCGTTCTAAGATCGATCACTTCTACAGAGATCCCTTCTTTTTCCAAGTCTTCTGCAGCCTGTAAAGCCACCTTCATAATTTTACCCCAAGAAACCAAAGTCACATCTTTTCCTTCTTTCTTGATGTCAGCTTTTCCGATCGGGATGTAATATTCTTCTTCTGGAATTTCCATTTTATCACCATACATCTGCTCAGACTCCATGAAGATCACTGGATCGTTGTCTTGGATCGCAGATTTCAAAAGGCCTTTTGCATCGTAAGGATTGGAAGGAATGATCACTTTAAGACCTGGACAGTTGGCGTACCAGCTTTCGAAAGCCTGTGAGTGCGTTGCTCCCAACTGACCTGCTGAACCTGTAGGACCACGGAAAACGATGGGGATATTCCATTGTCCACCAGTCATTTGGTACATTTTCGCAGCGTTGTTGATGATCTGATCGATCGCAACCAAAGAGAAGTTGAAAGTCATATATTCTACGATCGGACGATTCCCGTTCATTGCTGCGCCTACAGCGATCCCTGTAAAACCAAGTTCCGCAATTGGTGCATCTATGATTCTTTTTTCTCCGAATTCAGCCAGCATACCTTTGGACGCTTTGTAAGCACCATTGTACTCTGCAACTTCTTCTCCTACTAGAAAAATGGATTCGTCTTTACGCATTTCTTCGCTCATAGCCTGGGCAATTACTTCACGAAATGTATATTCCTTCATTATAATGTATATTGATTATGAAAATGTTCTTTGTTAAATTTCGAAATACAAAAGTATTAATTTTTTTATTATCTGCATAACAAAAAAGGCTCCCATCTGGAAGCCTGTCAATTATCATAAAGATTGTTAGTTTACTTTGTGCCAAGTCTGCGTTTTAACTGCAATTCCTAGGATGATCGCTTTCACTTTCAATTGGTCACCTTCTCTTACGATCTCTGTTTTGTAAGATTTTCCATCTTTTGGATTGGTGATGGTTCCGCCTGAGAATTCATTCCCATCTTTTGAAAGACCTCTGATGATCTCTAGGCCGACCAATGGTTTGTTTTTGCGGTCATCTTTGCATTTTACGCAATTGTTGCTTTCCGGCTTGATCAATAGCTGAACGATCTTACCGTTATATTTTCCTTTGGAATCTTTGGAAATTTCTACGATGGATTTTGGTTTTCCGGTTTCGTCATCGATGGTTTTCCACTTTCCTTCGATCTGTGCAAATGAAAGAATGCCGATGAATGATAAGGCAAATGTTAAAAGTAATTTTTTCATTGTCTCCTATTTTAAGTTTGTTTGTTGTTTGATGAGATTAACTTGTTAACGTTAAATTAATATTGATAAAAATATAAATTAATTTTAAACAAACAATAATTATTTGCTATCCAAAGCATAAATAAAGCCAATTGCCAGATTTTCCCAACCTTAAACACTTTTGTCTAATACAGTTTTCTGTTGATGACGCGATCCATATAATCCTGATACCACGCTTTTGTTTTTTCGATGCCGAGTTTTTGTTCTGAATTAAGGTTTGTGCTGAAGAGATTTTTTGACAAGCCTAAATCGGTCTTGTCATAGATCCCTGTTACTTCTTTGCCATTGAAGATGTAAATGTAATTACCAATGATCATCTGCTCATTGATCGCATTAGAATTGACAATGATTGAATCTTCATTTTTATTGGAAACCAAACTTCTTCCCCAACTCCTGATTTTTTTATTATAACCAATCAAATCTGCCAAAGTAGGATAAATGTCCATTTGCTGGGCAAATCCTTCATCAACGCCTTTCAAATTGTATTTTGGATTTGGAGAGAAGAACAAAAGTGGAATCGCAAATCTGTTCATCGGTTTGAAATATTCTTGATATTGGATCTGATTGGTGTGATCAGCCGTGATCACAAAAATCGTATTTTGATACCAAGGTTGTTTGCTAGCAGTTTCGAAGAATTTCTTCAACGCATCATCTGTGTATTGAATTGGAACGTGGATTTGCAATGGTCCAGATTTGAACTTATTCTGATATTTCTCCGGAACTTTGAATGGGTCGTGAGAAGAAGCAGAAAATAGTGTTGACATAAAAGGTTGGTTCTTTCCGATATTCTTTGCAAAATACTGGAAAAATGGCTCATCCCAAATAGACCACATTCCGTCGAAATCATTATCATTATTATATTCGTTCTTTCCGAAATAATGTTTGAAACCCAGAATATTCCCAAAACCCTGGAAACCCATCGAACCATTCGGCGCTCCGTGGTAAAAACTCGTATCATAACCCAGATCATTACAAACCGAAACAATGGATTGGATTTTTTGATTGGAATAAGGTGAACTTGTAAAAGCGTCTGTCAAACTTGGGATTCCGGCGAGAACAGAACTCATTCCGTGGATGGATTGTCTTCCGTTCGCAAAAGCATTGGAAAAAATTAGACCTTCATTTGCCAAACTATCCAAAAATGGTGTGTAGGAAACGAAATCTTTGATATTTGTATTTTTATTAAATGCACCAGAATATTCTTTTCCAAAACTTTCCAAAATGAAAATCACAATGTTTGGTTTCTCATCAACTTCCCGTTCGTAAAATTTATACGGTTTGATTTCTTTCTCAATGAATTTTTCATCGACAAAATGAACGAGCTTGAAATTGTTTGTATTAATAGTTCGGAAGAATGAGAAAACGCTGTTCAAAACAAGATTTCCTTGCAATGGATTTCTGACGTGTTTGTTGGCATCCACCAAATTAATCGGTCTTGTAGAATGTTTGAAATCACCACGGATTCCGCCAACCACCAAAAGCGCAGTCACACACAAAATCACAATAGACGAAGCAAAATATTTGATTAAATTCCGCGGTCGCTCCTCTTCCACTTTCACTTTTTTGTAAAGGAAAATCCACAAGAACATCATTAAAATAAAAGAAAGAATAACAAACGGATTCTGCAAAACCGCGTTGAAAAAGACTTTTCCGATATTCGATTCATTCTTCGCCACAGAAAACGCAGCAGAAGTCAATCTCGCTTGGCTGAATCTGTAATAAATCATATCGCCAAAGTTGAAAGCGTACGTAATTCCGTTCGTGATGAAATACCAGAAGAACAGAAATTTTTGATAATTCTTTTTTGTATTAATGACAATCGGAATGATACTTAACAAAATAAAAACCGAGTTCACATAAAGAATCGCAGTCGTATCAAATGCAGTTCCGTAATAAGAAAGCTTAAGATATTCCGAAATCCAATCAACTTTCACCAATTCCTGATTGAAGAACCAAAACAAGAATCTTGCAATCTGATAAAAGAAAAACACCAAAAAAAGTCTGTAAACCAAGGCAAAAACTTCTTGCCCTCTCAAATTCTTCATTTTGCAAAATTAAGAAAAGTGGGAAGATGGAAGTTTCAAGATGGAAGTTTTTCCGCACAACTCAAAAACTTCGGACTTCCAACTCCAAGCTTCCAACAAAAAAACTTATTTTTGTGATATGAATTTCATCAAAAATAACCTTGCCAACGCATTTACTTTAGGGAATCTTTTCTCGGGTTGCGTTGGGATTGTTCATCTCATTTCAGGCGATTATCAAACCACAGCCATTTGCATTATTATCTCATTGGTTCTTGATTTTTTCGATGGTTTTATTGCAAGAGCTTTGAAGTCCAGTAGTAATTTGGGCGGACAATTGGACTCTTTGGCAGATATGGTGAGTTTCGGATTTTTGCCTGGGATTACAATGTTTGTTGCATTGGAACACTTGACACTATCTGGTCTTACAGAATTTATTCCTTGGATAAAGTATCTAGGTTTCATTATAACACTTTTCTCTTGCCTTAGATTGGCAATTTTCAATTTGGATGACGACCAAAAATATTACTTCAAAGGTTTGAATACGCCGAGTAACACGATTTTGATCTTCGGATTGTTTTATGCTTTCAAAACCACAGGATATTTCAGTTTTCTTTTTGAGAATGAAATTTATCTATTGATTTTAACCGTGGTTTCTTCTTGGCTTTTGATCAGTCCAATCAAGATGATTGCGATGAAATTCAAATCAAAACAATTAAAAGATAATTATCCAAAACTGGCTTTGCTGATTGGCGGAATTTTGATTTTATTGATATTCAAAACAGTCGGATTTCCTTTGATCATCATCTATTACATTTTGATCTCATTAATATTTCAAAAACAATTGAAGTAGAAATTAGATTTTAGAAGCTAGAAATTAAAACAACAATCACTCATCAATTATAAATAATGAACTTAAAACTATATAAACCACTTTGCGTTTTCGATTTGGAAACGACAGGAACCAACGTTGGAAAAGACAGAATCGTGGAAATCTGCATCCTGAAAGTAAATCCAGACGCATCAAGAGAAAGTAAAACCTGGAAAGTAAATCCAGAAATGCCAATTCCAAAAGAATCGTCCGCCATCCACGGAATCTACGATGAAGACGTTGTGAACGCACCAACTTTCAAAGACATTGCATCGAAAATTCTGGAAATGATCTCAGGATCAGATCTGGGAGGTTTCAATTCCAACCGTTTTGATGTGCCACTTTTGGCAGAAGAACTTTTGCGTGCTGGTTTGGATTTTGACTTGAGTAAATTCAAATTGGTGGATGCGCAAACCATCTATCACAAAATGGAACCGAGAAATCTTTCTGCCGCGTACAATTTTTATTGTCAAAAAACTTTGGAGAACGCGCATTCTGCCGAAGCCGATGTTTTGGCAACTTTCGAAGTTTTGGATGCGCAAGTTGGACATTACGAAGATCTACCGAAAGAAGTTGCAGGTTTAAGTGAATTCTCCTTCCACAGCAAGTTTGCGGATCTGGCTGGTATGATTCATTTCAATGATAAAGACCAGGAGATTTTTGCCTTCGGGAAATATAAAGGTCAAGTTGTGAAGGAAGTTTTCCAGAAAGACATTGGTTATTATGGCTGGCTTCAAAGCGCTGATTTTCCGCTTTACACTAAGAAGATATTTACTAAAATCCAGCTGAAATCACGGTTTTAATTAAATTACCAATGTGAAAATCTCACTATGTAGCACTTTGGAATAAAGGATGTTACATTGCAATACTAAAAAATTGTTACATTAATATTATGAAAATAATCTGCGTAGGAAGAAATTACGGCGAGCACGCCAAAGAGTTGGGGAATGAGATCCCAGAAGACCCAGTGATCTTTATAAAACCTGACACAGCCATTTTGAAAAAAGGTTCAGATTTTTATATTCCCGAATTTTCTGATGATATTCATTACGAATTGGAGGTGGTTTTGAAAATCTCAAAAGGTGGAAAATATATTCAGAAAGAAAATGCTGGAAACCATTATGACGAGATTGGTTTAGGACTAGATTTTACAGCAAGAGACCTTCAAACCAAATTAAAAGAAAAAGGGTTGCCTTGGGAATTGGCGAAAGGGTTTGATGGATCAGCAGTGGTTTCTGATTTTGAACCGAAAAAGAAATATGATTTGAAGAACCTCGGTTTTTCATTAACCAAGAACAATGAGAAAGTTCAAGATGGAAATACGAAGGATATGATATTCAGTCCGGAAGATATTATCGCTTTTGCTTCTCAATATTTCACTTTGAGAGTTGGCGATTTGATTTTCACGGGAACCCCAAAAGGTGTAGGGAAAGTTTCTGAAAATGATCTGCTTGAAGCATATTTGGAAGAGAAAAAATTATTCTCACTGAAAATCCAGTAGACAAAATTAGGTAATGGTTGTTGATTAATGGTTGACGGTTATCAGTTCTGGCTTTTTTATAATGGCTAAATTTTTGCTCTTTATAACGAATAAACTTTGATTATGAAAAAAATTATTTTACCCGTAGATTTCTCTGACAGCTCAAACAAATTGGTAGATTATGCCATCAATTTTGCGAAAGATGTAAACGCCGAGATCCATTTGATCCACGTCGCAGCAACGGACATTGGTTTCGTGATCGGTGATATGGGATTCCAATATTTCCCGGAGGTTGAAGAAAATGAGATCAAATATGAATTAAAAGAACTGAATAAACTTCAAGAAAGAATCATTTCAAACGGTGTAAGTTGCTCTCATATTTTGAAACAAGGGATTGCTGGAGACACGATTTTGGAATTCGCAGATGAAAAAGCAGGAGATTATATTGTTGTAGGTTCGCACGGTAGAAGTGGTGTTTACGACGTATTCATCGGAAGTTTGACCAAAGAGATCACCAAAAAATCTAAAATCCCAGTTTTGGTTGTGCCTTGTCATGATGAAGAATAGTCTGAAGAAACAAAAACAAAGATAAAAGAATCAAGACCTTAAAATAAAAGAACCCGTCTCGTTGTAGTAACAAGACGGGTTTTTTATTATATAATCAATTTATTTAACCTTCGTTTTTATAAATTTTCGGGTCGTAATAAGGATTTTTACCTTCTGTTGGTGAGAAGTAATCTTTGTCCTTTTGAGCGCCCAAAGTCACTACCAAAATATAACACCAATATGTGAAAAATCCGGATGCTACAAGAAATAAAACCCAGTTCAGTACATTACCAAATAGGTTGTAAAATCCGAAAGACCATTTGAAAGCTGCACTTAATGCTAACCAGAAAGATGTCATATTTTTCTTTTTTTAAATTAACTTTGCACAAATTTATAAAAAATGTTTCGATTACTTTCAAAAGAAAGCAATATTTTTTCTGTTCCGGCTTACATTGGTTTTTTGTTTCTGATATTTTTATCACTTAACTTACTAGATTTCAAAAACATAACCCTCATTCCCACCTTAATTACATTCACAGGGATCAGTTTGGGATATTTTTTATTCAATGCTATCGCCCTCAATCAATTTTCTCATCTTCCTTTATTTCTTTACACACTTTTTGTAGTCTCGTTTTATGACGGAACTATCGACCTTGGACTGAGCGTTACTTTTTTGATGAGCTCCATTTTATTACTGATTTTAACGAGTCAGAATGATCAATTGAGAAAAAGTTCTTTTATGTTGGTCGGCGCAATTTTGGCCTTTACCTTTCTGGTTTTTCCACCCAGTTGGCCTATGGCAGTTTTCGTGCTTTTCCACATTATTGGCACTTCTGGACGAGTTGGTCTTAATATCTTTCGACTTCTGTTTGGATCGGTATTAATAGTATTAAGCTATTTTGGTGTAATGTATTTGATCCATTATACAACTTGGGACAGTTCCTATTTCCCGTTTTCAGCTTCATTTGAAATGTTGAAGACCTATTATCCCCTATACATTTTGATCCCAATTGCATTGATGATCATCTACTCTATCTCAGACCATTTTAAACATTATAATGAGAAAAGCCCTATTAGCCGATACAAATATACTTTTGTCTTGGTCTTTTCTCTTGCCCAGCTGATCACCATCATTTTTTATATGGGAAATGATTATGAGTATCTTCTGATCTTAGCTTTGCCTGTAAGCATCATCATCAGTAGGATGTTGCGCTTCCTTCCAAAATACTGGATGCAGGAATTGGGACTTTGGATCGTGGCTTTTTGCTTGGTAGCATTTAAAATCGCTAATTTTACACAATATTAAATAATTTGATGAAGAATGATTCAGATAGATGATAAACTGATTTCCGAAGATATTTTTGCAGAGAGTTTTGTCTGCAACCTTACAAAATGCAAAGGCGTTTGCTGTGTAGATGGCGACACTGGCGCCCCACTTGACAAGGATGAATTACCGATTCTTGAAGAGATTTTCCCAAAAATCAAATCTTACTTAAGACCAGAAGGCGTGAAAGCCATCGAGGAACAGGGAACTTGGGTAGTAGATCCTTACGACGGCGGTTATGTAACGACTCTGGTCAATGGAAGTGAATGCGCTTATGTTATTTTTGATGAGAAAGGGACAACCAAATGTGGCATCGAAAAAGCCTATGAAGACGGCGTCGTAGATTGGAAGAAACCCATTTCCTGTCATCTTTATCCAATCCGTGTGAATGATTACAAAACCTTCATCGCGCTCAATTACCACGAGTGGGAAATCTGTAACGATGCCTGTACTTTGGGGAAAGAATTACAAGTTAGAATTTACCAATTCCTAAAAGAGCCACTCATCCGAAAATACGGAGAAGATTTCTACAAAACACTTTGCGACGCCGCAGAAGAATGGGAAAAAGAATATAATTCTTAATCAGATTCAATATTTTAGATAGAACATATTAGACATAAAAAAAGGAATCCAAATTGGTAGTCATGGTCGGAAG
>NZ_LSHB01000074.1 GCF_001643375.1 Chryseobacterium sp. FP211-J200
TAATGCACTACGAGTTAATTAATGAAAATCAAAGAATTTATAAACGAGTTTGAAAAATTAATTCCGATAAAACAGGCCGAGGATTTTGACAATGTAGGTTTGCTGTGTGGGAATCCAGAAAGGGGAATTTCCGGAATTCTGGTTGCTCACGACGCTTTGGAGTCGGTTATTGATGAAGCTATTGAAAAGAATTTCAATCTCGTGGTTTGCTTTCATCCGATTGTTTTTTCTGGTTTAAAATCAATCACAGGGAAAAATTATGTGGAAAGAGCAGTTCTGAAAGCTTTGGAAAATAAAATTGCGATCTATGCGATTCATACGGCTTTTGACAATGATTATTTTGGGGTCAATTATAAAATCTGTGAAGTTCTTGGATTGACGGATCAAAAAATATTGATGCCGAAACAAAATCAGTTGAAGAAATTGGAAGTTTATGTTCCGGTGGATTCGGCTGAGAATTTGAAAAATGCTTTGTTCCAAGCTGGATCGGGAAATATTGGTTTCTATGATGAATGCAGTTTTTCTATTAATGGCAATGGAACTTTTCGTCCGCTAGAAGGTTCAAGTCCGGTAACTGGAAATCATAATGAAAGAGAAAATGCAGATGAAGTTTTGGTTTCTGTGATTTTTGAAGATTTTAAGAAAAATCAAATACTTTCTGCGATGAAACAAAATCATCCTTATGAGGAAGTCGCTTATCAATTAATTTCGCTCGATAACGAAAATCATTACACCGGTTTGGGAAGATTCGGAGATCTGGAAGTTGAAATGGATGAGAAAGATTTCTTACAATTCGTAAAGGATAAATTTGACCTTAAAGTGATTAGACACAGTTCTTTAATTGATAAAAAAATCAAAAAAGTAGGTGTTTTGGGCGGAAGTGGAGCCAGCGGAATAAAGTCTGCATTGGCTTCAAAATGTGATGCTTACCTAACTGGCGATGTGAAATACCACGATTTTTTCTCGGCGGAAGATAAAATGCTGATCTGTGATATCGGACATTTTGAATCGGAACAATTTGTAACTCAACAATTATTTGAAATATTGTCCGAAAAATTCACTATATTTGCCATCGCAAAAACGACTAAGAAAACAAATCCTGTTAATTATTTTATATAGATATGGCTGATAAAAAAGTAAACGAAATTTCTGTTGAAGAAAAACTAAGAGCACTTTACGATTTGCAGATCATTGATTCCCGTTTGGATGAGATCCGCAATACAAGAGGCGAATTGCCTATTGAAGTAGAAGATCTTGAGATAGAAATTGAAGGTCTTAACAAAAGAGCCCAAAAATTCGAATCTGAAATTGCTGAGCAAAACGCAGAGATCAATGAGAAAAAAGATCTTATGAAAAGCGCTCAAGTATTGATTGACAAATATAAAACGCAGCAAGATAACGTTAGAAATAACAAAGAATTCGAAACTTTAGCAAAAGAAGTGGAATACCAGGAATTGGAAATTCAATTGGCTGAAAAAAGAATCAAAGAATTCGGAGGGAAAATAGATCACAAAAAGGAAACTTTGGCTGACCTGACTGCAAAGATCGATGAGCTTAACAACCACTTGGTTCACAAGAAAAACGAGTTGGAAAACTTGGTTTCTGAAACTCAGAAAGAAGAAGATTACCTATTAGAAAAATCTAAAGAATTTGCTGAGAAGATCGATCAAAGATTGCTGGTTTCTTACCAAAGGATCCGTACAGGATCTTCAACTGGTCTTGCGGTTGTAGGATTGGAAAGAGGAGCGCCAAAAGGATCATTCTTCACAATTCCGCCACAGAAACAAATGGAAATTGCTCAGAGAAAGAAGATCATTATCGATGAGCATTCTGGCAAGATCCTGGTAGATGACGAGTTGGTAAATGAAGAAACTGCAAAGATGGAAAGCATTATCAAATTCAACTAATCGAATTGATTTAAATATAAAAGAGACCTGAATTTCAGGTCTCTTTTTTTTGAGAAAATAATATATAAAACTTACTGAATAGAAATAGATCCAGAACTGCTTTCGTTTTTGGTGATCTCGTTCAGACTTCCTCTTTTGATCACGTGGATATCTCCGCTTGATGATGCACTTGCAGTCACACTTTTACTCACGCCAATTGTGATATCTGCCGAAGATGACGTTGCTAAAACAGCACTTTCTGTCGTGAATTTTTCCGCATCCACATCACCTGAAGATGACGTCTGGATATTCACACTTTCAGATTTTCCTTTGATATCGATTCCACCGGAAGAGGAGCTTTGCATATTCAAACTTTTTGCATTCACTTCGCCTTCATAATTTCCGCTGCTTGACGCTTGAATATTGATGTTTCCACCATTGATATTACCTTTTATCGTTCCAGAACTGGAAACTTTCACATCCAGATCAGAGAAACTGAAGTTGTCTTTCAAATAAATACTTCCGCTGGAATTGGCTGCCAAATGGTCAAAATCTTTAGCATAAACTTTAATTTTGATTCGGTCTGTTGAAATACTTTTCATATTTTCAGATTCAATTTTCACCTGAACTTTCCCACCATTCTGTTTAACTTTAACATATTTCATAAGGTCAGAAGGTGCGAAAACTACGATTCTTTCTTTATCAGATTTGAAGACTTCCGCGTTCATAGAAGTCGAAATTTCCAATTCATCAAAGTTGATATCATAAGATTTCTCAATCACTTCACCCTTTCCTGAGTCTGAAAGCAGGTGAGAAAACATCACATCATTTCCGTTAGAATTATCGCCCTTGGATTGTACACAAGAAAAGTTTGCGACAGAAGCCAAAAGAACCAAAGATAAAAATTGTATTTTCATAAGTATAATTTTTATAGTTTTTGATTTTATATAAGTAAGACAATTGAAAACTTTATTTCATTACATTAAAAAATTATTTTTTCTCATTCTAAATAATTTTCTAAATTTACATCATAAAAAATAAATATTAAATTATGAAAAATATATTGTTTGCATTCGTATTGATAGGATTGTCCGTTTCAGCATTCGCACAATCTGGTCCGCCAGCAGGCGACGCCAAAGTAGGTGAATATTACGGTCAGGACGTATCTTCAAAAGCTATTAAAAAAGCCATTTCTCCAGACGAACTTAACAAAGAATTAAAAGCAACGCCAAAAATCGCCAAAACTTCTGTAAAAGGAAAAGTCACCGGCGTTTGTCCTAAGAAAGGATGTTGGGTCAGTCTGGCAACAGATTCCGGTGAGACATTTTTTGTTAAGATGAAAGATTACGCATTCTTCGTTCCGACCGCTTTGGAAGGTAAAACTGTAATTTTGGAAGGTAGTGCAGAAAGCAAAACAACCTCGGTAAAAGAGCTTCAGCACTACGCAGAAGATGCTAAAAAATCTCAGGCAGAAATTGATGCCATCACAGAACCGAAAACAGAAACCAGATTTTTGGCAAGCGCCATCAAAGTTGTAGAATAATTATCTCAACATATAAATCAAAAGCTTCAGATTTTTCTGAAGCTTTTTTATTTGGGCGTATCCCTTTGTTTTGCTTTCACGTTTAGATTGTCAGAAGACGTTTTCAGTTACGCAAAACAAGCGGGTCGGGCTATCCGCTACTATCTTTTTTCGCCAACGCTTTTCCCTCACCAAAAAAAGGATAACCGCTACTATCCCTTACGCGCTGGCGCAAGAAGCACGATTTGTCACAGTTAGAAATTTTCTACAAAGTGGAAGCTTTGGCAATTGTCAAACTGCAACATAATTCCTTTGAAACACCATCAATTCTGCTTATATTTACACTCTAAATTTTCAAAAAATGGCAGACTGGAAAATCGTCAAAGAATACGAAGATATTACCTATAAAAAATCCAATGGCGTTGCAAGAATCGCTATCAACAGACCAGAAGTCAGAAACGCTTTCCGACCAAAAACAACCTCAGAACTTTACGACGCATTTTACGATGCTTACGAAGATTCGTCCATCGGCGTTGTGTTGTTGACAGGCGAAGGCCCAAGTCCAAAAGACGGCGGTCACGCATTCTGCAGCGGCGGCGACCAGAAAGCACGTGGCCATCAAGGTTACGTGGGAGAAGATGGAAGACATCGCCTGAATATTCTGGAAGTTCAGCGTCTGATTCGTTTTATGCCAAAAGCGGTGATTGCTGTGGTAAACGGTTGGGCAGTTGGCGGTGGACATTCGCTTCACGTAGTTTGTGATTTGACTTTGGCAAGTGAAGAACATGCGATTTTTAAGCAGACCGATGCGGACGTTACAAGTTTCGACGGTGGTTACGGTTCTGCTTATTTAGCCAAAATGGTAGGTCAGAAAAAAGCGAGAGAAATCTTTTTCTTAGGAAGAAATTATTCAGCAAAAGAAGCGGAAGAAATGGGAATGGTAAACGCCGTGATTCCTCACGCAGAATTAGAAGATACTGCTTACGAATGGGCACAGGAAATCCTTGGAAAATCCCCAACTTCCATCAGAATGCTAAAATTCGCAATGAATCTCACAGACGACGGAATGGTGGGACAGCAGATTTTCGCAGGCGAAGCAACACGCTTGGCTTATATGACAGAAGAAGCGAAAGAAGGTAGAAATGCATTTTTAGAGAAGCGTAAGCCAAACTTTGGCGACGACCAGTGGATTTCTTAAAAATATAATTCATTTAAATATTATCGATATCTGCTTTATGCCAAACAAAAACATTTCACTGGAAACAGGATTCGAATTTCTGAAACAATTAAGCAGAAATAACAATCGCGTTTGGTTTTCTGAGCATAAAAAAGAATATGATGCGATTGCAAAGGAAAATAAGAAATTCGTAGACGAAATTTACTCTGAAATGGAATTCCACGATAGTTTGTCGAAAATTCATATATTAAGAATTAACAGAGATATTCGTTTTTCTAAAGATAAAACACCTTATAAAAATAATTTCGGAGCTTCATTATCCCGAAAAAAACCAATGCTGCGAGGTGGTTATTATATGCATTTGGAGCCTGGAAATACTTATGTTGGAGGTGGTTTTTGGGGACCAAATAATGAAGATTTATTGAGAATAAGAAGAGAATTTGAAACCAATGATTCTCAAATTAAAAAAATAACTTCAGATAAAACCTTTATAAAATATTTTGGAGAACTGAAAGGCGAAGATGGCGTAAAAACCGCACCAAAAGGTTTTGACAAGAATCATCCCGCAATTGATTTGATAAAGAAAAAACAATATGTGGTGATGAGGAAATTTTCTGACAAGGAAGTTTTTTCAGACAGCTTCCAGAAAGAGATTATCTCCACTTTTTTAGCAATGCGTCCTTTTTTCGATTATATGAGTGAAGTTCTGACAACTAATTTGAATGGGGAATCCGTATTTAAAGATTAAAAAAATAAAATGACCGATTGGATAAAAGCAGCACGTCTGCGAACTTTACCACTTTCTATGAGTGGAATTATTATGGGCGCTTTCATTGCAAAATGGAGGATTTCTCAGGAAGGCGGATTTTGGGATTGGCGAATTTTTGCGTTGGCACTTCTCGTTACATTATTATATCAAGTCCTTTCCAACTTTGCCAACGATTATGGCGACGGCCTAAAGGGAACCGACAAAAATAGGATAGGAGAAGCCGAACAAAGAGCCGTTGCTTCTGGAAAAATTACAGCAACTCAAATGAGAAATGCAGTGATTCTACTTTCGATTTTATCTTTTGCAGCAACGGTTGCCTTACTTTATGTTGCTTTTTATCCAGCGAATATCAAAGAATTCTGGATTTTTATCGGATTGGGAATTGCCTCGATTTTGGCAGCCATTGGATATACAGTTGGTAAAAAACCTTATGGTTATTTAGGCTTGGGCGATATTTTCGTGTTCATCTTTTTCGGATTGGTTTCGGTTTGCGGAAGTTATTTTCTGTTTACCAAATCATTCAGTTGGGACGTCTTGTTTCCTGCAATAGCAGTCGGAATGTTGAGTATGGCCGTTCTTAATCTGAACAATATGAGAGATATCGTCAACGACGAACTGTCTGGTAAAAAAACGTTTGCATTAAAGCTTGGTTTCAAAAATGCAATGATTTACGAAATCATCTTATTACAATTACCAATTCTTTTGATGTTAGCCTTTTTGATGTTCAATAAATTTCAGGAACAAGGTAAATATTATGCATTTATTGTTATGATTTTGATTTTTCCTTTCATCAAATTAAGGAGAAGCATAATGGCTGTCAACGAACCAAAATTACTGGATCCATTCCTAAAACAAGTCGGAATCTTAACTTTCCTGATGGCGATTTTGACCGCTTTCGGACTTAATTATTTTAATTAATAAATCTAAAAAAAATGAAAATAAAATTCTTAGGACAAAACTGTTTTTTGTTCACATACAACGGAAAAACCATTCTTGCAGACCCTTTCTACAATTATCAGAAAGAGAAATCGGGTTTTGATATCACAGCTCAGAAAATCGATTATGTGTTGATTACGCACGCACACGGCGACCATATCGCAGACGTGAAAGAAGTTCTTGAAAATCATCCTGATGCAACGGTAATTGGACAGCCTGAGATTTGCGGTTATTTCAAACACACCAATAATATAGATATCAATTTCGGAGGTTCTGCAAAAATTGAAGATTTGAAGATTTCAATGGTTCCTGCATTGCATACAAGCTCTTTTCCTGACGGTTCTTACGGTGGATTGGCATCTGGATATATTTTCAGATTTGTCGACGGAAGAAACCTTTATTTGGCTGGAGATACTGGCGTGACGGCTGAAATGAGTTTGTTTCCTCAGGTTTTCGGGAAATTAGATTTGTCGATTCTGCCAGTTGGAAAACATTACACGATGTGTCCTAGAAAAGCGGCTTTTGCAGCATCAGAATTATTGAAAACGCCGAAAGTGATTGGTTGTCATTTCGATACTTTCCCACCGATTGAAATCAATCACGAGGAAGCTAAGAAGCATTTTTCTGACAAGAATATCGAATTTACATTACCAGAATTAGGACAGGAATTTGAGTTCTAAACAAAAAAATTAAGAGATTAAGTAGTTCAAATTTGAAACTGTCTTAATCTCTTAACTTAAAAAAAATAAAAAATGGCAAGCTACCTAAATCACACCGCTACGACCAATTACCTTTGCTGCGTTCCCACCCTGGAGGGTTCTCAGGAGCTGGTTGTTTAGGACTTGCCGTTGCAAAGATAGAAAAATTAAGAAAAAAGAAAAAGGAAAAGAGAGAAAAGAAATCAAGTGGACTCTAGATTGTTGATAGTCAGTTTGAAATATTTATCTTTTTTTTCAAAAATTAAAAAATTATGACAAAAAACCCTGTAACAATAGGTTTTATTTTATACGCTCTCACAATGTTGGCATTCTTCGTTGTGTATTATTTCTTCGCAAACGCCAACTATTTTGAGACCACAATGCAGGTCAATGCATTCGGGATGACATTCTTGTATGTCTTGGCTGGTTTCGCTTCAACCTATTGGTTAAGAGTTGGCACATTGATAACTTATCCTCAAGCATTTAAACAAACTTTTTTAACGCTTTTTACAGGCGGTGTTTTATCAATGATCTCCATCTTTGCATTCCTGAATTATGTAGATACAGACGCAAGAGATTTGCTGAATCACCAATATATCCAAACAGAACTAGACAATCTGGATGAATCTTACGCCAAATTGAAAGTAGAAGCTGCGAATCAAAAAGACCGCACAAAGGTCAAAGAATTAGAGGAAAATTACAATGGAGCGAAGCAGGCTAGGGAAATAGCATTGAAAGAGAATAGAAATTATTTTTCTTTCAAATTTATGTCCGCCGTTTTTGGTGGCTTTTTACTATTTTATCTACTTTTGTCTATTATCATCGCAGGGTTTTTGAAGAACAAAAAACGCTACGAATAACAATAATATTTATGGCAGCTATTTCCGTCTTCCGTTCCCAATCTTTTTGCCCAAGCTTTTGCAGCAGCAAAAAAGGATTTCCGTTCAAACCTAACGAAGTGGTTCATCGATTCAAATAAAAAATAAAAAAACGGAGATAAGCCGGACTGCAGATTCTACATTTCAAACAAATTTTTACCTTTAATTTTAATATTCATCAATGAATCTTTCAATAATTATCCCATTACTCAACGAGCAGGACTCTCTGGAAGAGCTGTTCACAAGGATTGACACCGTTTGTCAGACCAACAAGCTGTCTTACGAAGTTTGGTTCATAGATGACGGAAGCACCGACCTTTCCTGGTCCATCATCGAGAATCTGAAAATCCAGCATCCGCAAATTCACGGAATCAAATTCTCCAAAAATTACGGAAAATCCCAGGCACTTCACGCCGCATTCGAAAAGGTAAATGGCGATGTCATTATTACAATGGATGCTGATTTACAAGATTTTCCGGAAGAGATTCCTGAACTTTACGAGATGGTGAAAGTAGGAAATTACGACATCGTTTCCGGTTGGAAGAAAAAACGTTTTGATAATGTGATGACCAAAAATATTCCATCAAAATTATTCAATTCTGCGGCTAGAAAAGTGTCAGGCGTTTCGCTTCACGATTTCAACTGCGGATTGAAGGCCTATAAAAAACAAGTCGTAAAATCCATTGATGTTTATGGAGATATGCATAGATATATTCCGGTTTTGGCGGCAAATGCAGGATTCAGAAATATCACTGAAAAACCAGTGCAACACCAGGCAAGACCTTACGGAACTTCGAAGTTTGGGACGGAAAGATTTGTTCGTGGATTTTTGGATCTGGTGACACTTTGGTTTGTCAGCAGATTTGGTGGAAGACCGATGCATTTCTTTGGCGCAGCAGGAACTGTGATGTTCATCATCGGATTTTTGTCAGCCATTTGGTTGGGACTTTCGAAACTGATTGATGTTTATATTTTCAAAATTTATGGAAATCTGATTGCCAACAATCCTTGGTTTTTTATCGCATTGACAATGATGATTATGGGAAGTTTACTCTTCGTAGCAGGCTTTCTAGGCGAGTTGATTATCCGCACAAACCGCGAGCACAAGAATTATCATATTGAGGAGTTGATATAAAATCCAGTACAATAGACAATTAAACAAATTAGTTTTTTCTCAAGTTTCCAAAAGTTACATCATTGAAAGCCACCAAGCTAAGGATAGATAGCGTGCCAGACCGAGGCAAGATTTCGCAAGAATTTAAAATGTCTTGGGAAGAACTGTGGTCTTTTCACAATAGCCATTGCGCAGTGTATGAGTTGCTTCCAAAATTGCTACCGAAGTATCTGGAGTATATTTATATCCCTACAGACAAGTATGAAGAATGGCAAGAGGAACAGATATCGAAAACAGAAAAGATTGATGTAAACGAGCAGCAGAGCATCACTTATGGCGTTCTTGTCTTGCAACCATCATCCAACACAAAAATCCATTATCTGATTCATCTGAAAAAGCTTTCAGAACATAGCATAAGTCTATCCAGAGAGCAGGTTTTTGTAAATGATGCTGCGCCAGATCTTGTTTTGGAAAAAATGATGGATCTCGCTTCTACCGCATTATACCCACTTGAGATTTCGGTAGATGAGCATGGTGCAATAGACAAAATAGGCAATGCACAAGAGATAAAATCCCGTTGGAAAAAAAATACACTACCAAGTATCCAGCAATATTATGCTGGAGATGTTGCTGCCAATCTAGTACGCAAGATGGACAGTTTTTATGAGAAGATTGATACCAGTCCTAGCTTATTGGAAAAAGATTTTTTCCTCCAATTGTTTCTGTTTTTGAAAATCAATTTGCAGGAGACATCTCGTGAGACAGCAGATCTGAGCATCTATCTGCCTGTTGTTCCCCGTAAAATCACATACCAAACCATTATAGGCCCCAGAAATCGAAGTGCTAGTGCAGACCAAATGCTGGTAGAGATCAGGGGTCATCAAAAAAAAGATTACCGCTCTACATCATCGGTGGGTAATATAAGTCTAGACATCAGCATCAGCAGGCGCACGCATGCGATTACGGCTATTACAGGAATGTTGTCTGCGGAGGAAAATAATCAAGAAAAACAAATTTTTGTTGAGATTTATGTAATGAATGAGTATATTTGATGTGTTTAATTCATAAAAAACATCAATATGTCAGTACAGTATTCATTATCAGAAAAGGGAAATCCTGCTAAGCCAGCTGCTCCCAAAAAATTTTATGCAATTGCAAGATCTACAGGCGAGGTGACCTTTCGCAGTCTCAGTAAGGAGATTGCGGCGGCATCTACTACAGTAAGTGATACCGATGTGTTAGCAGTTCTAAACGATCTTTCCAAAGCGCTTGCCAGAAATCTAGGAGAGGGCAGAATCGTCCGCTTCGGAGACTTTGGATCATTCAGTTTGAGACTGAGCAGTGAGGGGGCAGAGACCGAGAAAAAATTCTCGCCAGCTCTTATCAAGTCTGCAAAGATCAGCTTCCGCCCCGGGATAGATCTGAAAGAGATGCTAGCCACCCTCAAGTTCGAAAAAGGCAAGTAACATCATTTTCTACTGCTTACAGAGCATCTTAAAAATGCACGCCTGCATTTTAAAAATCGATACTGATCATTTTCCAAATGCAGGCGTGCAGTTTTCCAAATCCTCAGGAGCATTTATCAAAATGAACCTGAGGGTTTTTTGTCTCCCAACCATTACTTGATTCAAAGTAAAAATTACAGCCTTGTAATGGCACATTTTACAGTCAATTTTGAGATTGGAGTGTGCACATAACAATTATCATATGATTCTAACATACAACCCAGTAGGTTACAATCTCTATTGGCTTTACTATAGAAATCCGGCATTTGGTGCCAAAGAACATTTGATTTATAGCAATATATTTTAAAAAAAAATATTAACTTGAACCCTACAAATAATGAAAAAAAATGAGCGAAAAACATCTTGTTTGCCAGGGCGCCACTTGCCGTTGCAACTTCGGGACTGCACCAGACAAGCTAAAAGTACTGACCCAGAGCAAACGCTACATCAATGATAAAGATGGCAAAGAAAAACTGATGGCCACGCACAAGGACATTGGAAAGACCTTTGAGAAGAACAACTTTGGCTCCTGTGCCAAGATGAACAACAATCCTTGCCAGGCAGTCGTAACGGAGTGGAGCGGCTATTATGAAAAAATAACCCTTGAGGACAACAAAGGTCACGCCCTGCTAGAGGACAGCAAGGCGACCTGCCCTGTTGGTAGCAAAGACTGCATCACTATTATAGATCACGGCCAAACCTGCGAGATCTCCCAACAAAACATCAAAAATGCACGGTCAGAAGTGCTGACAGTAATTTGCCCATTCTTTGATTTTTTGGAGGATGAAGAACCTTTATATCATATTTACCAGTAATAATTGCAAGAATGAAACTATTTTTTATAAACCTGCTTTGCAACATATTGCTCTTGCAAAGCTGCAACAAAGACCCTAAAACCCAGATGATGACAGAAGACAATTTTAATTATGCGGTAACAGTTAGTGCCCCTAAAGAATATCCCTGCGAAGTGCACATTGGTTATCTTGCCGATGATAAGAACAACATGATATGCGGAATCCCAAAAGCGGGTATGGAAAGTGGCGGCTTTCAATATGATGGAGCCAAGGCGGGCATGGGAGGCAATATCATCCCCTCCCATATCTATCTTACTTATGTAGCCTATGCCGAGAAGAAGTTTTATCATCTGGATGCCGCCCTGCCCAAAGACAAGATACTGGCAGCCTTTCGCAAAGGTTTCCTGGTGCAAAGTACAGAAAGAGATGCCAATGGCAAAAGAAAGCTCGAACATTCTACCTATGATACTTTTACCGTAGCATTGGCACCGGGTGGTATGGTCGTTATTTTTTTGGGAGCACGACAACGCATAGAAATCTGCCGCTTGCAGGCCAAAGAAACATTTGTTGATAAAAATCAATTTAGACCACACCCTCAACTTGATGAAACACAACAGCAATTTTTTGAAACAAAGTTCAAAATAGCAGTTCCGGACAGTATCCAGACCAAGATCAAAGAAAAAGGTATCCCCTATGGGCTCTATGACAGCTACCGCAAAAAATATAACTACCGTTTTCTCTTTACACCTTATGATGAAAAGGATTTGATTCTGAGACAGTATAACAAATATTACAATGGTGAGGTAAATAGTATTCTGCAATCTGAAGAGATTGCTAAAAAGGAATATAAAGAACAAAGTATCCCTTATAATGTTGAGTTTATTTTCAAAGTATATAATACGGAGATTGTTTTCAATGATCAGGAGATGCTCTCTGTGTTTGATGCCCTGCAGAAGAGACATCCGGACAAGCCGATGGACATCATCATCAAGCCAACTTTTGAGTATACAGATTTTAAGCTTTCTGTAAAATGCGAGGATGAAGTGATTCCGTTGGAGAAGTATAAGGTGAAAGGCGTCTGGGGCGGGTAGTATATCTAGGCAGATTATGTCTTAGAAAGATCACTTGTCACAAGCATTAGCCGTCTTATAAGATCCAGAAACGACTACTTAAGTAAAATACAATACTATAATAATATCTACCTAATACCATCCTTATGAGCAATGGATTACATCTTCAGCCGGATAAAAAGAAAATACAGGGTTCTACCTATTCTCAGGGCGTGCTAACCTTACAGAAGGCAGGCAAATTTACAGTTCATATCAAAGAATATCTGGATCTGCTAAGCCAAAAATCTAAGCTAGACCTTACCCGTAGCAGAACATTGGCAGACTCTACAGTAGAAAAAGAATGGGCACATATAAACAAGCAACTGTCCCGGTTTGATACTATAAAATGGGTATGGACCACCGTCAACAATTCGCAGAAACCGGATACTGGGCAAAATCTTTTTGTAAAAGAAGGTATTGGTTTCGCGGGTAAAACATTTGATTTTCCAAAGGTATTAGAAGGAGGCGGTTTCTGCTATGTAGAAGCCTTTTTTAGTGGAGAATCTGCTACAGGCATTAGGGCAAACGGCTTATTGGTACAGGCTATTGGCACACCACGCATCCTACGGGTCGAGTGGACAGACCGTAACTGCAAACCCATAAAGGACACCAAGGTAGCTTATGGCTCTCACCTGCTTTTGCATATCTATACAGAAGGCCTCTACGGGCAGGAGATTATGCTAGGGCTTAGTGATGCAAACAGGCAAGATACCAGACTAAAGATGGCTGGAGACGATTTTTTTGAAGTAGAGGTTAAGAGTTATCCGGTGCAGCCTTTTGAGGAAAATAGCCATGGTATCTCTGGTCTGCTAGGCAAGCCTGATAAGCCTACACAGGCGGGCACCAATATCCAGAAAGCGATAGTAGAGGTGGCTGTAGATTTTTCATGGATGATGAGCCCGGCTAAGGGCGGGTCTTTTGTAAATGATATGCATATAACGGCTGATGTTATCCAAAAAAACACCCGAGCAGCTTTATCGGTGTCGGGAGATGGCAACCGGCTGCGGGTCTCTACAAAAGATTCTAAAAGAATGGATTATGATCAAGACACCACCAACAAGCCGGTGGTAGTAGGTGAGATAGACACAGTTGCCAAACTTCCCAAAAAACCAATAGACTTTACTTTTGGGGTTTTCTTGGATGGTACGCTCAACAATATGTACAATACTGAGTTACGCCAGCTGGCAGAAGGTAAAAAACCTCTCAACACAACAGGTCTGGCGATGAGCCAGCCGGAAGCTTCTAAAATTTATAAACCTTTAGAAAAAAAAGACAACAGCTACGAAAATGATCTTTCTAATCCTGCGATCTTATTTAAGAACTATTCAAAAGATCCTCAAAATAAAATCTTTAAAGTTTACACAGAAGGGATAGGCACCAACTCTTCCCCTGCAATGCAGGAGGCAACCAATGCCAACCCCAACCCCGTCCGTAATACCTCTCTTACCAAAGAGGATTATAAGAAAGATGATAAGATGCTGGGACCTGCCTTTGGGATGGCGAGTGCAGGCATTATGAATCGTGTAAAGAAAAGTATAGAAGATGTGGTAAGCATCATAAAAGAACAAGATATTGATGAAGATCATTGCGTAGGCACCATCACCTTCGATGTCTTTGGGTTCAGCCGGGGTGCTGCTGCCGCTAGGCATTTTGTGCATCTGGTAACGCATGGCCCTTACCTACCAAAAAAAGGTATGATCTACCCTTTAGAAGATTTACAGAACAACAATTTACCTTTCTCCTACAATGGCAAACTAATGCCAAAATATGGTCCCTTGGGGCAGTTGCTTACCGAGGCAGAACTCATGGACGAGGTGCTTACGAAGGTCAATGTGCGTTTTGTGGGAATCTACGATACTGTTCCACATCATGGTCTGTTCCAATGGAATGATATCAAAGATCTGGGACTGGACAATGTAAACCGTGCTGATTATGTAGTACACATGGTAGCAGCAGATGAGCATCGTGCCAATTTCTCTTTAGTAGATATATCCACAGTTGCCAAGGTATCCCCCGAAAGTAAAAAGAAAGGAGGAATAGAGCTAATGTATCCCGGTGTGCACTGTGATGTAGGCGGAGCGTACGAGGAGGGGAGAATAGATAACCCCTTGCGTATAGATGCCGCTACTTCAGAGGAAGCACTTGTACCACTTAGAAATGAGCTAATGCAACAGGGATGGTTCAAAGATTCTGAACTTACAATAATTCTGAATCCGTTATTAAAACTTTCTTCAGGAGTCAATAGATACAGATTGGAAGGAAAAAGAAAATTAAGTAACCAATATAGTTACATTCCTTTGCATCACATGGCAGAGTTTTGTACAAAAAAACAAATGCCTATAAGTGAAGCAGGAATTAGTGATGATTATAAATTCTATAATAATTTCATAGACGATATTCCAGACATAAAATATAAAAACGTTGCTTTTTTGGAAGATATGAAAATCAAGCTTTGGGATTATACTTTTGGGAATAGCAAACCTGTAACTTTTGGTTCTTTCCCGAAAGAAGTCTCTTTTCTTAGAAACCATTACCTGCATTGGAACTCTACCTATGGCGAGGAAGGTATTGAGGTAGGAGTACAAACGAATTACCCGCGTAAAGAAGATGGCAAACGTCAAAGAAAAGTACGATAATGAAAACACTTATACTATTGCTTTGCAACATATTGCTCTTGCAAAGCTGCAACAAAGACCCTAAAACCCAGATGATGACAGAAGACAATTTTAATTATGCGGTAACAGTTAGTGCCCCTAAAGAATATCCCTGCGAAGTGCACATTGGTTATCTTGCCGATGATAAGAACAACATGATATGCGGAATCCCAAAAGCGGGCATGGAGGCAGGCGGTTGGCAATATGACGGTTCTGCCGCAGGCATGGGAGGCAATATCATTCCCTCCCATATCTATCTTACTTATGTAGCCTATGCCGAGAAGAAGTTTTATCATCTGGATGCCGCCCTGCCCAAAGACAAGATACTGGCAGCCTTCCGCAAAGGTTTCCTAGTGCAGGGAAATAAGAAAGATTCTAATGGAGAATATGAACTAGAGCCTTCTACCTACAATACTTTTACTGTGGCTCTGGCACCAGGTGGTATGGTGGTTATATTCTTGGGAGGCAGCTCACGTATAGAGATTTGCCGCTTGCAAGCCAAAGAAACCTTTGTAGATAGAAATGATTTTTATGATAACCCTCACGAAAGAACACAACAAGAATTTTTTGAAACCATGTTCAAAATAGCAGTTCTTGACAGTATCCACACCAAGATCAAAGAAAAAGGCATCCCCTATGGGCTCTATGACAGCTACCGCAAAAAATACAACTACCGTTTTCTCTTTACTCCTTATGATAAGAAGGACGTGATAGAAACGGAAATTGCCAGATACTACAACGGAGAGTTTACAGGATTTTTGCAACCGGAAGAGATTGCTAAAAAAGAGTACAAAAACCTGAGCATCCCATACGAAATCAAATTCTTTTTTAAAAAATATAGTACCAGAATTACTTTCAATGATCAAGAGATGCTCTCTGTGTTTGATGCCCTGCAGAAGAGACATCCGGACAAGCCGATGGACATCATCATCAAGCCAACTTTTGAGTATACAGATTTTAAGCTTTCTGTAAAATGCGAGTATGAAGTGATTCCGTTGGAGAAATATAAAGTAAAAGGCGTCTGGGGCGGATAACTATGTTTGGAAAATGATTGTAAAACTGAGAATAGTACTTTTATTATTTCTATTGTTGCAATTTTTGAGTTGTGACAAAATTAGTAATATGAGTAACAAATACGAATGGCTGATACTAACAGTTGCTGACATGGGTTATCCTATGGAAATTAGAAGTGGTGCTTTTTATGATGAAAATGGAGAAGATATTGCGGGTATTCCAATAGAAAAAACACTATCCTCGCAGTGGTGGAGTGGTGATTCTGGAGTAGTAATTGCGGGCGAACAATTTCGCCCAATTCCTGCGAAGATGAGTATCAGTTGGTTTTCTTATGCAGAAGACAAGTTTTACGAGGGGACATTTATACTTGATAAACCAAAACTTGAATCAATCTTTAGTAAAGGTTTAGATTGTGGAAATATAGACATGGTAACAAGGGACTTTAAAATTGCGTTAGCTCCTGGTGGACAGGTTTTTCTCTATCTGACTTCTCCAAATACTCAATTAGTTGGTGTGTATCAGGCTCGAGAATATGAGGTTTCTGACTTTAAAAAAGAAATGCGTTATCCTGATTATATAGATGTTACAAGATCACAAGTAGTGAATGATTTTAAAAAACTAATGCCACTTCAAACCCAGCAAGAGATAGCTGAGAAGAGAATTAGTATGCATATCTGGAAAGATATCAACCTTAGGTACCCTTGGAAGTATACTGCTGATCTTGCAGAACATAATAATCTTAATTTGACTTTGTTAAGCAAAGATCAAGGGATAACTTTCATAAGCGGAGAGGATAATTGGTGTTTAAAAAGTACAGACTACTTAACTGAAAATAGTCCTAAGCCAATCCCATTAGAGATTGATGGTAAATTTGAAACACCAGCCGGTCGTAAGTTTACAATTCGTATTTATCCAGGAAATGTAGCAGGAGTAGAACCTCAAAAACAAGCTTATGAGATTAGAAGGGCTCGCGAACAAGAGTTGGTAAAACTTTTCAAAGATTTCTATGAGAAAATAGGGAATAAAGAATTTGAAATTCATTTAAAAATAAGCGAAAATTTCAAAGTAGGAAAGCTATACCTCAAGAAAGGGAAAATAGAGCAAGAGGTACCTAATGTACAGGTAGATATTTTTGATTTGACTTTTGGAAAATGATTGTAAAACTGAGAATACGACTTTTATTATTTCTATTGTTACAATTTTTGAGTTGCGACAAAATTAGTAATATGAGTAACAAATACGAATGGCTGATACTAACAGTTGCTGACATGGGTTATCCTATGGAAATTAGAAGTGGTGCTTTTTATGATGAAAATGGAGAAGATATTGCGGGTATACCCGCAGACAAAAAATTGGCATCCCAATGGTGGAGTGGTGATTCTGG
>NZ_LSHB01000075.1 GCF_001643375.1 Chryseobacterium sp. FP211-J200
GTTTTAAATCCTTTTCAACACTTAAAAATACGATTACAAACCATTATAATGACATCCTGAATTATTTTGAAAGAAGAAGTACCAATGCATCTGCAGAATCGTTTAACTCGAAAATAAAGAACTTTAGATTACAACTTCGGGGCGTAAAAGACAAAGCATTTTTCCTTTTTAGATTATCCAAACTTTTCGCCTAGTCCCCCGGTTTTGAAACTGATCCAAAAAAACTAAATAGAAGGATACACATTGAACGCCTTATCGTCCTCCACTAAAAACAAAAAAGACTGCTAATCAAAGATCAACAGTCATATTTTGTACCCCAGACGGGACTTGAACCCGTACGTCCTTACGGACACAGGATTTTAAGTCCTGCGTGTCTACCAGTTCCACCACCAGGGCAGAGGTGGAGCGAAAAACGGGACTCGAACCCGCGACCCCGACCTTGGCAAGGTCGTGCTCTACCAGCTGAGCTATTTTCGCATAAAAAAAATTCCTAATTGCTTAGAAATTTTTAGCATTGTGCGGATGAAGGGACTCGAACCCCCACGCGGTGAAGCACCAGATCCTAAGTCTGGCATGGCTACCAATTACATCACATCCGCATTATTTTGAAGAACTTCTTTTCTTTCGTTTTGGTGAGTGCAAATATAGAGACTTTTCATATTACCTCCAAAATTATTTCAATGTTTTTTTAAAACTTTTTTGCTCATCTGTTTTTGGAATAACATCAATACTTTTATTACCTTTACAGACTTAAAACATTTTCGAGACATGGAATTAACAGGAACAATCAAGAAGATTTCTGATTTACAAACATTTGCAAGCGGATTTCAAAAAAAAGAACTCGTTCTTTTGACGGAAGAACAGTATCCACAACCAATTAATATTGAATTTACTCAAGATAAAGTTGATTTGCTGAACGCATACAAAGTTGGAGATAGCGTAAAAGTTCATATCAATATCAGAGGAAGAGAATGGACAAGTCCTCAAGGTGAAGTAAAGTATTTCAACTCTATCGTAGGATGGAGAATGGAAAAAGGTGGTGCTTCTGATTTTAACGAGCCAACTCAAGCGACTCCAAACCAAGGTCAACCGGCTGCTGAGAACAAGAATGTTTTCGCAGAGGATGAAGATGACGATTTGCCATTCTAAGATTTTAGAATCAATCTATAATAAATCCCTGCATTTTTGATAAAAGATGCAGGGATTCTTTTTATATTTCAACTTCAAAATTATCTATGGAAATCTTTAAAATCATTGAACCTGCTACTCCGAAAGTTCCCATTATTATTAGTGTTCCTCACGCAGGGACATTTATTCCACAAGATATAAAATCAATGATGAATCCTGAATTGTCTGATAAATTGGATGATACAGATTGGTTTATCGATAAGCTTTATGGTTTCGCAACTAATCTAGGAATTACGATCATTACTGCCAATTACAGCAGGTGGGTTGTCGATCTAAACAGGAATCCGCAAAATCAACCGCTTTACAATGACGGAAGAGTGATTACAGATGTTGTGACGGTGACTGATTTTAATGGAAATCAGATTTATAAAGATAATTATATTCCAGATTCTGAAGAAGTTTCAAGAAGAGTTGAATTGTATCACAAACCTTATCACGAGAAATTGGACGAACTTTTACAACAAACAAAAGCCGAATTCGGGAAAGTATTGCTGTTTGATGCACATTCGATTAGGAAATCTGTTCCTGGAATTCGGAATGAGGATTTTCCGGATTTGATCCTGGGCGATAATGATGAAACGTCTGCAAGTCCTGAATTAATTAAAACTACCATTGATTCTTTACAGAATAAAGGTTACGAGTTTTCTCACAATCACCCTTTCAAAGGTGGTTATATCACGAGAAGTTTTGGAAAACCAGAAGAGAACATTCACGCTTTGCAACTGGAAATGTGCAAAACGAATTATATGGATGCTTCGGAAATGACTTATGATGAGGCTAATGCGGAGAGAATTCAAATGGTTTTGAAAGAAGCACTATTGAAACTTATTGAAACAATGAAATATATTTGATTTCAATAATATTTCCAGAGCGTTTGTACTTAGGAAAAATGTTGATTCGAAGCTGAAAACCGCAGCCCGACTTGAGCGGAAATCCTTTTTTGCGTGGTCTTGCGTTCTCTTGAACTGGAAACATTCTGCAAAAAAGATTGGGAGCGGAAGTCGGATAAAGCTGCCCAAATTAAATTATATATTAAAATAACGAAGACCTGATGTACACATTCAAAGGATTACTGACCGAAAACGGCTGGATGGAAAATGCTTTTGTAAAGCTGGACGACGCCGGAAATATCTCTGAACTGAAAACCGTGGAAACACCCGAAGGCGAATATGTTGACGGCTATGTTTTGCCGGGATTTCAAAATGCGCATTCGCACGCTTTTCAGTATGCGATGTGCGGTTTGGCGGAATATTTTGAAGGCTCGGAAGTTCCGGATGATTTTTGGAGCTGGCGCGATGCGATGTACAGAATTGCACTGTCACTTTCGCCAGAACAAATGGAAGATGTTGCCGCAATGTTGTACGCAGAAATGTTGAGAAACGGTTATACATCGGTAGCGGAGTTCCATTATGTACATCACGATAAAGACGGAAAAGCTTACCAGAATCTTTCTGAAATGGGTGAAAGATTGGTTGCTGCTGCGGAAAGAGTTGGGATAAGAATTACTTTAATTCCGATGTTTTATCAGAAAGGAAATTTCGGGACAGAACCTTACGATTTACAAAGACGATTTATTTCGAAAAATATTGAGGATTACTATCAACTGTTGGAAGCTTCGAAGCAGTCGATAAAGTTTTATGACAAAGCGAACTTGGCGGTTGGTTCGCATTCTTTGAGAGCGGTTCAGAAAGAGGATTTGATTGAGTCATCTTTGCTTGCGAAAGATTATCCGTTTCATATTCACATTGCGGAACAGTTGAAAGAAATCAAAGATTCTGTAGATTTTTACGGAAAAAGACCGGCGGAATGGCTTTTGGAAAATTGTGATGTGAATGAGAATTTCAATTTGATTCATTGTACACATTTGGAAGATAATGAGGTTGAAGGCATTGCGAAATCTGGTGCGAACATTGTTCTTTGTCCGTCAACGGAAGGGAATTTGGGTGATGGAAGATTCCGATTTAAGGATTATCAGAAGTTTGGTGGCAATTGGTCGATTGGAACCGACAGTCAGATTTGTGTGAATCCTTTGGAAGATTTGCGACTTCTGGATTACGGACAGCGAATCTACACGCACAGACGTGACACATTTTTCCAGCCAAATCAAGGTGACAGCGGATTCAATGCTTTGAAGACAGCTTGGAAATCCGGAAGAAAATCGATGGCTTTTGAGAATGAAAATTTCTTCAAGGTCGGGCAAAGTTTTGACGCAGTTGTGATTGATGCAAAAGCGCCTTTGATTGCGACTTCTTCGCTTAAAAATCTTTGTAATACAATAGTTTATTCGTCTGATTCTTCACATTTGCTTGGAACTATCGTTACAGGAAAATGGGTGGTGAGAAATGGGAAACACGAGAATTACGAAGATGTAAGACAAGGTTTTGTTAAATCCATTAATGAAATTAAAATACGCTAATTAAATGTTCCGCTTAGACCCAGAAGATATTTCTTTTCCTGACCCAGAACTTTATGACCCAGATGGCGGACTAATGGCCATTGGTGGTGATTTGAAGCCAGAAAGACTTTGGTTTGCTTATCAATTGGGACTTTTCCCTTGGTACAACGAAGGCGAAGAAATCCTTTGGTGGTGTCCCGACCCGAGATTTGTATTGTTCCCAAATGACATCAAAATCTCAAAATCGATGAAGAAAATTCTGAGAGACGAGGTTTTTCAATTCACGGAAAACCAATGTTTTGAGGATGTGATGAGAAACTGCAAAATGGCCGAGCGGAAAGACCAGGACGGCACATGGATTAACGAAGAACTGATAGAATCGTTTGTGAAACTTCATCAATTGGGGAAAGCAAAAAGTTTTGAGGTTTGGCAAAATCAAGAATTGGTTGGTGGTTTCTATGGCATCCAAGTCGGGAATGTGTTTTGTGGCGAAAGTATGTTTGCCAAAGTTTCCAACGCATCTAAAGCTGGATTTATCCATTTCACAACCAAATATCAGAATGAATGGGAACTCATTGACTGTCAAATTCATTCTGAACATTTGGAAAGTCTGGGCGCGAAAATGATTCCGAAAATAGATTATTTAAAAATCTTAAAACAACAGATCTCTTGACAGCAGAAAGACAAAAATGGATTCTCCTGATTGCATTATCATTAATTTGGGGTTCCTCTTTTATATTGATTAAAAAATCTTTGGAACATTTCAATCCTTATGAAGTCGGTGCTTTGCGCGTTTTGATTTCCGGAATTGTGCTGATGCCTTACGCCATCTCAAAAATCAAATTGTTTCCGAGACGACATTTGAAATGGCTCATCATTGCAGCATTCACTGGAAGTTTCATTCCAATGTTTCTTTTCCCGATGGCGGAAACCGAAATTAGCAGCAGCATTGCCGGAATCATCAATTCGATGATGCCGATATTCGTAATTATTGTGGGTTCTTTGGTTTGGAAATTATCGACGACAAAAAGGCAATTGCTTGGTGTTTTGATAAGTTTTGCTGGTGCATGTATTTTGGCTTTGGGAAGTGGCGAAAGTGGTGACATTAAAATTTATCCGATTTTACTTTTGCTTCTTGCAACATTGCTTTACGCAATCAGTACGACCACTATTAAATCAAAACTGCACGAGGTTCCGGCCATTCTGATGTCGGCCTATATTTTTTCATTTGTTTTATTTCTGCCATCGCTGATTGCTTTGATTTTTTCTGGCTTCTTCAAAGATTTGACATTGAATCAAAGTACGTTGGAAGGATTGGGTTTTGTGGCGATATTATCGATTTTCGGGACGGGATTGGCGATGATGATGAATTATAAATTATTGAGTATTTCGACACCTCTATTTGCATCTACAGTAACTTTGCTGATGCCGATTGTGGCGATTATCTGGGGAATTCTGGATGGTGAGAAATTGACGACGCAGCAATCTGTTGGCGCTTTGGTCATTTTGGCTGGGCTGATATTTTTGAGGAGTAAGCCGAAGGTTGTATGATATTTTTAGGATCGACTGTTATCTTTTGAAACAACAGGTCGCACCTACGGAGCTTGTTTTAAATTCGTTAATTGTTTTCTATTAACAGGTCGTCGCTCTGCGACTTTTATTTGAAAAGAGCTTGTGGTCTTTTGTCGTTCTGGTACTGAAAAAAAATAATATACAGAAAACCATAGCCCTGATTGAAACGGGATCAGTTTCAAAACCTG
>NZ_LSHB01000076.1 GCF_001643375.1 Chryseobacterium sp. FP211-J200
AATAATGCACTACGAGTATTTTAATAATTTTTAGAAAAAATTACAAGAGCAAATCCGTACTCATTTTAGTTAAACCTTATTATTAATATATCCCTCTGTAGCATTCATTTTCTGGGTAATAACTGCAGGATTTCCCAAAGCAATAGAATTGTCCGGAACATCCGTATTCACATAAGCGTTTGGAGCGATGAGGACATTATTTCCAATGGTAATGTTGCCGACTATCACAGCGTTTGGGCCAATCCAGACCTCGTTGCCAATCACAGGAACGCCTTCGTTTTTTCCACGGTTGGCCTGAGCAATTGTGACACCTTGCGCGATGTTGCAGTTTTTTCCGATTTTAGCTTTAGGATTGATGACGAGAGCGCCCCAATGTCCAAGATAAAAACCTTCCCCAATCTCGGTTTCCGCATAGATCTGGAATCCGTATTTGATCTGGTAATGGCGGAGAATCAGGCGGTATATTTTACCTGTCAAAGAAGATTTTGGATGTTTTTGAGCATTCCGGAACCAATAGATATAATGCAGATTCGGGCTGAAACATTTTATCAACATTTGAAAATGTGACAGATATTTCCCGCTTTCTCTGTAAAAATCTTTTTGAAGAATGCTGTAAGCCATTTGGTAAAAGTAGGAATTTGTAATTATTTAATTCTTGACAAATTTAATGATATAAAAATTTATCTCGCAGATCTTGCAAATTCTGCAGATTTATTTTAGCGCGATCAATCTAACGTCTAGATTCTAATATCTAAGCTCTAGTTAAAGATGATCAATGATCTCCATGATCTTATCAACAGAATTTTTCAGATTGAAAGGCATTTCGTAATGTTCAAGATTTTCCTGATAAGATTTGAAATGTTCAGGATTGGTCAAAGCTTGTTTCATTCCGTGATAGATTCCGTCTTCAGAGTTTTCCGTGATCAAGCCCAATTTTCCATTTTCCAACATTTCTGTAACGCCGGAAACGTCGGTTGCTATGATGTTCTTTTTCAGGGTGATAGCTTCGGACAGAACCGTTGGGAAACCTTCGTATCTTGAACTTAGAATATAAAAATCTGCCGCTTTGAAGTAAGGATAAGGATTGTCTGTGAAACCTAGCATGGTTGCTGTTTTATCAACGCCCAGTTCGGTTTTAAGTTTTTTTACATTTTCAAAATCATAACCATCACCAACGATCATAACTTTGTGAGGGAAACCTTCATCCAAAAGTCTTTTGTGAACTCTCAGTAATCGGTCAAATCCTTTCTGCGGAAAAACCGTTCCAACCGAAATGAAGAGAGGTTGGAAATCTTCGGACTTCGGGCTTCCAGCTTCGGACTTTACTAAAATCTCATTGGTGTCCAGCGGATTGTAAATTCTTACAATTTTACTTTTCTCATTTTCAGTTTTTGCTAATTCTAAAAATGTTTGCTCGATTTTTTCCGAGATCACCATCACTTTATCATAACGGAAAAAATGTCTGATCTTTTCGGTGGTGTAACCGCTGACCTGCGTCAGGTCATTATGGATCCACATTAGTTTTTTTGAAGACTTCAAAGGGCTATTCAAAACCTCGTCCATAAAACCGTGGATGGCTGCAAACTCGATGTCGTAGACTTTATTTTTGAGCTTTCTTTTGTAAAGTATTTTTGGATATTTCTTTAAAAGACGTTGATAGACAACGCGGTATATTTTTGTTGGAATATCTTTTGGGCGATTGGTCGTGATCATTTCACCCCGATTGAGGTACATCACATTCACCCAATCCGGAACATCTGTTAGGTATTTTCCGGAATAAAGATTTAGTAAAAGATCAATTTCGTATTTGTCTTTCGGAAGATTTTTGAGAAAAGTTACCAGAACTTTTTCTGCGCCACCATGACGAAGAGAGCCAATTCTGATAAGGATCTTCTTTTTCAAAATTTTAGAATTCTAAAATCCCTGCACCCCAAGAATAGCCAACGCCAAATCCTGCAACCATCACTTTGAAACCTTCTTTTATTTTACCTTGGTCCAGAGCTAACTTTAAAGCAATTGGAATACTTGCAGAAACCGTATTGCCAATGTCTTTCATATCCAGAAAGAATTTTTCGTCAGGAATATTACAAAGATTTTTCAGGTAATTCAGCATGTAAGAACTTGCCTGATGGAAAACAAAAAGGTCGATATCTTCCAATCTAAGTCTGTTTTTCTCAAGTGTTTCGCTGATCAAAGCTGGAATGTTTTCTAAAGCAAATGTGAAGATCTTCGGACCTTTCATAAAAAGTACCGGTTTCTCAGAAGTGTTTCTAGAAGCGCCATTTTCTACGATGAGATTATTGTAACCTGCACCATCTGTTCCTACCACATATTGGAAATCTGCCTTGGAATCGTCTTTTTCGATGACAGAAACTGCGGCGCCATCACCAAAGATACTTCTGTTGGACTTGTCATTTTTATCCAAAAACTTGGTATAAGTGTCTGAAGTGACCAACAAAATGTTTTTAGCTAAACCAATAGAGATCAATCCTTTTGCTAAGGTCAATCCATAGACAAAACCAGAACATCCAAGATTGAAATCCAAAGCGCCGATGTTTTTTGGAAGTCCTAATTTATCTTGTAAGATGCAAGCTGTCGTCGGAAGAAAATAGTCTGGGCTTTGCGTACAAAAAAGTATAAAATCGATCTTGCTTTTATCGTAAGTTGTGAAAAGCTTTTCACAGGCTTCAACGGCCAGATCGAGTGCGGTCTGAGAATCATCTACAAAATGTCTTGATTCTACGCCGATTTTTGACTTGATCTTTTCTGCATTCCACTCTGGGAATTCATTGGCAATATCTTCGTTGGTTAATATATTTTTGGGCAGATAGTATTCTATCGCTGCAATGTTGATCATATTAGCGTGGGGTAAATTTTTGCAAAGATAAGCATCTTAAAATTAAATACTCTTTTGAGCATAGTTTTTGACTGATTAAAATTAATAAATCCTACTGCTATTTTACTGGTTTAACTCGTAGTGCATTATCAAATTAATTCATTTTTAAGTCTATTCATTTTTCTACTGGAAACAAAAACATTTA
>NZ_LSHB01000077.1 GCF_001643375.1 Chryseobacterium sp. FP211-J200
AACCGAACTCAGGTTAATTAGATAGAATCAATTCCAAAGGTCGTTCGTACGACCTTATTTTTTTTGGTGTATTCTCTGATCTCAAAGTTTTTCTTCCACGCTGCTTCATTCACGTAAGACCTGTCATGGTCCAGATGAACACAAATCGCACTGTAGCGGATCTGTTTGGATCTCAATCCCTTATTGACAAGTCTTTCACCCAGTTCACGGTCCTCGCCACCATATTGCATCTCTTGATTGAAGCCATTGATCTCAATGATATCTTTCTTCCAGCCCGAAGCATTGTGACCATTCCACGTGGGCTTTGTTGGTGTGATCGCATTCAGGATCTTCGACAATGAGCCTGAAGATGTCAATTTGTGGTTTTTAAATGAACGTTTTAAGCCTTTCGATAGAAGCCACTTCAAATGGAAACAATTTTGGTTCTCAATGTCTTTTTTTGATATTAATTCGGAGATGTTTAGAGGGAGTTTGAAATATCCTCCAGAAAGAAAATATCCCTCTTCACGGTATTTCAGATGAACGGCAACAAAATCTTTTCTTGGAATGCAGTCACCATCTGTAAAAATCAAATAATCTGTAGTTGAAGCTACAATCGCCTTGTTCAAAATTTTTGTCTTTTGAAAACCGTCATCTTCATGCCAGATATGTATCAGCGGCATGTTGATCTCACAGCGCAATCGATCGAGCAGTTTTTTGGTTTCCGGTCCCGATCCGTCATCTGCAATGATGATCTCAAAGTCAATTTCCGTTTGCACGCTTAGGCCCCAAATGACCTTTTCGAGCCACGCTTCGGAATTGTAGGTGCTTAGAATGACGGAAGTCTTCATACATTTTTTAAAATTGATCCGTTGCAAAAGTAATGAATAATGTAGGAAGTTCTATGGTGAAAAAATTAGTAGTTCCTCTCCCCAAAAATAGCCGATCCCACTCTTACCGAATTTGAACCACATTCAATCGCCAAAGGAAAATCGCCACTCATTCCCATTGATAAAGTTTCCAAAGGTTTTAAGCTGGAAAGCTCATCAAAAAGTTGTTTCAAAATTCCAAATTCCTCACGGATCTGCGTTTCATTATCCACAAAACTGGCCATTCCCATCAAGCCTTTGATTTCGATATTTGGGAAATTCCCTTCTAAGAATTCATTGAAAATATCTTTGGCTTCGTCAATGGTCAATCCGAATTTTGTCTCCTCTTTTGCAATTTTAACTTGAAGTAAAATATTGATCTTTCGATTGTTTTTCAAAGCTTCCTTATCAATTTCTTTCAAAAGTTTTTCGCTGTCAACGCTTTCTATCATTGAGATAAATCCCGCTACAAATTTCACTTTGTTGGTTTGAAGATGTCCTATCAGATGCCACTCAATATCGTTTGGAAGAACAGGTTGCTTTTCCAACAATTCCTGAACTTTATTCTCTCCGAAAGCCCGTTGTTCCAAATCATAAACTTCTTTGATCTTCTCAGCCGGATTGGTTTTGGAAACCGTCACGAGTTTTACATTTTCGGGAAGTTGGGAAAGGATGTTTTGATAATTTGATGCGATTGACATTGATTTGGATTTTAAAATCTGATGCAAAAATAGAGATTAATTTTATGGTTGTAAATTCTTGTCTTTTAGAGGTAGAATCAAAATGACCTTCAATATTAACGTTTAATTTGATTTTTGCTTTTCTAAAAGCTCAGTTACTTCCTTAGGGATTTCTACTTTTTTATGTGTATGGTTATCTGATAGCTTCATTTTTTTTTCATTTCTTACACAGTCATTATATCTTGAAATCCAATTTGATAAAATTCTGCCAAAAATTAATAAAACACTATCTATATCGACTGAGCATTTTTCACAATTTTTATAAATACAGAAAATTATTCCTTCAGGAGGACAATTTTCGCAGACATTTGGTATTGGCGAACAAATCAATGAATATTTTATTTCTCCAATTGAAAATTCTTTGCAAATAAATTTATTAAATCCAAGTCCTTCTAATAAAGCGGTTTGGAATTGAAAACTAGCTTCAAATTGTGAATTTAATTCATATGGGTTTTCCGGCAAAAATTCACCAATTTGTAAATCATCCCTAAATAAGAAAATTTTTTGCGTCGTATCTAATTGTCCGACTTTAGATTGTTTATCTAGAATTTCTTTTACAAAAGTACCCACAGTAAAATTAGTATCATCAATATTTAAAATATAATTTGGTCTTTCTATTAAATCATACAATACACTTCTTAGTCCTTGTTCTAAATCTTGATGACATAAAAAATTATCTTCTTCAAACGTTACCGGACAGGTGTTTGAATTCAAAGATTGAATAGAATTATCTATGTAATCATATAATTTTGTTTTTCTGTTATGCTTCCCTCTTAATTCTTTCAATTCTTCTGAAGCATTTAGGTGCTCTAATATTGATACAGGAAAATTTTTCTCCTTTTTCAACCGTCTATATTCGATGTATATGAAAGTACTAATTCCAAATAAAAAAAATAAAATATGAAACCAATTAATTTCAACAGGATGGGAATTTAATTCTCTTAATATTAAACCAAAAAAACCACCACAAGTAAGTAATAGAATTGATTTGAATAGTGTTATAAAAACACTGTCAGATTTTTCAAATTGAAAATAAGTTTCTAATTTTTGATATAAGTCTTTCATCGTTTTTTAGAGTGATTTATTTATTGTTTATGCTAACTCTCAAATTTACAAAAATCTACTTAATAAAAATCTTTAAGTTTAATAATATCAGATAGGTTTTTTAGAAAAAAAATTCATTTACTTACACAAATAAGATGTCTAATCATTATTGCTGAATTATATAATCAACCTGAAAATCTGTAGAAATTTGTTTTAATTTTCGTAAATTTGATGAAATTTTTATTCGAATAATAATCAAAAATATATGAGTCAATTTGATGTAACCGTTATCGGTTCTGGTCCTGGTGGATATGTTGCGGCAATCCGTGCTGCCCAATTGGGTTTCAAAACAGCAATTATTGAAAAATATTCAACCTTAGGCGGAACTTGTCTTAATGTTGGATGTATTCCTTCAAAAGCTTTGCTTGATAGTTCTGAGCATTTCGAAAAGGCAAAACACGACTTTGCAAATCACGGGATCATCATCAATGAGCCGACTGCTGATATCGCAAGAATGATTGCCCGCAAAAACGAAGTGGTGGATCAAACCACAAAGGGAATCAACTTTTTGATGGATAAAAATAAGATCACCGTTTTTGAAGGTCTTGGAAGTTTCGAATCTGCAACCCAGATCAAAGTTTCAAAGAACGACGGTTCTTCCGAAGTGATCGAATCTAAATATACAATCATTGCAACTGGTTCCAAACCATCCAGCTTGCCTTTCATCAATCTTGATAAAGAAAGAATCATCACTTCCACAGAAGCTTTGAATCTTAAAGAAATTCCAAAACATTTGGTTGTAATTGGAGGAGGTGTTATCGGTCTTGAGCTTGGTTCTGTTTATTTGAGATTAGGTTCTCAGGTGACTGTGGTCGAGTTTATGGATAAAATCATTCCTGGAATGGACGGAAGTTTGTCTAAGGAATTGCAAAAAGTTCTTAGAAAACAAGGGATGAAATTCGAACTTTCTACGGCTGTTTCGGCTGTTGAGAGAAATGGAGATTCAGTGAAAGTAACGGCTAAAAATAAAAAAGGTGAAGAAGTAAACTTCGAAGGCGATTATGTTCTAGTTTCTGTGGGAAGAAGACCTTACACAGACGGACTTGGATTGGAAAAAGCAGGTGTAGAACTTGACGAAAGAGGAAGAGTGAAAACCAACGACCATTTGCAGACGAATGTTTCAAACATCTACGCCATTGGTGACGTGATCAAAGGGGCGATGTTGGCGCACAAAGCGGAAGAGGAAGGAACTTTGGTTGCTGAGATCTTGGCTGGACAAAAACCGCATATCAATTATAACTTGATCCCAGGTGTTGTTTACACTTGGCCGGAAGTTGCTGGCGTTGGTAAAACTGAGGAGCAATTGAAAGAAGAAGGTGTAGCTTACAAAGTTGGAAGTTTCCCAATGAGAGCATTAGGAAGAAGCCGTGCAAGTGGTGACACAGACGGATTTGTAAAGATCATCGCTGACGAAAAAACCGATGAGGTTCTTGGTTTCCACATGATTGGAGCCAGAGCAGCCGATCTAATTGCAGAAGGTGTGATTGCAATGGAGTTTCGCGCAAGTGCAGAAGACATCGCAAGAAGTTCTCACGCACATCCAACTTACGCAGAGGCTGTGAAAGAAGCGGCTTTGGACGCCACTGGAAAGAGATCGATCCACATGTAATCTATAATAAGATTCAAATTCATATTAAAGAGAAGCAGTTTTGCTTCTCTTTTTTGTTTAATTTAACCTGATGAAAAAGTTTGTTGTTGTATTGATTTTCTGTCTTTCGATTTTTGGGTTTGGTCAAAATGTAGATTTGATCAAAAGACAAGTTGAAATGATCAATACATCCAAAAATTATATTGTCAAAAAAGTCCCCAACGATTATTTTGTAGATGTAAAAAATGAAGTGACAGATAACGGACAGGAACTCGAAGGCTATTTTAAAAATAAGGAATTGAAGAAAATAGTTCATTCTGTAGGTTTGTCAAGTACGATAATTGCGACACAGTTTTATTTTGATAAAGGAAACTTGATCTTTGTACTCAAGAAAAAATACCAAACCATCGACGAGAAAGAAAATCTCCTTAAACCAAAATTAACCTCAGAATCAAGGTTTTATTTTGTGAATGGAAAGGTCATTAATAAAATTAATACTGATGACTACAAGGAAGTTGGAGAATTAAAACAACAATCCATCTCTTTTCAAAAGGATTTGAAGGTCTATAAATAAGAATGGTCTGATTTGAAATTAAAATCTATTGATAATGCATCTCGTTGAAATTAATCTTCAAATAATTAAAATTGCTAATTAATTTGTTTTTATTTTTGTTAAAATTTGAGTTATGATAAAGGAACTTGACAAGGATTTCAGTAGTCTTAATGAATATATCGGTCAGTTATCGCCGAGTAAGATCTTCATTTTGGTGGATGAAAATACACACGACCATTGTTTACCGATTTTAATGCCCAATTTGGAAACAGATGCACCATTCGAGATCATCGAGATAGAAGCTGGTGAAGAGAATAAAAACATCGGAACGGCGACCCAGCTTTGGGAAATATTCTCAGAAATGGAAGCCGATAGAAAATCCCTACTGATCAATCTTGGCGGTGGAGTAGTCACGGATATGGGTGGTTTTGTGGCTTCAACTTATAAGAGAGGTTTTAAATTCATCAATATCCCAACCACTTTGCTTGCTATGTGTGATGCTTCTATTGGTGGTAAAACAGGGATCGATCATCAGTATCTTAAAAATATCATCGGGACTTTTGCATTGCCAGAAGCGATTTTCTTTTATCCGAAATTCCTGGAGACTTTGAAGTTTGAAGAGCTCAGAAGTGGTTTTGCAGAAATGCTGAAACACGGTTTGATCGCAGACGGAAACCATTGGAATGACCTTAGTTCATTATATAAGGTTACACCAGAAGATGTTGCGCCATTTATCAGTAGAAGTATGGCGATCAAAAATGATGTGGTGACAAAGGATTTCAAAGAAGAGAATATCCGCAAGATCCTCAACTTTGGACACACGATCGGTCACGCTGTCGAAAGCCTTTTTCTAAGAAAAGGAAACTTGATCCCTCATGGGGAAGCCGTAGCGCTCGGGATGATCTGCGAAACGCATTTGGCTTTTCTTGCTGGTTTGATAGATGTAGAGGTTTCTTCGACTATTATTACCAAGATCCAAAGATTCTTTCCATACATCGATATTTCTGAATTCAGGAACGAAGATATCCTTAATCTGATGTTCAATGACAAGAAAAATCAAGACGGTGATATCAATTTTTCTTTGATCAATGGGGTGGGAACTTGCGCTTATGACCAGAAATTGCATGCGGATCAAATCAATTTGACCTTAGATTTCTACAAAAATATCAACTCGAAGGCGTGATGTTATTCAATGAATATGATTTTTAAATCATTGATGATTAGTTATTTGATTGATTAACTTGAAAAATATCAATTATTTTTAATTTTTTGGCAAAGTATTTGGAAGTATGCTTCCCGTAAAACAAAATTAAAATTTGATATTATGAAAAAGTTATTTTTAGGATTAGGTTTGGTAGCAGGAACTTTTGCATTCGCTCAAACAAGTCCAACATTCGGTATTAAAGGTGGAATGAATGTTTCTTCTTTATCAAAAGACGGAGGATTGGAAGACCAGGGATCTAAAATTGGTTTTAATGGAGGTATATTTTTGAATGCACCTATATCAGAGCAATTTAGCATTCAACCCGAAGTTTTGTATAATAATTTGGGTTCAAAAGTAACCGTTACAGAAGTAAACTTAGGAAATGATAATTATTCAGCAGAATACGCTAGACATTTGGACTATATTTCTGTGCCTGTAATGGCTCAGTTTATGGCGACTCCAAATTTTTATATTGAAGCTGGACCACAATTTAGCTTTCTAGTTGATGCAAGAGATAAGTATAAAAATACGAAAAATGGATCTACTGAGGATGCTGAATCATATTCTCTAGACAAAGATAATTTCAAAAATTTTGACTTTGGTTTAGGTTTAGGTATAGGTTACTACTTTACTCCACAAATAGGTATTAATGCGAGGTATACTGCTGGTTTGACAGATATCTACAAAAGTAATTCAGAAAGTAGAGATAACGTGAAAAATAATGTTTTTCAAGTTGGATTAAATTTCAAATTTAAATAATTAAAAATATTTAAAATACTACAAAAGACCGATTCATTCGGTCTTTTTTTGTTTCTTAATTTATATTTTTGTCAGCAATAAACAATTATATTTATGAAGAAGGTTTTTCAGATTTTGGCAATTTCTGCAACAGCGATGATCTCTGCACAGTCTTTTGGTGTGAAAGGTGGTGCCAATATTGCGACAATCAGCAAAGAAAGAAGTTGGGATGATACCAATGCTAGAATTGGCTACTATGCAGGACTTTATATGCATGCTGCGGTTAATAATATATTCAGTATCCAGCCAGAAGTACTTTACAATAGTGTTGGTGTGAAATATGACAATGATAGGGTGTCACACACGCTAGGTTTAGATTATATTTCTGCACCGATTATGTTTCAGTTCGAACCAATTCTTAATTTGTTTGTAGAAGCAGGACCGCAGTTTTCTTTTCTTATTGGCAACAGTGACCGCAACAAAACTGACGATGTAGTAACGATAAAAAAATACAGGAATAATTCCAACTATAATAATTTTGATATGGCAGGCGCTATCGGTGTCGGTTTCCGAGTCAATAATATTACAATTGGCGCCAGGTATGTCGTCGGGTTTACCGATATCAAGAAATCAGGATCTACAAGTTGGAGCAATGATGATAAGCAGCTTCGTAATAACGCTTTGCAGATCGGATTGCAATATGGATTTTAAAACTTGATAAAAATAAAAAAGACCAAC
>NZ_LSHB01000078.1 GCF_001643375.1 Chryseobacterium sp. FP211-J200
TTATCCCGAACTCAGGTTAATTAAGAAAGAAAAATTAATAATTAAAATAAAAAATGCCGCAGAATTTCTGAGGCATTTTTATATTAGTGAGAAGAAACGGCCTTCAGTCCAATGATAGAGCCAATCAAGGTGAAAATGAAAAACATGCGCCAAAATGTTACCGGTTCTTTGAAGATGAAGACCCCAACCAAAACGGTTCCCACAGCGCCAATTCCCGTCCAGACTGCGTAAGCTGTTCCAAGCGGGAGACTTTGCGTTGCTTTCATCAGCAAAACCATACTGAGGATGAGCGAAACCAAGAATCCACTGTACCAAAGATAAGACTCGGTGCCGCTAGTTTCTTTGGCTTTTCCCAGACAAGAGGTGAATCCGACTTCAAAAAGTCCTGCGATGATCAAAATAATCCAATTCATTTTATTAATAATTTCAAGACTGCAAAGTTCACTTTTGAAACTCGAAAAGTTTTATACAAATGATAAAAAAGACATTAAATTTCTGCCCGGATCCTGCTTAAACTCACTTGTGTGATCCCAAGAAATGAAGCAATGTAGCCAAGCTGAACTCTTTGCAGAATCTCAGGTTGTTCGCGCAAAAGTTCCAAATAACGTTGCGACGCTGTTCGGAATTGTCTGGAAATGAAGAGTTCTTCGGTTTTTACCAATTCTTTTTCAGCCAGTTTTCTTCCCCAATTTGCGATGTGAATATCCGTTTCAAAAAGTTCCCTGAGAGATGCTATTTCCAATTGATACAAAACCGAATCTTCCAGAAGTTGGATATTTTCATAATTATTATCATTCCCGACATAACTTTTCATCGGCAAAACCACATCACCTTCCTTGCCAAACCAAAATGTAACATCTTGATTTTCTTGAGGAACGAAAGCTCTTACAATTCCTTTTTTAATAAAATAAATGGTTTTTTCCAATTTTCCGGCTTTGATGATAATGCTGTCCTTCGGAAACTCTATCTCAGAGATCAAAGTCTGTAAAACTGATTTTGAGCGTTCTGGAAGTGGAAATATTTGGTCAAGAATTGTATCGATATTCATCAACGAAATTTAATAAAAATAAAAACTCCGAGAAAATTGCCTCGGAGTTTGTCTATTACTTTTTTTTGTCTAAAAGTCTATTTTCTATTTAAGACTTCCAACCATATCTTCTGGTTTCACCCATTCGTCAAATTGTTCTGCTGTCAAAAGTCCAAGGTTTACGGCTTCTTCTTTCAAAGTTGTGCCGTTTTTGTGAGCCGTTTTAGCAATTTTCGCTGCATTTTCGTAACCGATGTGCGTGTTAAGCGCTGTCACCAACATCAAAGATTTGTCAACCAATTCCTTGATTCTCGGTTCGTTTGGCTCGATTCCAACCGCACAATGGTCATTGAATGAGATCATAGAATCTGCCAACAACTGTGCAGACTGCAAGAAATTGTAAGCCATCACTGGTTTGAAAACGTTCAGTTCGTAATTTCCTTGCGTTCCTGCAAAAGAAATTGTTGTGTCGTTTCCAAGAACTTGCGCGCAAACCATTGTAATCGCTTCGTTCTGAGTAGGATTCACTTTTCCTGGCATAATAGAAGAACCTGGTTCGTTTTCCGGAATGTGGATCTCGCCAATTCCAGATCTTGGTCCAGAAGCCAGAAGTCTGATGTCCTGAGCAATTTTATAAAGAGAAACCGCCAATTGCTTCAAAGCGCCGTGAGATTCAACAATACCGTCGTGCGCTGCCAAAGCTTCAAATTTATTAGGAGCCGTTACAAAAGGATGTCCAGTGAAGTCTGCAATATATTTCGCTACCAAAACGTCATAGCCTTTCGGTGTATTTAGTCCGGTTCCAACTGCAGTTCCACCAAGAGCCAATTCCTTCAAGTGGTCCAAAGTATTGTTGATTGCTTTTTTCGCATAATCCAATTGCGCAACATAACCAGAAAATTCCTGTCCAAGCGTCAAAGGCGTTGCATCCATCAGGTGCGTTCTTCCGATTTTCACGATATTCTGGAATTTCTTCGCTTTCTCGTCAAGTGTATTTCTCAATTTTTCCAAAGCAGGCAAAGTCTCTTTTACCACTTTCGTATAAGCTGCGATGTGCATTGCCGTTGGATAAGTGTCGTTGGAAGACTGAGATTTGTTCACATCGTCATTCGGGTGAACCAGAGTTTTCTCACCAAGATTTCCACCGTTCAAAACATGAGATCTGTTGGCAACCACTTCGTTCACGTTCATGTTGGATTGTGTTCCAGAACCTGTTTGCCAGATCACAAGTGGAAATTGGTCATACAATTTACCTTCAAGGATCTCATCGCAAACTTTCCCGATCAGGTCTCTTTTTTCATTGTCAAGAACGCCTAATTCTGCATTCGTATAAGCAGCGGCCTTCTTTAGATAAGCAAATGCATCGATGATCTCGCGAGGCATACTTCCTTCCGGCCCGATTTTGAAATTATTTCTGGAACGCTCCGTCTGTGCACCCCAAAATTTATCTGCAGGCACCTGCACGTCGCCCATTGTGTCTTTTTCGATTCTGAAACTCATTATATTATATTTATTTATTTTTAGGAGCTTGATCCCGTTTTCCGCTATTACTCCTCACTCCAAGGCTTTTCCCAAGGCCAGTTCCGGGGTAACCGCTGCAATCGGGGCTAGGGAATTGGTCTTTTTTATCCAACTTTTCCAACCAACTTGACATTGATTTTTCCAACCTTACGAAATTACTAAAAACTAAAAGTTCAGCAAAATGAAAAAAATCAAGTCAGAAATTTTGTGAGTTTTGGTAAAATCATCTACTTTTGCTAAAAATATATAGCATTATGATGTTATCAGCATTCTGGCCGGTTTACCAATTCCTTTGGACCATTTATTTCTTCACAATGATGATTTGTGGATTTTGGTGTATTTTGATGTTCTTCGGATTCATCGTACCACTTTGGTTAACAGAAGGTGTAGCGGAATATTTTGGGAAGATCAACAAGAACTTCGACCCAGAAAAGATCAGATACAAAAAGCTTTATGAGCAAGAAGGTGTAGAGGTGATCTACCAAAGACCTGCAGGTGAAAAACCAGTAAGCCACGGTCACCACCATTAATTTGGCAATTTTCTTTTCGTGAGAGATTGCACTCAAAGCGAAACAATATATATTTAAATCCATTCTTTTTTAAGAGTGGATTTTTCTTTTGACAAAACTTTTTTCTTCAATCTCAAGTCTTGATTCTTGCCTCTTTTTTCTTGATTCTTAATTCCGTATCTTTGCACTTTAAAAATTTAATATGTCCAAGTCATTAATTCCAAAACTGGAAGCGATAAAACAACGATATAATGAGGTCGCGGATCTTATCATCCAACCAGATGTGATCACTGACCAAAAAAGATATTCCACACTCAACAAAGAATACAGCGATCTGGGAAAGATCGTGAAAGTATTTGATGAATATAAAGGTGCCATAGACACGATTGCAGAATCCGACGAGATCATTGCGGACGGTTCTGACAAAGAATTTGTAGAAATGGCGAAGCAGGAGAAGTATGAAGCAATGGACAAACTGCCTGAATATGAGGAGCAACTTAAGTTCCTTCTAATTCCGAAAGATCCAACCGATGACAAAAACGTGATCGTGGAACTTCGTGCTGGAACAGGTGGTGATGAGGCGGCAATCTTCGTGGAAGATGTTTACAGAGCTTATGCAATGTATTTCAAAACCAAAGGTTGGAAACACGAGATCACAGATTCCAGCGAGTCAACCAAAGGTTATAAAGAATTGATCCTAAAAATAGAAGGCGACGGCGTTTACGGCATTATGAAATTTGAATCCGGCGTTCACCGTGTACAGCGTGTTCCTGAAACAGAATCTCAAGGTCGTGTTCATACATCAGCAATTACGATTGCCGTTTTACCAGAAGCAGAGGAAATCGATTTTGAATTGAATCCTGCAGATATTGAGATGCAGACATCACGTTCTGGTGGAGCTGGTGGACAAAATGTTAACAAGGTAGAAACGAAAGTTCAATTGACACACAAGCCGTCTGGTATGGTTGTGGTTTGTCAGCAAGCCCGTTCTCAGTTGGCTAACCGTGAATTGGCAATGGAAATGCTTCGTACGAAATTATACGATATCGAGGTTCAAAAATCAGTTGGCGATATTGCAGCGCAACGTAAATCAATGGTTTCTACAGGTGACCGCTCGGCAAAGATCAAAACGTACAACTATCCGCAAGGAAGGGTGACGGACCACAGGATCAACAAATCGATGTACAATCTGGATGCTTACATGAATGGCGATATTTCTGAGATGATCGACGCTGTGATCATGGCGGAAAATGCTGAGAAATTAAAAGGTGAAGAAGAGGGAATTTCTTAAGATTCTCAATTTATATAAAATAAAAGACTGCAAATTTGCAGTCTTTTTCTATTTTAACTTATCAATTCCTCTCAGTCCATTAAATTGGATTCCGTATTTCCAATTGCAGTAAGCGAAGAATTGGTACATTCTGTACTCGAACTCAAAACCGTAATTTTCTTTTGGGTCATAATCGATGGCGACTTCATAAAAATTCCGATTGGTACCAGAATAGAATCTGGAATTCCATTCGGTGACCAAAATTGTGTTTCGGGATTTCAGACTGGATTCTGTGAACATGGATCGTGGTTGCGCTCGTGATGCGACAAAGGTTTCGTACTCGGCATCGAAAACGGTGATTTCCCACTCGTCGGCAGAATCTGTTTTCTTCTGAGTGGCGATGGACGGTTTTTGGTCTTCTGCTCGCGGTTTTTTATTTGTAACACAAGACCAAATGAATACAGAAATTATGGTGAGGATGATGAAGTTTTTCATTTTTGTAATTTTTATTTTCTCGCAAATTTTTGCAGCTTTTTTTGAGATACTTTTTCAAAATCTAAGTTGGTCTAAGTTACATAAGTTATTTTAAAGTTGGTTTTGGAACGTGGAATCTCTCGCAGCCCGAGCTGAGTGGAGCTCATTTTTTTGTAAGGGGAAAGCTTTGGCAAAAAATAGCGGGAACGGAGCGCGGAAAAAGCTGCCCAAAAAATTATTGGACTATTACTTAAACAAAAAAACCGTTCCAGAGATTGAAACGGTTTGTATCAGTTTGATTTTGTATTAATTCTTACGGCGTCGGATCTTTCTGCAGGATCACAAACGCAGGAAAGTGGTCGGAATATCCGCCTGTGAACTGGTCGCCATTCCACGAACGGAACGGATAACCTTTGTAGTTTCCTTCTTTGTTGACCAAATAAGCTGGTGCATAAATTTCGGCTTTGAAGACCGTATAATCTTTTCTCACTTCTTTGTTTGGTGAATATAAATTAGACGAAACGATGATCTGATCGAACAAGTTTGGTGAATCTTGATAAGCCAAAGATGCCACACCGTTTTTATATAACGGATACATCAGATTGAGATAAGGTGTACTTTCTGACAGGTCTTTTGGATTGCCTGCTGCTTTCAAATAATTTTTTAAACTCGGACTGATCGGATCATCATTGAAATCTCCCATTGCGAACATCTTAGTGGAAGGGTCCAACGCTTGTACACTGTCCATCTGTTGTTTCAAGATTGTAGCTGCTGCATTCCTTTTTGGAAGGGAAGCTGCTTCGCCACCTCTTCTGGATGGCCAGTGGTTTAGGAAGAATGCCACTTTCTCATTGTCTAGGAAACCTGTCAATACTACAATATCTCTTGTGTATTCTCTTTTACCTTCGCTGCCGAAGATCTTTACTTCTTTTTTCCAAGATTTGGATGGCGTGAATCTTCTTTTTTGATAGATGAAGCCAACATCGATTCCTCTGTAGTCATAAGAGTTGAAGTGAACTACGCCATAATCATATTTTGCAATAGCTGGTTCTTTTACAAGGTCTTCCATCACCTGACGATTCTCTACCTCTATCAAACCTACGACAACAGGTGCTGTATTCGTGTAGGCTTTTCCCATTTCTGAGATCACTTTCGCCTCGTTCTCCAATTTTTGCTTGTAGATCTTGTAGTTGTAATTTTTACCGCTTTTCGGGGTAAACTCCTCAGAACCACCTTGGATTCTCACTACTTTTTTACCTTTAAGTGCTCCATCATTCCAAGGTCCAGCATAATCTTTATCTGTAACTTCAAGATATTTCACGGAATCCAAAGGTATGCTTCTGTGGAAAGCAGGGTTGCTTATGTCTTTGGTGCCATCTATGTAATCAGCAGAACGAATGGTGTCCCAGAGATTTTCGACATTCAGAAATCCTACGGTAGCAGCGCGTACTTGTTTCTTTTGCTGTGCAGATAATAAGGAGATGCTAAAAATAGCTATCAAGCGTAAAATATGTTTCATAAGTAGATTTTATTGTTTTTTTATAGTCTTATGGTATCGCTGAAAATTCTAACAACATGTGAGTTTTCCAAACCACGGCGATTTCATAAATAAAATATGTAAGGCTACAAAAGTAATTTTTTTTGCTTTGTCGCAAAATAAAAATTTCAAGTTTTTGATAATTGACAGTAAGGTTGCAAATAATTGATGATTTGTTAAAATAAATAAAATGTTAAAAAGTATTAATTATAGAAAATTTATTTACATTTGCCTTCCGTGTATAACGGACTGTATATTAGAAAAAAAGAGCAAACAAAACCTAATTGATTTATGATTAAAAAACTATCATTAATCTCCTTATTCACAATGCTTCCAGCATCATTTTATTATGCACAGACGACTGTTTTTGCATACCTGAAAGATGCTGATGGGAAACCCGTGGAAAAAGCACAAGTGGATCTAAAAGGAGAAGGTAATAGTGTTTCGGCAGACAAAATTGGATATTTCCAGTTTGTAGATTTGAAAACCGGACATTATCAGATTGTGGTATCAAAATCCAATTTCGAAACGAAAACTTTGGAATTTGACATCACCACAGAAAAGAAAAAAGACTTAGGGGTAATCACCCTTTATTCTTCTTTAACAGGGGCTGACCAAGGGCTTGCAATCCTTGATAATGGCGACGATGAAGGAGGTAGCCAGTCTTCAACGGTTGGATTATTGCAATCTTCCCAAGATGTTTTCAACAGAATTGCAAGTTTTGACCTTGGCGCTTACTGGTTCAGACCAAGAGGTGTTGACGGGCGAACTTCTGAAAACATGTTGAATGGTGTTTCTATGGTGAAATCTGATAATGGAAATGTCGATTTCTCTAACTGGGGAGGACTTAATGAAATCGTAAGATATCCAGAGATCTCTGCTAACCACGCACCTTCAGAATATGCATTTGGTGGGTCAAGTGGTGTGGTCTATAAAAATACAAAAGCCAGCGAATACAGAAAAGGATTCCAGGCAGTATACTCTATTACTAATAGAAATTACAGACAAAGAGTCTCTTTGAGATATTCTTCTGGAATGTCAAAAAGTGGATGGGCATTCACCTTAATGGGTGCTAAAAGATGGGCAGAAGAAGGTATCCAAGATGGAACTTTCTATGATGCTTATGGAACGTATTTAGGCGTTGAGAAAAAGTTCAGTGACAGTCATACCATGACTTTCAATGCATTTGCATCGCCATACAGAAGATCTACTTCTAGTCCAAGCACACAAGAAGTCTATGACTACAGAGGTGTACATTACAACTCTTATTGGGGATGGCAAGATGGTGAGAAAAGAAGTGAAAGAGTTAGAAAAGGTTTCCAACCAATCTTCCAATTGCAGGATTTTTGGAAAATCAATAAAAAATCAAACCTTTGGACGTCTCTTTCTTATCAATTTGGAAAAGACAAAGGTTCTAGGCTAGATTGGCAAAGTGTACCAAATCCTTCTCCTACATATTACAGAAACTTACCAAGTTATTTCGGATCTTTGAATCCAGATGCTTTCACTTGGGATCCTGTTTCGGGTAACTATCTTGCTGCAGGTGATGCCTACCAAACTTCGAAAACAGCTTGGGAAAATGGAGATCCAAATGTAACTCAGATCAATTGGAATAGATTGTATGCTGCTAATATAGGTCAAGATCCTGTCAATCAATACGGTGTAACTGGGAAAAGAGCATTGTACTATCTTGTAAACGATGTAAGTGATGATAAAGTTTGGAATGCAGCTACGCATTACACTTACAACTTTACAGACAAGTCGAAATTTATGTTAAATATCTCTTATCAGAACTACAGATCGGAGCTTTATAGAGAAGTTAATGACTTGTTAGGAGCAGATTTTGTTTTGAACAGAGACCCTTTTGCTGCGACAAATAATCCTGGAACGTCTGCTTTATATAATGAAGGAGAGACCAATGTTGCTAAAAAAGAAGGAGACAGATTGCTTTATAATTATATCTTCAGAAGACAGGAAGTTAAAGTGAATCCTGGTTTCAAATTCTCAGAAGGTAAATTCGATGTTTTTGTATCAGGTCTTGCAGGTTATTCAACTTCTAGCAGAGAAGGATTGTTCAAGCATTATTTATATGCAGATTCATTCGGGAAAAGTAAAGATTATGAATTCTGGAATTTCGGTTTGAAAGGTCAGATCATCTATAAAATAAATGGAAGAAACTTCTTAGTTTATAACGGTAGCTACTTCTCACAAGCACCATATTTGGAAGATCTTTTCATCAACCCAAGACTTAATGCATCTGTTGCTCCTAATATCAAGAATACGGTAGTTAATGCAAATGACTTGAGCTATGTGATCAATTCTCCACTATTCAAGATCAGGGCATCCGTATTTTTAATTGATACTCAGAATGAAACAAATGTTCAGAGATTTTTCGCCGATGGTATCCAGATCGATAATTCTATCACTGGAGGTACAACAGATTCCAATACCGGTGGACAATATATTCAGAGTGCCTTTGTAACTCAGGTGATGTCCAATGTAGAGAAAAGAAATCTGGGTGCTGAACTTGGAGTTGACTTCAAAGTATTACCGACATTGTCTCTGCAAGGTGTTGCTAGTTACGGCCAATATACTTACCGTAATGATCCGAATGTTTACTTTGCATCTGATGCGATCGGGGTTTTTGGAAATGGACAGTCCTTCGTGCAATTCGGAAAATCAAATCTTAAAGATTACAAACAAGGCGGAACACCTCAGATGGCATTCTCCGCTGGATTCAGATACAGCTCTCCAAAATACTGGTGGGTTGGGGCAAACTGGAACTATTTGGATAACAATTATCTAGACCCTTCTGCTTTGCTAAGATCACAAAGTTTTATACAAAACAGTAACTCTGGTACACCTTACGCAAATGTGGATGATGCTGAATTGAGAAGACTTTTGGCACCAAACAAACTACCTGCTGCTTATTTCATCAATGCAAATGTTGGTAAGTCTTGGTTGATGGGCAAATATTATTTATTGATCTCTGCGAGTGTAAATAATATTTTTGACAATACTAAATATATTACAGGAGGTTTTGAGCAAACTAGAAACGTTAAGTTTGATGGCTTCCAGGAGGATTTTAATAGAAGTCAAACATTATTCGGTCCTAAGTATTGGTTTACACAAGGGCGTTCCTATTTCGTGAATTTACAAGTAAGATTTTAAAAAATTAAAAAAAATGAAAACATATACAACAATCAAAACATTGGTTTTCTCTGCAATTGTTGCAACAACCTTTACTTCGTGCGTCAAAGATGATGACTGGAACGCTCCAGAAATCCTGTGCAATAATAGATTCGACGCACCAACTACTGAAATGGCAGCTTTTGCAGCTTTAGCACCAACAACTGGAACGTATAAAGTTCCTGCAGATGGAGCACCAGTAATTTTTGATGCCTATGTGGTGTCTTCTGATGAAAGTGGTAACTTTTACAAAACGATTTCATTCCAAGATAAACCCGAGAATCCTACTGTAGGTTTACAGATGGAAGTTGATAAAGCTTCCAACTATGCAGATTTCCCGGTGGGAGCACATATACGTATAAAAGCAAACGGATTAGTTTTAGGATTAGATAGAGGGACTGTCAAAATTGGATCTATTGATCCGACATATCCTATCGGAAGAATCCCAAGTATCCTTTTAACCAGATATCTTGCTGGTGTTTGTAATGGAGAAAACAGAATGGATATAGCTACATTGGTGCCTACTAAAATTGCAACTTTAAACTTAGCAAAACAATCAAAGTATATAAATACACTAGTTCAGGTTTCTGATGTACAGTTTAAGTTAGATGATCCAACAAAACCATACACCTATATTAGCTATACCGCAGGAGTTGGACAAAATACAGATAGAGATATCGAGGGTAAAAATGGAAATACCACTGTAATTAGAAATTCTGGTTTTTCTACATTTGGTTCTACATTAGTTCCTACAAAAAGTGGTGATTTGACCTTTGTCGTTAGCAGATATGACTCTAACTGGCAAATGTTAATAAGAGGAACTTCAGATGTTAATTTTAATAATGATAGATTTCCATCAGGAGATCCAAACACTCCAGATGATCCTTCGTCGACAGCGGTTAATCTTTTCGCTGGATCGGATTTTGAAAACTGGGCTACTTTTATTGGTAGTGTAAATAGTTTTGGAATCAAGCAGCCTCTTGCGCAAGGTGTTGGGCTTGGTTTAAATGGAAGCAATTCTGCACAAATTAAAGGAACAGCTGCTGGTAATGATTATTTGTTTACAGCAATAGCTCCAGCAGGTTTGCCAGCTAGTCCAAAAAGAATTACCTTTTATATTAAAGGAACATCGACTGGAAAATCACTTTCATTAAATGTTTACAGAACTTCAGGCTCACCAGCATACTACACCTATAATTTGTTGAATTTTACGAAAAGTTCTATCATTGATGTTTCTGATGCTAATGATTATAGAGGTGCAATTGATACAAAAGGAGAATGGATGCTTGTAGAAATTAATTTAGCAGGCGCGCCACTTATCAATTTGACTGCAGGCAAAGATATCTTCGCAATCAAAACCGGTTCTGCGGGAGTATATGATATTAATATTGATAATATCAAAATAGAATAATAAAGGGATTTATTAAAAACCGAAAAAGACCGCACATCGCGGTCTTTTTTTATTTCAAAATATCCCAGAATTCTGCGTTTTCATTTTCCGCCACAGCTTCCGCCCAAAAAATAAAACCAGAATTATTAGTGCAATCGCCAAAATAAAAGCGATCACAGGAAGAAAGATAGAAAGAACAGACATCAATCCTGCTCCGGCTGTTTCCGTTGTTGCTACAAGGTTATTTCCAATTCCGCCCGTTGTAGCCGTTGAGGCAGCACGAGTTCCTGCGAATCCCGACGCGATGGTCGCAGCAGTTCCACCACCAGCGATCAATGCCAAAGCCCATTGCGGAAAAGTTCCCAGCTCCATAAACTGACTGGCAAACAAAACGGATCCAGCAATTGTCGCCAAAGGAATGGATAAAGTATCAAGGAAATTATCAACTACTGGAATATAATAGGCAAGAACTTCTATCAAAGTCGCAGCGCCTGTGGTAATAAGAGTCGGTAATCCAGATAGCCATTCGAAGTTGTCACCCATTGGGATCCAACCGAAATAGGAAGCCAGGCTCACAGCAAATAATGGTAAGAAAACACGGAAACCAGAAGCCGCAGCCAATCCAATTCCGATAAAAGTACTTAATAGATAGGGTAAGATATCAGCCATTTGTAATTTTGTTTGAGAATAAAATTACAAATAAAAACAGATGCAAAGTCAGTATCAGTTAAAATCTAACTTCTAATATCTCACATCTAGCTTCTCTTTAAGATTCAGATTTCTTTTTGCAGAGATTCAAAAATTGTTTTTCCACCACAGAAAAATTCTCCGGCATTTCCTTTGAGGCCCAGAAAAGCATCACAATCGATCTTTCTTTGAAAGCCTCTAGGTAGATTGCCTTGTTTAATCGGTAAGATTCTCTTAGTAAGCGTTTTATGCGGTTTCTATCTACGGCTTTTTTGAAAAATTTCTTACCTACAGAAACACCAACTCTATGATTGGGAACCGAAAAACTATCGGTAGATTTGATATGAATAACTCGAATATTGTCCACGGTCAGCCATTTACCTTTCTTAAAAAGATGGTCGATCTCGGATTTTCTTTTCAGTTTTTCGTGTGTGGGGAAACTGTTTATTTTCATCGGAAAAATTATTCTTTTCCGGTTAAGTAATTAATGACTTCAGCCGCAGCATACAATCCGAATATCGCAGGAATAAAACTGATCGTTCCATAAAAAGACCTTTTGAAATTAGTTCCATCTGTCATTTTTAAGCTTTCTTCATCTTGCAATTCGGTAGAAAAAACACAACGGAAACCTTTGTCGATCTTCTCTTTTTTGAGACGTTTTCTTACTTGTCTTGCAAGCAGGCAATTGTTGGTTTTATGGATGTCTCGCACCATCACTTTGCTTGGGTCAGATTTTCCGCCTGCTCCCATGGATGAAACGAGTTTGGTCTTACTCCTTCTGCAAGCGATGATCAAAGCAATTTTTGGTGTCAAAGAATCAATACAGTCCAAAACGTAATCGAATTTTTCTGATCGAATGAGCTCGTTCATTCTTTCCGGCTCCAGAAACTCATTAAGTTTAGTCAGGTCAAGTCTTGGATTGATGTCCATCAAACGGTCTCCAACCAAATCAACTTTGTGCTGTCCAATCGTAGAATGAAGCGCCGGTAATTGACGATTGATATTGGTAATGTCAACCACATCGCCATCCACGATCACCATTTTTCCAATGCCGGCTCTCGCCAAAAATTCTGCTGCGAAAGAGCCAACGCCACCCAATCCAACCACCAAAACTTTAGCATTTTGAAGTTTTTCGATGCCATCTTCCTTGATCAATAATTCAGTGCGTTCCAGCCAAAATTTATCCATGCCTAACTATATTATCCAGATTTTCCCACATTTGGTCTTTTAGATTTTCCAAAGAAATTGATCTGATCTCAGCCACTTTTTCATAAAGTTCACTAATTTCAAAATCAGAATCATCGGTTTCCAAAAAAAAACTTCTGATGGGAATGTTTTTAATTGTATTCTGCAAAGGTAAGTGATCTAGTGCTGCTTTTCCAAAACTGAGGTAAAAGCCTGCGTCCAGAAGTTCTTGTGCAATATTTTCTTTCTTATTGAAACCGTGAATGACCAAAGGGACCTTTGCTGTTTTATAATGTAAAATTTGAGAAAAACGTCTTACACAGTGGATGATGATGGGTTTTTTGATTTCTTCTGCCCAATTGATGTGTGCCTGGAAGATTTCATTTTGAAGTTTCTCATCGATATCGATCAATCCGTCCAATCCACATTCGCCGATGGCCAGGCAATTCTCTGATAGTGAGATCTTTTTTATCGACTCAAGATCTGTTTGCCAATTATCCGTAATGTCTTTTGGATGCAAACCTGCAGAGAATTTTCCCGCTGGAATTTCGTCAGTGAGATTAAGACTGTAAATCCCATTTTTGTTGCGTTGATGATGATGAAAATCCAAAAAATCCATAGTCAAAGATAGGGAATTAAGTTTTTTTGAAATACCGATTTACTGATCGTAATTCTTCGATTTCGAGAATGGAGATCATAACATAATATTCTATTGTAATTAACCAAAATAAGTGTTAAATTTACATTCTATCGTTGAAAATAAATGAAGAAAAAATTTACTGATAAGCAGATAAAGATCCTGGATGTTGCGGAGGAATTGATCGCCAAAAAAGGCTTCGATGGTACTTCTGTGCGCGATATCTGTACCAAGGCCAACATCAATGTGGCGATGATCTCGTATTACTTCGGTTCCAAGGAGAAGATGATGTCCTACCTTTATCAGTACCGTGTTCAGCGAACGAAGGAGAGTTTTTCGGAATTTGCCCAGACGATAAAAGAAGGCAAGCCGGAAATGCAGATGAAGGAGATCATCAACTATATTGTGTCTCTACTTTTCAAATACAGTTATTTTCACGGTTTTGTGACTCAAGAAATTAGAACTCAGGACAACGTAAAAGATGATTTGCTGGAGTTTTATCAGATCTGCGTGGCAAGGTTGGACGATATCGTGAAAAAGGGAATCGTCTCGGGTGTTTTTCACAATGCGCCAAAATCAGAAGATATTCTTACGATGATCATTGGATCTACCTTGTTCGTCATTAGGAATCGTAATTTCTATGAGCTCTACATTCCTGCAACCAACGAGGCGCAGTACATGAAAGAAGCAGAACAGAAATTGAGGAGCAGCATTCTCTTGAGTGTTTTTGCACTCTTGGATTATGATGCAGAATAGTTTATTTCTCTATAAGCTTTAAAGCTTCATTAATGTAAAATTCCACTTCTGCCGGGCGGTTCTTCGAATCTTTTTCAAGGCCTTCTTTGTTGCCAAGTCTTACAATGATCATATCATATTCTGGAATTAGGATGACGTATTGCCCGTAAAGTCCGCGAAGATAATAGTGGTGGATCTTTACGTCATAATTGATCCAGACTCCCAAACCATAAACCCCATTTGATTGTGCCGATGGTGTGATCATATTTTCAACAAATGATTCATCGATCAAAGGCATATTTCCAAATTTCCCTTTGTTAAGAAGTAGAGAACCAAGCTTTGCAAAATCCCGTGCGTTGGATTGGATGCAGCAAAATGCTTTTTCAATTCCAAGGTCATCAGTTGACCATTCCGCATTCTGTTCCATTCCTAAAGGTCTCCAGAGTTTTGCAGAAGCGTAAGTAGCAAGTGGCATTCCCACTGCCCTTCCAACCGCGAGCCCCAAAAGTTGAGTGGCGCCACTTTGATATTCAAATTTTTCTCCCGGATTTTGCTTGAGTTTTTTCTGAAAGACCACGTTTGCCAGTGACGAGCCATAGTAGGCGGCCGCATTGGGGCCAAATGGATTCTTATAATTTTCTTCCCAGTCCAATCCAGCTTCCATAGACGCAAGATTTCCTAAGGTTAGATTTTTCCCAAATTCCTTTTCGGCAATTTCTGGATAGAGGTCGGCAAGCTTCTGATCAATCCCGCTGATGCGCCCATCGTCTATCGCCTTGCCCAAGAGCAAAGCCGTAACTGTTTTCGCCATAGAGAAGGAATTGCTGGCCGTATTTTTCTTGTAGCCATCCCAATAATGTTCCTGCAAAAGTTTCCCATGTTGGATTACCAAGAAAGAAACCGATTCGGTCTCTTTCAGATGTTGTTCCAATTCCGGAGACAGTTTTGTTTTATTATAATTAATGTCTGTCGGCCAAGGTTTTGGGTTACCTCTGGAAATTTTATTTGATGAAAAATATTTTCCGTCATCGATAGTTGAACTGGATTCTCCCTTAAGATAAGTAAGTCTCACACCTTGGAAAAGATAGTTATAACCAGAAATGTAAATGGTCAGAATGATTCCGGCAACTATTAATAAGAATATGTTCAAAGGCTTTTTCAACATTGTAAAATACTTTAATGTAAAAATAAATTTATTTTACTCAAATATCGATAAATTTGTTTGGAATGATTTTCGATTTTTCTTTGCTATGAATGATGAATTAAAAAAACAACAACTCCGGAATCACAAATTGTTAGCAACAGGATTGTTCATCTTGATGGCAGTTGTCTTTGTGGTCATGACAATTCTTCAAAAACAAGATCACGCACATTGGATCGGTTACATCCGCGCGTTTTCCGAAGCGGCAATGGTTGGTGCTTTGGCAGATTGGTTTGCTGTGACGGCGCTTTTCAATTATCCTTTGGGAATCAAAATCCCACATACCAATTTGATCGAGAATTCTAAAGAAAAGATTGGTGATAATCTAGGAAATTTTGTGGTGGAAAACTTTCTTTCGCCTCAAAATATCAGACCATATATTCAGAAACTAAAAGTTTCGGTTTACTTGGGCGAATGGCTTTCAAAAGAGAGAAATCAGACTGTTTTGATCAATGAGTTGTCATCGATTTTAATTAATATCATTAATAAATTGGATGATGAAACGGTCGTGAAATTCATTACAAACAAAGCCGAAGAAATGGCAGATTCAATCAAACTCAATTCTATCATCGGAAACGGAATCGAATATATCCTTAATAAAAACGACCATCAGAGATTAATAACAGGCTTAAGTTCTCAAATCAAAAATTACATTCTGGAAAATCAGCAATTGGTTACGGAAAGAGTAGAAAAGGAGAGTTTCTTCTTCATTCCAAAATCTGTGGATTCTAAAATATCAGAGAAAATTACAAAAGGATTAAGCGACTATTTCCGAGAAGTGGAGGAGGATTTGAAGCATCCATTAAGAACAGAGGTCACGAACAAGATTTTCGAATTTTCAAAAGAACTGAAAGAAGAACCAAAGTGGGAATCGGAATTTGAAAATATCAAGTCAGAGTTTCTGAAAGGCGAAAAACTGAATCAATATTCCAATGACATCTGGCAATCTTTAAAATCATCTTTAATAACAGAATTGACGGATCAGGATTCTAAACTCAAATCTTACATCAAAAAAAATCTGGACGAGTTTGTTTTCAATCTTCAAAACGATGAGCAATTCCAAAACCGAATTGATAGTTGGGTGCGATTAACAGCTTACAAATACATTCTTAAAAACACCAAAGGTTTCGGTGAATTAATAAGCACCACGGTCGGAAACTGGGAAGGAAAAGAACTTAGCCGAAAGCTGGAATTGGAGGTTGGAAAAGATTTGCAGTTTATCCGTATTAACGGAACCATTGTCGGTGGTTTGGTTGGTTTGATAATTTATACGGTTGCACATTTTATATAGATCAATTTATTTTCTCACTTTAGGTTGGAGAACAAATGAATCCAATTGCACAAAAAAGCCTCCGATTGGGAGGCTTTCAATTTTATTTCTGTTCAAGAATTTTCTCGATGATTTTATGTGTGATCATATAAGTTGGTTTCACACCAGTCAGTCCAAGTCCGCCGGAAGATAGTGTACTTCCCGTTTCCAAAGGATTATCCGAAGCATAGTAAGCGTACATCACAAACAGGTCCGGAGAAATGTGATGACGGATTTTGCTCGCTACCTGAATCGCTTTTTGATAATGTGCACCTTCCATTTCCAGTCCGATGGCTTTCCACGAAGTCGTCATAAAGTAAGACAAAATATCTTTGTTTTGAAGCGATGTTCCTAAAACGGTCACCATTGGTCCTTCAAATGCTTTTACTTCATCGTCTACAAAATCTTCGAGTTTCAACGCGTTCTCAAAAGTGTAATTATCTGCAGTTCCTTCGAAGATGTGGGAGGTTGGGATCATGATGTCGCCTTTTCCGCCAGTCAAGATTCCGGCTTTTCCCATAATGGAAACCGATTTCACTTTCATCATATAAACCTCGCCGTTGACTTCGTAAGGTCTTAGTAATTCGTCCATTACCTCAAAAGCTTGTTCTCCAAATGCGTAATCGAAAACCAAGATGACATCGTCACCTTTGAATTTTTGTCCTGCGAAAACCGAGTTTTTGAGTTCAGTCTTAGCAAGGTCGATGATCTGAACGTCTATGTTACTTCCGCTGTGGTCATCGATGTAGATCATTCCTTCTTTCAAAGCGTGGTCTAGAACTTTGGTTTGAAGGTCCTTTTTATTACTAATGTCAGCAAAAAGTTTGTAATCCACTTCTTTCGTTCCTTTTTTATTAAGCGCATCGTTGGCGAACAGCATATTTTTCACAGAGTGCATATTCGCACTGATGATGTGAAGCGGACGCATATGAAGGTTGTTCTCTACCAAAACCTGCTTGATCTTATTAGCCCACTTCTCTCCGAAAAGGTGATGACCAACTCTTTCCTGTAGAATCGATGAGAAATAGATCTCACGTTCGCTGATTTCTTTCCAATCCGTCAAACTTACTTGTCCTAAATAATAGATAATTTTGAACAAACGGTCAGGATTGTTGTCATCACCAAAGCTGTTATAAGCGTTCAAAGTTTCATCGAATGTTCTTCCCAAGAAAGAAGAAAGGTGGATTAACGCGACTTCTTTTTCTTTTCGGCTGTGTTTTTTCTCGCCTTTTGCAACTTCTTCAATGATTTTCCAGATTCTTCTTGGTCTTCCATCTTGGCTGAGGTCAAAACCAATGTTTCTGATTTTATCCGCTTCCAGATATAAGAAGGTAAGGTGGGTCAAAATATCATAGATCTCAGAACGTCCTAAAAGAACTTCGATGTTCATCTGATGTTCATCTATTCTGTAGCAATTTCTACGTCTTTTCTTAGGAACGATCGGTTCAAAACTGCCTTTGTCAAAACCTTCGTCAGACGTTAAATGAATGAAAGAACATTCCTCGATTCCTTCCGGAAGACGGTCAAGAACATAAAGTAAACCGTCCAGCTCTATCTTGTTTGGAATGCTCATACTTCCGTAAATCTCAGGGTTGATGACCATTAAGAGTTTTCTTAATGACTCGCCCGAAACACCTGAAGGTTTGAAAAATCCTCTGTAAAATAAATGTCTCATAGACACGTATAATCTTTCGATAGCCTCTGTGGTTTCTCTTGCTCTTGAATTTGCCATATATTAAAATTTTTATAAAAGTCTGCGAAGTTACGAAATTTAATTTAAATAATTAATTTGTTGATTTTCAATTGTTTGTTTGTGTATTTTGTAAATCTAAAATTGGTCTTTAAAATTAATCTTTCTCTCTAATACTAAGAAATGATTCTCAAAATAAATTTTATTCATATTTCGATAACAATAATAAAACATAGTGTTTTTTATTTTTAATTCAATCAGTGTTGATTTTAATGGGGTCAATTAAAGATTAAAATTTAAATCATATTGAACCAGCTGTAATTTTTATGGGGTATTTTATTTTGAATTTATATTTTTTGTAAATTTGCCCAGTTTAAAACAACAAACTTTTATGTCAACACTAAGATTTAAAGCTCTGGCAGAACTTCCGTTCAGAAATTACAGAAAAGACAACTCTATTGAAATTCCTGCAAAATTGTCGGAACTATATTGCCAAAACGTTTTCTCAGAAGTTACGATGAGAGAATATTTGACTAAAGAAGCATTCCAATCTATTTTGGACGCCATCAGAAAAGGTGCAAAAATCCCGAGACATATTGCAGACCAGGTTGCAGTTGCGATGAAAGATTGGGCAATGTCGAAAGGTGCAACTCATTATACACACTGGTTTCAACCATTGACAGGCTCTACTGCAGAAAAACACGATTCATTCTTCACGCCGATCGAAGGTGGAAGAGCGATTGAGAGATTCAGTGGCGCATTATTGATCCAACAGGAGCCGGACGCTTCTTCTTTCCCGAATGGCGGAATCAGAAACACGTTCGAAGCAAGAGGATATACAGCTTGGGACCCTACTTCTCCAGCTTTCATCATGGGAACTACACTTTGTATTCCTTCTATCTTTATTTCTTACACTGGTGAAACTTTAGATTATAAAGCACCATTGTTAAGAGCATTGAATGCAGTTGACGAAGCGGCAACCGATGTTTGCAAAGCTTATTTTGATAAAAACGTAACCAAAGTTTCTCCAACGCTTGGTTGGGAACAAGAATATTTCTTGGTTGATACTGCTTTGTATCAATCTCGTCCGGATTTGGTTTTGACTGGAAAAACATTGCTTGGACATTCTCCAGCGAAAGGTCAGCAATTGGACGACCATTATTTTGGGTCGATTCCTACAAGAGTGATGAACTATATGAAGGAATTGGAAATCGAATGTATGAAGTTGGGAATTCCTGTAACCACGCGTCACAACGAGGTTGCTCCAAACCAATTCGAATTGGCGCCAATGTTTGAGGAGGCGAATGTTGCGGTTGACCACAATTCATTATTGATGGACATTATGGCGAGAATTGCGCACAAGCATCACTTCAGTATTTTGTTTCACGAAAAACCATTTGCTGGTGTGAACGGAAGTGGAAAACACAACAACTGGAGTTTGGCGACAGACACTGGCGAAAATCTTTTGAGTCCAGGAAAAAATCCTAAGAAAAACCTTCAGTTCTTGACATTCTTTGTGAATACTTTGAAAGCCGTTCACGATTACGCAGATTTGTTGAGAGCAAGTATTGCCTCAGCGAGCAACGACCACCGATTGGGAGCGAATGAAGCGCCACCAGCAATTATTTCCGCATTCATCGGAAGTCAATTGTTCCGAGTTTTGGAAGAATTGGAAAAAGTAACCGACGGAAAATTATCGCCTGAAGAAAAAACCGATTTGAAACTAAATGTTGTCGGGAAAATTCCTGAGATCCTTTTGGATAATACAGACAGGAACAGAACTTCACCGTTCGCTTTCACTGGAAATAAATTTGAGATCAGAGCAGTTGGTTCTTCTGCAAACTGTGCTGAGGTAATGACTGTGATGAACGTGATTGCTGCAAAACAATTGAAAGTCTTCAAAGTTCAAGTCGATGCTTTGATCGACAAAGGATTGAAAAAAGACGAAGCGATCTTCAATGTTCTTCGTGAATATATTAAGGACTGCAAAAACATTATGTTCGAAGGTGACGGTTATTCCGACGATTGGGCAAAAGAAGCTGAAAAGAGAGGTTTGAATAACTTGAAAACAACGCCTGAAGCTTTAAAACAAGAATTAAATAAAAAATTCGTTGACCTTTACGAAGAATTAGGGATCTATTCTCACAGAGAGTTTGAAGCAAGAAACGAAATTAAATTAGAAAAATATTCTACTGTAATTGACATCGAAGGAAGAGTTTTGGCAGACATCGCAAGAAACCACATCATTCCTGCAGCGCTTAATTATCAAAACAGATTGATTGAGAACGTAAGAGGTTTGAAAGAGATCTTCAGTGAGAAAGAATTCAAAACTTTGGCTAAAGAACAATTGAGTTTGATCTCCCAGATCTCTGAAAACGTTTCCAAGATCAAAGTTGGTGTAGATGACCTACTTGAGGCAAGAGACAAAGCCAAAAACACTTCAGGAAGTCAGGAGCAGGCAGAAGCATATTGTACCAGCGTGATCCCATTATTCGAGGTTGTGAGAGAAGGTTCTGACGCTTTGGAAATGATGGTGGATGATGAGCTTTGGCCAATGACCAAATATAGAGAATTGTTATTCACGAGATAGACAAACTCGAAAACGTTAAAGTATCTTAACTAAAAATAAAAGCGCAAAGTCTAAATAAAGGCTTTGCGCTTTGTTTTTCTTTAACATTCCGTGTAAGACTGTTAAAATATGTTAAACCGAAGAGCTGCCAGTGTGAATTGGGAGACCCTTCCAAGAGTAATGGCTAAATTTGCTATGCAATCACAAAAAACCTACTCAAGTTTAACAAATAATTAAGTATATATGAAGAAAAGAGTTCTAGTTTATTTCTTATTTGTAGCCACATTCTTTTCACTGCAATCTTGCGTTTCCAACTATGTGGTTTCTAATACACAAACATACAAAAGCGATGCCAAATTTGCATCCGTGAATGTTAAAGCAGTTACTAATAATTCTAACAACAACAAAGGTCAACAAGTCTTAGCAGCAATCGCTAATACAAATGACGTGATCAAAAGATCGGCCATAGAAAATGCCATCAAACACAGCAACACAATCGATAACATCTTATCCGAAGCTGAAAGTTACCTTGGAACTCCTTACAGATACGGAGGGACTTCCAGAAGCGGAATAGATTGTTCAGCATTCGTGTTGTCCGTATTTGGCGCAGCAGCTGGCATGGATCTTCCGAGAGTTGCAGCACAGCAATCACAAGAAGGGGATTCTGTGGAAAGAAGTGAATTACAAAAAGGAGATTTGGTATTCTTCTCACATGGAAGAAGGATCTCACACGTTGGGATCGTAGAAGAGGTAACAGCAGATGGAGAGATCAAGTTTATCCACGCAGCCACTTCCAAAGGCGTCATGGTTTCATCATTGGATGACAACTATTGGGGACCAAAATTCAGATTCGCAAAACGAATTGTAAGAGAAGACAGATTAAGTGTATTAAATAATTAGAGAGACTGAAAATATTCAGAAAAAACCTCAGAATTCATTTCTGAGGTTTTTTATTTTATTAAAAACGTATTTGTAAAAACCTCTCCGACCCTCGAACTCTCCAACCCTCAAACACTCCAACTCACCCTTAGGAGCTATTTCCCGCTATCCGCTATTACTCCTCGCGCCCTCACTCTTCCCAACCGCTTGCTGTGGGGTAGCCGCTACTATCGGGGCTAAGGATTTCAGTATAGGGTCAAGTTAGCTAAAGACGAAGAAATTTTATACGTCAATCAGATCTTCTAGTCAATGATCAGATCTTCGATCTTAGATCGTACTTCTGGACTTTTCAATCTTAAAATGAGAAAGTATAATTCCGGGAAATTTTGAGAGATCTGATTCCAGGTTTGATTCAGTTCATAAATGTTTTCGATGCCTTGGAAAAGACTCGCCAAAAAGTGTGATTTTCTCTGGATCAAGCCTCGGAATCCATAAGCACCCAAAACCTGCAGAAAACGCATCATCTTCATCCAATTGAATGATTTCTTCAAAGCGTCTCTCTCTGATCCGTTTTCCCAAAAAGATAAATAATAGTCCAGCATCTCTTCCTTGAAATCACTCGGAAAATTGGCCTTCGCTTGATAAAGGAACGAGATCACATCATAACCAGCCGGACCTTCCATCGCGGATTGATAATCGATGAAGAAAATCTCATTCTTCTCATTCACCAAAATATTCCTGGATTGGAAATCCCGGATCATCAAAACCTTCGGCTCCAACTTCTGGATGATCTCAGATATTTTCTTGAATTCCTTTAATAAAGTCGATTTATGATATTCAATTTCCAAGACATCGATCAAGAAATTCTTGAAATAATAAAGATCGTGTGTGATCGGCAGGTCATCATAGCTTTCATATTCGAAACTGTTTCGGAAATCTACTTTGCCCAACGTTTTGGTCTGCAATTCAAAAAGTGCTTTTAAACTTTTCTTCACCAGATCTTTTACACGTTCCGATAAACCTTCTTTCGAAATCACTTCTGATAAGGTCTGATTTCCAAGAAATTCCTGAACGTACAGATCTCTTTCTTCATTGATTATTAAAACATTTGGCGTGTTCAAATTCAAATCATCAAACAAATTTGAAAAGTAGAAAAAAGCTTCGTTCTCAAGATTGTTTTCGTTGTAGGTAACCACATATTTCTTTCCTTCAGAAGAAGCCATATAATTGATCCTCGATGACCCACTTTGCGGAAGTGCGGTAAAAGAATCGGCTTTGTTTCCTAAAAATTTCTCGAAAAATTCCTGATGATGCTGCATAAGACAAAGTTAATTAATAATAGAATTTGAAACCACGAAAAATTGTAATTTTACCTTATGAAAGATTTTCTACCAGTTCTGAAGATTTTATTGAGATTCGTCGTCATCTACATTGTTTTTGTATTGCTGTATCAGTTTTACCTTAACAATTATGAGAATGATGTGGTAGATCCATTCACAAGATGGGTTGCGAAACAGGTTGCTTTCTTGCAAGATCTTTTTGGATTCCCAACAGTTTTGGTCGATAATTTGAAACTTCACAGTGTGCTTTTCCAAACGAGTGGAAAATTCACGACGAGAATGGTGGAAGGTTGCAATGTCATCTCTGTAGCGATACTTTTTGCAGCTTTTATCTTTGCTTTCTACAAAGGAGCAAAAACCTTTCTTTATGTTTTGGCAGGCTTGGTGGTCCTTCATATTTTGAATGTTTTCAGAATTGCGTTGCTGAATATCATTTACCTCAAATATCCGCAGTACGAGAAAGTGGGGCACGATTATCTTTTTCCTGCGATCATCTATGGTGGTGTGATCATTCTTTGGTTGGTTTGGATCCAGTTTTTCGCTTTAAAGAAAATTGAAAATGCTTAGGTGGTTTTTAGTTTTGGTCGGCGTTTTCGGATTGATAGGAATTCGTGGATTGGAGGACAAGATCTTTTACGACCCGTTTTTATCTTATTTCAAGTCAGCTGATCATTCTGCCGTTTTTCCAAAGTTTGAATGGCTCAAATTGATTTCAAGTTATCTCTTTCGTTTCCTATTGAATGCCTTTTTTTCACTTTGGATCATTTATTTTTTATTTCAGAATAAAGAATGGACGAAGCAGGCTTTTATATTGATCACCTTGATCTTTGTGATTGTTTTCCCCATTTATCTTTTTTGTATTAATGACAAATTCGAGTTCGGTTATTTGTTCTCTTTTTATATCAGAAGGTTTGTCATCCAGCCTTTGGCCTTACTGCTGATAATTCCTATTTTTTATTATAGAAAAAGGATGCAAGACAGTGTTTCTTAAGCAGATATTAAATTAATTTGAGATTTGATTTTTTTCAACGATAATTAATTATATTTGAAAAAAACAACCCATGAAGACGAAACAATTTTTCTATTGTCTTAGTTTTTCCTTGTGTCTTGTTAGTTGCTCAGATTATATCGATAATGCGAGGATATACACGGAAGGAAAAATCACTAATCAAAATGGCGAAGGTGTCAGTACGCCTTTACAAATAACAAACAGTTTTTTAGTTTCCGAAGGAATCTCCAAATCTGATGGAAGTTTTGGCTTAGGTGGACCTGCGACTGTAGATAGTGCCAATCTGTACGTTGGTCGAAAAATATTAAGCTTTTCTACAAATGCTACTGGTTGCAGGATCAATTATGACTCGCTTTCCATCAAACTTTCGAGTGGGCAAGGTTATACAAAATTTGATAACATAACTGTAGAATGATGAGAAAATATTTATTATTTCTAATGATTTTGGCAGTCTCGTTTTCCAACGCCCAAGAGAGAGTAAAGCAAAAAGCAAGATTTTCCATAGATTTAAAAGGGAATTTGGGAGTTCCCATCGGTGACAATTTTATGGCAGATGGACTGAAAAGCTTTGGTGGCTATGGTTTAGGTTTTCAGGCTATTTTTATTAAAGATTTTGGATTGGGCGGCGAATTCAACCAGATGTTTTCTAAAGTCAAGGACGTGAGTGTTTTTGGTGCTTTGGAAAATCCAAGGCTAACTGATTTTTCCTTCTATCTGATCTATCTGCATTCTTTTGGAGATAGTGGTTTTGATGTAGAAGCCAAAGCTGGTATTGGATCTTTATTTTTGAGGAGCGAATCCATCGATTGGGGAGACAGATTCAGGCAATACGGAAATCAGTACATCTTGGGCGGAAAAATTCTTTACAGCATTTCCAAAACTAATAATGTTCAGGTCTTCTTTGGGCCAAAAATATATTTTTTTACTTCTGATATCAATTTGGAGAATAAGAAAATAGAAAAATATTATTCTGATGCTACAATTCTGAACCTCAATTTAGGTTTTAGATTTAATTTTTAAAGATTATCCACAGTGTGTTTGTCTGGCTGGGAGATGTTTTCTCCGGTCCATTCTACTTTTTTCAAAAATTCATATTGGCGAACTGGGCAATTCACAACTTGACAGATCGCGCAGGAGATAGGCTTGCAGTCGTCCATATGAAAATTGAATTCAACCGATCGGTCCGTATTTTCCGCAATGAGTTTGATCATCGCCTCCATCTCGTTATGTGCTGTCCTCAACTCGAAATACCAAGGTAAGGTCATGTGCGCATCGATATGAAGTCGGCTTCCGAATTGCTGGATCTTCATATTGTGAACGTCGATCCATTCCGGTTTTCGGTTTTCATTAAGGAAATCAGCAAGTCTTCCTAGCATGGCTGGATCTGCCTCGTCCATGATCCCGCTAAGAGATTGTCTGATAATTTTGTAACCGATCGTAATAATATAAAATCCTAAAGCCAAAGCCACAACAGAATCAATCCAAACCAATTTGGTGAAGTAGACCAAAACCAAACTGACAACCACACCCAATGTTGAAAAAGTGTCTGACTGAAGGTGTTTTCCAGAAGAAATTAGAACAATAGAATTCTCCGCTTTTCCCTTCTGGATAGAAATATATCCTAAAACATAATTGGCAATAGCAGTCGCTGTGATAATCCAAATTCCCCAATCGATCTTATTAAGGACCTTTCCTGTGATTAAACTATTGGAGCCTTCATAGATGATCATCACGCCGGCGATGCTGATGAGTGAGCCTTCAATTGCGGACGTCACAAATTCAACTTTTCCATGTCCGTACGGGTGGTTCTCGTCACGAGGTTTGCCACCTAGGTATAAGGCGTAAAGTCCCATGAAAGCACTGATGATATTAACGATGCTTTCCATGGCGTCAGAAAAGACCGAATCCGAATTGGTCAGTTTCCACGCCGTGATCTTACCGATAAAAAGGATGATTCCAACAGCAGCGATCCATTTCTGAAAAGCGATACTGGAATTTTGTTCTTTGCTATTTTCCATTGCTAAAAAAAGAATCTTCGAGATTTTCGAAGATTCTTTGATTTTTGTTAGTTTAAACTAAGTTGTTTGCTACTAAGTATTCTGCGATCTGAACTGCGTTTGTAGCAGCGCCTTTTCGCAGATTGTCTGCCACGATCCAGAGGTTGAGCGTCTTCGGTTGGGAGAGGTCTCGTCTGATCCTTCCTACAAAAACATCGTCTTTCCCTTCGGAGTACAAAGGCATCGGATAATGATTGTTTTTCACATCGTCCTGAAGTGTTACCCCTGGCGTTTCAGAAAGGATCTTTCTTACTTCCTCTAGGTCAAATTCATTTTCGAATTCGATATTAACGCTTTCAGAATGGCCGCCTTGTACAGGAACTCTTACAGCTGTCGCTGTCAAATTGAAAGTATCGTCGCCCATGATCTTCTTAGGCTCTTTCATCAATTTGATCTCTTCTTTGGTGTAATCATCATCTGAGAAAACATCGCAATGTGGCAATGCATTTTTGAAGATCTGATAAGGATATACTTTTTCAGGACTTTCGCCTTTGATCTCAGCATTTAATTGATCTACTGCCGCTTTACCAGTTCCTGTTACGGATTGGTAAGTCGAAACGACCACTCTCTTGATATCATATTTAATATTCAAAGGGTGAAGCACCATTACCAATTGTATCGTAGAACAATTCGGGTTGGCGATGATCTTGTCTTCCTTGGTCAAAACATTTGCGTTGATCTCTGGAACTACCAATTTCTTGGTCGGATCCATTCTCCAAGCTGAAGAATTGTCGATCACGACTGTTCCAACCTCAGCAAACTTAGGAGCAAATTCCAATGAAGTATCACCACCAGCAGAAAAGATGGCGATCTCGGGTTTGACTGCAATAGCGTCGTCCATGCTAACGATAGTGAATTCCTTGTCCTTGAACTTGACCTTGTTGCCAACAGATCTCTCTGATGCTACGGGAATTAATTCGGTGATAGGAAGACCTCTCTCTTCCAAAACTCTCAGCATAACTTGTCCAACCATTCCGGTTGCGCCTACTACAGCTACTTTCATAATTAAATGATTAAAATATTATCCGAAAACTCTTGCCCAAGGGAAAGCGAACACAAAAAGTGCGAGTGCTACCAATCCTAAAGACATAAGTCTTATTGTTAATTTGTCAGCGGTTTTCAATTTTTTGTTGACGACGGTCATTAGCACTGCTGCGATCAACATAGAGAAAGGATGTTCCACATAAGTGAATCTAAGATCAGCATTTTTCATCACTGCGCCCATATCCAAACCTTTTGTAACATTGGTGATCAGCATAATGATCCCGATCAAGAACTGAACGTGAAAGAAGATCATGGTGAACAATGTCACTTTGCGTAAAGCCTTTGAAATGTTGCCGCTGTAACCAAACATTGTTACGAGCAGAAGAATTAAAAATGCAGCGACCAAAGCTAGTTCCAGATAAGCGAAACCTTTGTGTGCGTGCAAAAGAATGTTGTAAACTTCCATATTCAGATTTTTGATTGACAAAGATAAAAAAATCCCGACAGAAAGCCGGGATTTGAAGTATAATTAATATTAATTGAAATTAGAAAATATATCTAACTCCAAACTGTCCTTGCCATCTAGAAGCAAGATCAGAAATATTGAATGCTTGGTTATCCTTAGGAGCTCTGAAAGTATAACCACCACCACCAGAAGTAGTGTAAGTGATCAACTGATAAGCATTGTTGCTCACGAAGTAGCTTTTACCCCAATCTTTGTTAAGAAGATTTCCTACGTTGAAGATATCAAATGTCAATTGGAATCTGTGAACTCTGTCCTTGATCGTAATTCCCAGATCCTGAGTAATTCTCATATCGAATCTGTGTTCCCAAGGTGTTCTAGCTCCGTTTCTTTCTGCATATTGTCCTCTTCTAGTTTTTAGGTAAGGATCTTGCTCGATGAAACTATCCAATGCAGCCCATTGTTGTGCAACTGTAGCAGCGTTAGAACCTGTAAGGGCAACAAGTTTGATCTCACTTGCGTTTCTAGGAACATAAAGTAGGTCATTAGAGAAAGCACCATCACCATTCACATCACCGTTATATAAGTAAGTGAAAGGAGATCCAGATGTTCCAGCGTAGAATAAGCTGAATCCAGTTGAGAACGCTTTGTTTCTTCCGTATTCTATTTTATAACCAGCACTACCAATAGTTCTGTGTCTGATATCGAAGTTAGAATTTGCAAGAGGCGGATTGTTCGGACTAGTTACGATTTGTGTAAACTCCCAGTTAGATAATGCTGTACTGCTGTTACCATCGTTGATTGAAGCAGATTGTCCGTTGGTGTAAGCTGCCATTAGATCCAATCCAAAAGCGAATGATTTTTGCAATTGAGTTGTTAAACTATAAGTGTAACCTCTACTTGAATTACTTAACAAAATAACATTGGTGAAGTCTGTAGCGTTAACTCTTTGTCCAGTATAGTTAGGTCTTGTATCTGCACCACCTGAAAGAGCAGGGTTGATGTTTGCGTTGCTTCCAGAAATATTGATGTCAGAATACACGATGTTATTCATTGTTTTGGAAACCATTCCTTCCAAAGTAGCGTTGATCCCTCCAGGCAATCTGAAATCTCCTGCTAAGTTGAATCTCAAGACTTGAGGAATTTTGAAATCATCGCTGATAAGGTTAACTTCTGCTCTTGTAGATCCAGATCCCATATTTTGTTGATTCTCAATATTTGGGTCGAATCCGTTACCACCGTTTATACCAGTTGTTCTTGCATCAACAGTACCGAACAACATTCCACTGTTTGTATATTGGTTAGATAACCAAACAAATGGTACTCTTCCAGTGAAAACACCCACACCACCACGTAGTACAAGAGATCTGTCACCGTTTACGTTATAGTTGAATCCAGCTCTTGGTGCCCACAATAATTGACCACTTGGCGTATTGTCTGTTCTATATCCAGGGAAAGAAGCTTCGATTTTTGGATTTCTCAAAGGTTTGTCGCCAATTACTGGAACATCTAATCTAATACCATAAGTCAATCTAAAGTTTTTGAAAACCTCAGATTCTCCTTGGGCATAGAAACCTAATTGAGCCGCACTGAATTTAGCTTCTGGTCTAGATTCGCCAGGAATAAGAGAATATGTTGCTCTTACTCTCGCAGGAACATTGTTTAAGTAATCTGCTACACTGTTAAAATCCCATCTACCATTCAAGTTGTTGATGAACAAGTTTCTGAAACTGAAAAATTCATTGTGTGTACCTAAAGTAAATGTGCTTTTTCCAACGTTCCATTTGAAGTTATCAGTTACTTCAAAAATAGTTTGATCTAACTCATTAGCAAATGAACTTCTTTGAGAACCAAATTCTGCAGATGCTCCGGAAACGTTTCCAATATTTAAGATAGTGATCTGTGGAAAAGGACTTCCCGCAGTCTCACGATTGTCTTTAATAGATGAATATCCTAAAATTAAATTATTAGAAAAACTACTGTTGAAGTTACTTCTTAATTCGGCAACTAATCCACTTTGTTTGTTCGTGAATTTGTAAGCATTGTTTCCAAATCTGAAGAAGTTGGCACTTCTTGATAGATTGTCATCAAATGCATCAATAAAGTTATAACGAATAGCTAATTGGTGTTTATCATTGATATTCCAATCGATCTTTCCGAAGATTTTGTTGTTTTGAGTTTGGATGTCTTGAGGACCGTAGCCACCAATATCATATCCGTATTTTGAAAGCGTGTAATCTGCAATTTGCTGAGCGATCTCATTGGTCATAGTCGTACCTGCTTCACCTGCGTTGAAAGCCAAAGGAGAAGTTCTTCTTCCAGATTCTGCATTTAAGAAGAAGAATAATTTATCTTTAATCAATGGACCTCCAACTCTTACACCGTATTGTGTTTCACTGAATTTTGAAGACTTATCACCTGTGATTACACTTTTACCAATCGTATTTTCATTTCTCCCGAAAAAGTAAACAGATCCTTCAAATTTGTTGGTACCAGATCTTGTAACTGCGTTTACACCAGCTCCTGTAAAGTTTCCTTGTGTAACATCGAAAGGAGCCAGAGCTACTTGAATCTCCTGGATAGCATCCAATGAAATCGGTTGTGTACCAGCTTGTCCACCAGGTGTACCAGAACCAGAAAGTCCAAAGACATCATTGTTTACAGCACCATCAATAGTAATGTTATTATATCTATTGTTCGCTCCTCCAAAAGAGTTTCCATTGGCTTGTGGTGTAAGTCTTGTGAAGTCCTGAAGAGATCTGCTTAGAGTAGGCATGCTCTCTATTTGTTTTCTTCCAATAACGGTTGTTGCTCCGTTTTTTCTTGAATTACGTCCCACAGAAACCATTTGTACAGCTTCGATAGATGTTTCTTTCGGTTGTGATAGATTTGCATCTACTGCAAATGGTTCACCTAGCTGCAAATAGACATCGTCATAAATTACAGGCTGTAGATTCCCATAAGTAATCTCTACCAGATAAGGACCTCCAACACGTAGGTTGGACAAGTTAAAATATCCAGAGCTGTTGGAAACTCCAGAATAAACTGTTCCAGAAGGTTGGTGAGTTGCCTTGATGGTTGCACCAGCAGTATTTTTACCAGCAGATTGAGTAACTACTCCGTTGATGCTACTAGTAGTAACCTGTGCGGATGCTGTAAAAAAACCGGCAAGTAAAATTGCAACGATTAAAGTCTTTTTCATTTATTTAAGATTTATGTCGCAAAAGTCTTAAAAAAATCAATAGGTTCTGTTAATAGAGTGTTAATTTTTTAAAGCCTTGAGACTCAGGTCGATATTGCTCGAAGAGTGGGTGATTGCGCCTGCTGAGATAAAATCTACACCAGTTTTCGCCACCGAATTTAACACATCACGTGTGATTCCACCTGATGCTTCGGTCTCAGATTTTCCTTTTACGATTTTTACAGCTTCAGCCATCATTTCGACTGGCATATTGTCAAACATGATCCTGTCAGCGCCAGATTTTACAGCTTCTTTTACTTCCTCAAGGTTTCTGGTTTCGACTTCTATCTTAAGTTTCAGCTTGTTTTTTTTGACATAAGCTTTTGCCATTTTCACAGCGTTGGTGATGCTTCCGTTGTAATCGATATGATTATCCTTCAACATTATCATATCGTACAAGCCATATCTGTGATTCGTTCCGCCACCGATGGCAACAGCCCATTTTTCACAAACCCGGAAATTGGGTGTTGTTTTTCTGGTGTCAAGAAGTTTTGTTTTGGTGCCAATTAATCTGGAATCCCAATCGTGCGTCATCGTTGCAATACCACTCATTCTTTGCATGCAATTGAGAACCAATCTTTCTGTTGATAATATTGACCTTGCTTTTCCAGTAACGATGAAAGCGATATCACCTTTTTTTGCAGATTCTCCATCTTTGATGAAAACCTCAACTTTCAAATTTTTATCAAAATTCTTGAAAATGATTTCCGCCAATTCCACTCCAGCCAGGATGCAATTCTCCTTTACAATAAGTTGCGCTTTTTGCTCCAAGTCTTTCGGAATGGTGGAAAGGGTGGAGTGGTCACCGTTTTGGATGTCCTCTTCCAGAGCAGTTCTGATGAATTCTTTTAAAACTTTATCGCTGGCGTATGCTGGTCTTTTCATTTTGTGTTGATATTTTTATTAAGTTCATTTTCAATTTCCTCGATGCTCGGCAGGGAAGATTTAAAGTTATAGGGTAAAATTTTTCTTAATTCGTAGGAAGAGATTCCCAAAGGTTTGTGCAAATCTGTCAAAGAATATTCTGCAATGATGTCGTCTTTCTTTTTACAAATAATCAGTCCAACCGTTGCATTGTCATTTTCGTCACGCAATTGTTTATCAACAGACGTGACGTAAAAATTGAGTTTCCCTGCGTATTCCGGTTCGAATTCTCCAGATTTTAATTCGATGACAACATATCTTTTATTGATGTAAAATAGAGCTTCTGTCACATTTTTACATTTCGTGAAAATCTCAACGTGATGCCTCCACGCAATTAGAAAAAGTTTCTTAGGGAATTCGTTACCAAGTTGGTAACGATTTTGATTTTCCTTGTTTTTGAATTCTCCACCAACTTGCTGGAAAGTTGAGGTGTCATCACTTTTGAAATCGTTAGCAAGTTGCTGACGATTTGTAATTTCTTGATTATAAAATAAATAGAATCTTTTGAAGAATTTAATATTACTCTCAGAGAAACCTTTGATCTCAGGAAATTCATTTTTCAAATCATTACTCAACTGCTTGAAAAATCCCGAACCATAAGTATTCTCAAAACTCCTTTCAGAAATTTCCTTTCCCAAATCCCAATACATCTCTATCAAAGCAGAATTCACCTGAATGGCCGCTTTGATTTGGCTTTGCTGGATTTTCTGTTTCAAATCTGAAATCCAGCGGAAGTATTGATCATTGTTTTTATAAAGCATTATTTTTTATTCCTTTAAAACTTATCGGATGCTGGTATTCTAATTTTTATCAATGTATTTATTAAAGATCAAAGATAGGATTTCGTAGTCTTTACCTTGTCCAAAAGTTTCAGTATGGGCAGTTGTTCCAATAATCTTATATTTATTACAGTTGACGTCAAGCTTGGCAACGCCGATCACCTTATCGTCTTTTTTGAATACTAATATATTTCTAAATGTTGGAAAACAGTCGAAATTAAGTCTGTCTCGTTCCGACCGTTCAGAAAACAAGCTGGTAAGATTTTGAAAATCAGAAGGGTCGATCTCTGATTTTTTATATCCGACTTTGTCAAGGTTGTTCAGAAAGTGGTCATCACTAATGTTTTCCGAAGTTTCATCAAGAATTAAGTTATATTTGATGCTATCCAATGCGGTCCTTCGAGTATTTAAAAGATTCGAAGCTGTGTGTTCGTCAATTTTAAGTTTGTAATAATCGATGGCGTCAAACTCGAAAAAAGGTTTCCCGGGATCTGGGTCAAGATTTTTGTTGATGAAGTTTTCTACTTCTTCCGAATTTGCTTTGGTTTCTTTCTTCGAAAAGTTGCAGGAAAACAGGCAAAAGATTACAATCAGAAAAATGCAATTGATGACTTTCATTACTCATTGATCAAAAGCGGTTTCGTAGCCAAATCCTTATTGTAAAAAGCACCTTTATTCTCTTTCATTTCCAAAGATTGCTTGATGATCAAATAAGAAACATTCACAAGATTCCTTAATTCCGAAAGTTGAGGTGAAAGGATGGAATAATTATAAAGCTCTGTCACAGCTTCATAGATTTCGCGCTGTTTTTTCTTGGCTAATTCCAATCTTGTATTGCTTCTAACAATCGCAACCAAATCGCTCATCATTTCCTGAAGTTGCTTTCTGAGGTAAGTCACGAGAACCATTTCGTCCATCATTTTCATTCCCTCTTCATTCCATTCCGGAACGGCTTTCAAGTCATCGAAGTTGAAATCATTTTCTTTCAACAATTCAACCGTTTTCATCGCCGCGTTGTGACCAAAAACCAAACCTTCTAATAAGGAATTCGAAGCTAAACGGTTCGCGCCATGAAGTCCGGAATTGGTACATTCTCCAACTGCAAAAAGATTTTTGATGGATGATTGTCCATTTTTATCTGTATCAATTCCGCCCATCAAATAATGGCAAGCCGGTACCACGGGAATCAATTCCTTCATCGGGTCGATGCCTTCATCCAAACATTTTTTGTAGATATTCGGAAAATGATGGATGAATTTTTCCTTGTCCATACCTCTGCAATCCAAACCAACGTAATCATCGCCAGAAATTTTCAGTTCATTATCAATTCCTCTTGCAACGATGTCGCGGGAAGCCAATTCCTCGCGCTCATCATATTTCTGCATAAAAGGTTTGCCGGATTTCGTTCTCAGTTTTGCACCATCGCCACGAACAGCTTCGGAAATCAAAAACAACATTCCATCACGTTTGGAATACATCGCCGTCGGATGAAACTGATAATATTGCATATTCGAAACTTTTCCCTGAGCTCTGTGAACAAAGGCAATTCCGTCTCCTGTTGCTATGATTGGGTTGGTCGTGTTTTTATAAACGTGACCCGCACCGCCAGTTGCTACCAAAGTGATCTTCGAAGTGATCTTTTTGATTTTCTTATTTTTCTCATCCAGAATATAAGCACCGTAACCGTGGATGTTTCCCTTGTCCAATTCTTTACCTGGAACATGGTGTTGGGTAATCAGGTCGATGACATAATGATGAGGCAGCATTTCTATATTGGGAGAATTTCTGATTGTCTCCAGAAGCGCTCTTTCAATCTCAAAACCGGTGATGTCTTTATGATGCACGATTCGATTTTCCGTGTGTCCACCTTCTCTTCCGAGTGAATACTGACCTTTTTCCTGGTCAAATTTTGCGCCCCATTCAACAATTTCATTGAATCTGAGTGGTGCTTCTTCCACAACAGTTCTCACGATTTCTGGGTCGTTGATGTAATCGCCGGCCCGCAATGTGTCGTCTATATGTTTCTGAAAATTATCTTTGGAAAAATCTGTTACGACTGCCAATCCGCCTTGTGCATATTTGGTATTGCTCTCGTCCTCGTTGGATTTTGTAACGATGGTTATTTTTGTTTCTGGTAGTTGTTCGGAGATCTTGATGGCGTAAGATAAGCCTGAGATTCCGGAACCAATTACAAGAACGTCTGTTTTTATCATAAATAATAATTACTATCCTCAAATAGATCTGAGGTAATTCAAAAGAATAAAGTTATAAGAATTTGATGAACTTATCCGCAGGTTTTCTCACTTTTTTGAAATTCTGAAAATTATCATCTTCCGCTCTGTAACCTAAAGTCAGAACAACGGTAATTTTTTCGGTGTCCCTATCTATTTTCAAAAGGTCTTCCAAAATGTCAGATTTGAAGCCTTCCATTGGGCAACTGTCGATATTCTCCTGTGCAGAGGCCATTATCAAAGAGCCAAGAACGATATAACTTTGTTTTTCGGACCAACTTTCCATTTCTTGAGAAGTTTGATTTTCTAATTGAGAATTGATATTATTCCTAAAAGCAACCAACTGTTCCAGCGTCACGCCTCGTTCATTGATAATATGGTTAAAATAATTATCAACGTATTCCTTATTAATATTGGTCTTCGAAACCAAGGCGATCAAATGGGAACAAGTGGAAATCTGAGACGGATTGTAAAAAGCAGGGATCAGTTTCTGAATCGTTTCATCATTCTCCACCACCAAAAGATGATACGGTTGCAATCCTTGTGAACTTACAGAAAGTCGACCAGCTTCCAAGATATTGTTCAGTTTTTCCGAGGAAATTTTTTGTCCGTTAAATCTTTTTACAGAATATCGCCAGTTAAGTGCTTCTAAATAATTCATATAACAAATATAAGGAATTTGATATTTTGGTTAGAATCATTTTAAATAATGAATCATTCCTAACCGGATTTTTTAAATCATTCATTGCAAAGGCTTTATGACAAAGGTTTTCGCAATATTTCATTTTAATCGATTTTAAATCAAATCATTAGCCAAGACCGCGCCGAAACCAAAAAGTTATAAACATTAAGTATAAAAGTGGGCGAAAGTGGTAAAATGTGGTAGAAATTTATATAAATTTGCTCCAAATGAAAAACTTCATTGGAACATACGAGTGCAAAATAGATGACAAAGGGCGCATCAAACTGCCTGCTTCGCTTACGAAGCAGATGGAACATTTTGCAGATGAGCCATTTGTGATAAAGCGGTCGGTGTTTCAGAAGTGTTTGGAGGTGTATCCGATGCAGCCTTGGGAAAAACTGATGGGAAAAATAAACGGTCTGAACCGATTTATCAAAAAAAATGCTGATTTCATCAGGATGTTTACCGCTGGTGTGAAAACCGTGGAGATGGATAATGTTGGTCGTCTGCAAATCAGCAAAGATCTGACGCAGTATGCCGGTCTTGCTAAAGAGATCGTCATCACAAGTGCCGGCGAACTCTTCGAGATCTGGGACAAAGATTCTTACGAGCAAGTGATTGCGGTCAGTGAAATTGATTTTGCGAATCTTGCCGAAGACGTAATGGGAAATCTCGATTCGGAAGAGTCGAATTAATAATTAAGAGGGGATAAATTCAAGATCTATCAACTCTGAACTAACAACTATCAACTAAACAAAATGTATCATAATCCAGTCTTATTAAAACAAAGCGTAGATGCTCTGGTAACCAATCCGGACGGTGTTTACGTGGATTGTACTTTTGGTGGTGGAGGTCACTCGAGAGAGATTTTGAGTCGGCTTTCTGACAAAGGAAAGCTGTTTTCTTTTGACCAGGATTTGGATGCTTTGAAGAATACAATTGACGATCCGAGATTCACTTTGGTCAATCAGAATTTTCGGTTTTTGGAAAATTCGATGTTGGCTTATGGGATTTCTCAGGTGGATGGGATTCTGGCGGATTTGGGCGTTTCTTCTCATCAGTTTGATGAAGCGGAACGTGGTTTTTCTATCAGAAGCAACGCGCCGCTTGATATGAGAATGAACGTCATGCAAGGTCTTGATGCCAAAAAAATCATCAATGAGTATGAAGAGGAAGACCTAGCAAATATTCTTTATCAATACGGGGAATTGAGAGAATCTCGAAAATTGGCAAGAGAAATCGTTCATCACAGGAAAACTAAAAAAATCAACACGACAGAAGAATTGAAAGGTCTGTTCAGTTATATCCCGGCTTTTAAGCAGAACAAATTTTTTGCTCAGATTTTTCAGGCCATCAGAATCGAGGTGAATCAAGAACTGGAGGTTTTGAAAGAAATGCTGGTTCAGTCTTACAAGATTTTGAAAACCGACGGACGATTGGTCGTGATTTCTTACCACTCATTAGAAGACAGATTGGTAAAACGTTTCCTGAAAAATGGAATGTTCGAAGGTGAACCGCCGCGTGATATCTACGGGAATTACAAAAAGACTTTTGAATTATTAAAGACAAAAGCAATCATCCCGGACGACGAAGAAATAGAAGAAAACTCACGCGCCAGAAGCGCAAAAATGAGAATAGGAACAAAATTATAGTTGATGATTGATAGATGATGAATGATTTAATTCGTCGCTTTATCAATTATCATTAATCAATTATCATTTATAAAATCAGTTGGCAAAATTAACTCAAAACAAACAGAAGAGACTCACTTTTATGGATATCATAAAAGGGAATTTCCTTAATCGTGATGAGGTAAAAGCGCATTACAAATATTTCCTGTTCATTTTCGGACTTTTGATGGTGATGATTTACAGCAACCATTTGGTCAACACAAAAATTGAACACGTCAACAAGCTGAAAGAAGAAACAGAAGAGTACAAGTCGCGAAATGCGTACGCACAAAGCAGACTGATAAAAATTAGAATGGAATCCGAACTGGGAAAAGAAATGGTTCAGGATTCTTTGGTGAGTTTGGAAAGCCACCCGATGAAATTATTGATAAAAGCGGATAGCACAGATGATAAAGCAACCAGATAACAATTACGAAAAAAAACGTTCCAATGCGCTGAAGTGGGGCTACCTTTTTGTTTTGGGAGCTTTCATTCTGTTTGTCATTTTTTTAGGGAGAATTTTAGTTCTTCAGAATACCAATGTTCAGGAGTTTGAGGATAATTATATCAGCAAAAATTACCGAGAAGCAACCTTGAAAGCTGCTCGTGGAAACCTTTTCGCTTCCAACGGTTCCATTTTGGCGACAACGGTGATGCGTTATGATGTCTATCTGGATTTCAAATCGATGAGAGATACGATCTATTCCAATAATATCACGGCTTTGACGGATTCTCTCAGCAAGATGTTCGACAAACCGAGAAGTTATTTCCGCGCAAGATTGGACGCTCAGAACAAAAAGAATAACCAATATTATCTTCTGGCCAAAGGACTTGACTTCGATGAATATGATAGAATCCGAGAATTCCCAATCTTCAAAAAAGGGAAAAATAAAGGTGGTTTCATCGTGGAAAGAAATTTCCGAAGAGAACTGGCGACCACTCAGATCGGAGCCGGAACAATAGGAGCTGACAATGGAGAATCGAAATCGGGACTGGAAGGCGCTTTCAGCAAATTCTTAACTGGGATTGATGGGAAAAGATTAGAGCAGAGGATCAACTCGTCTCAATGGAAACCAATTGATTACTGGAAAGTTCAGGAGCCGATTGACGGTCAGGATGTGTACACGACTTTGGATTTGAGGATTCAGGATATTGCGCATACAGCTTTGGAAAACCAATTGATAAAATTTGATGCAGACCACGGAAGTGTGGTGGTGATGGAAGTTGCAACAGGAAAGGTAAAGGCAATGGTCAACCTGAGAAGAACTGAGCCGGGAATCTATGTTGATGCTTACAATTATACCGTAAAGGACGCTCAGGAACCAGGTTCCACTTTCAAAACGGTTTCACTTTTAGCAGCGATGGATGATGGTTTCATTGATGAAAATACCAAGGTCAACATCGGAAACGGAATCTGGAATTATGCAGGTCAAAGAATTACAGATGGTCACGGAGGAGGAACTTACGATGTGAGCGATGTTTTGGCAAAATCCAGCAACGTTGGTGCTGCTAAAATTATTACACAACACTATGCCGATAAGCCACAGGTTTTCATAGATCATTTGAAACGTTGGAAGATGTTCGATAAAATGCAAATCGAATTACCGGGAATTGCAAAACCATCGATCCAGACGCCACAAAGTAAACGTTGGAACAAAGCGACTTTGGCTTCTTTGGGTTATGGCTATTCATCAAGCTTTCCATTGTTGCAAATGGTGACTTTCTATAACGGAATTGCCAACAAAGGCAAAATGGTAAAGCCGCTTTTCATTGATAAAATAATGAAGGATGGAAACATTTTGTACAGTGCAAAACCAGAAGTAATGGTTAAGAAAATGGCATCTGACAAAGCAATTACAATGATGACCAGCGCGCTCACAAAAGCCGTTGAAAAAGGAACAGCAAAAAGTATCTATACGCCAAATCTGAAAATTGCCGGCAAAACGGGAACTGCACGGATTTTATATTGGTTACCTGGACCAATGAGATATCAGGCTTCTTTTGCAGGTTTTTATCCGTCCGATAATCCTAAATATACGTGTATTGTGGTAGTAAATCAGCCGGACAAATCGAAAGGTTATGCGGGAGGAACTGTTTCAGCACCAGTTTTCAAAGAGATTGCAGGAAAGACTTTTTTGAAAACGCCTTTGAATGTTGAGAAAGAATTGTTGGTGGAGCATAAAGTTGACTTGAGTAAAATGATCGAGCCTAATGTAAAGGTCAGTATCAAAAAGGATTCAATGCCAAAATTGGTTGGAATGATTGGGAAAAATGTGATTCCACAACTTGAAAATTTAGGCTACAGAGTGGATTACAAAGGTGTTGGTAAAATAACAGGACAGTTTCCGGCGGAAGGCGCAACAATCGGGAAAAACCAAAAGATTTATTTGAATCTTCAAAACTAAAAATTAAAGCGAAAGCTTATTATATATGACTTTAAAAGACTTATTACAAAGAATCCAGGTTTTGGAAACAATCGGAACACTTGCACTGAGCGAAGTCGAAGTGTCGGAATTGGTTTTCGACAGCAGAAAAGTTGTTGAAGATTCTTTGTATGTGGCATTGAAAGGAACCGTTTCCGACGGACATGCTTACATCAATTCTTCCATCGAAAAAGGTGCGAAAGTAATTGTTTGTGAAGAATTGCCTTCAGAAATTAATGATGAGGTGACTTACATTAAAGTTGAGGATTCTTCAAAAGCATTAGGGCATTTGGCCTCTAACTTTTACGGAAATCCTTCTCAGAAATTAAAATTAATCGGCGTCACCGGAACCAACGGAAAAACGACGGTAACGACTTTGTTGTTTGATATTTTCAAAACGTTGGGATATCAATCCGCTTTGATTTCGACTGTTGAATATAGAATCGGAGACGAAATTATCCCTTCAACTCACACAACTCCGGATGTTATTCGTCTTAATCAAATGCTAGCAAAAGCGGTTGAAATCGGTTGTGAATATGCTTTTATGGAAGTCAGTTCTCACGGGATTTCTCAAAACAGAACCGAAGGATTGCATTTCAAAGTGGCTGGTTTTACGAATATCACGCACGACCATTTGGATTATCATAAAACGTTTCAGAACTACATCTACGCGAAGAAGAGATTCTTTGACGAGTTGGAAGATTCTGCAATTGCTATCACAAATGCTGATGATAAGAACGGTTTGGTAATGCTTCAAAATACAAAAGCAAAAAAGAAAACTTTCGCTTTGAAAACAATGGCAGATTTCCACGGAAAAGTGCTGGAAGTGGACTTCAATGGAATGTTGCTGAATTTCAATAACAAAGAATTTTGGACAACATTGACGGGGAAATTCAATGCTTCGAATTTACTTTTAGCTTACGGAATTGCCTTGGAATTAGGAATGAATGAAGATGAGGTTTTGCAGGCGATTTCTGTTCTTCAACGCGTGAATGGCCGTTTCGAAACGATAAAATCCAACGGCGGAATTTTCTTCGTAGTTGACTATTCTCACACGCCGGATGCGTTGGAAAATGTGTTGGACAGCATCAACGAAATCAGAACGAAAAACGAACGATTGATTTGTGTTTTCGGTTGTGGAGGCGACAGAGACAAAACCAAACGTCCAGAAATGGGAGATATTGCGACCAAGAAATCAACGTTGGCAATCATCACTTCGGACAATCCAAGAACGGAGGACCCAGCGCAAATCATTAAAGAAATTGAAGCCGGAATTCAGCCTCAGAATTTCAGCAAATACACTTCGATTCCAGATAGAAGAGAAGCGATAAAAATGGCCATCAAATTTGCTGAACCAAAGGATATCGTCGTAGTTGCAGGAAAAGGCCACGAAACGTATCAGGAAATCAATGGCGTGAAACATCATTTTGATGACAAAGAGACGATTAGAGAACTATTACAATTAATGGGAAAATAAGAAAATATGCTGTATTATCTCTACGAATATTTAACCGCTCACGGATTCCACGTTCCGGGAATGAACTTGTTCAAATACATTTCGTTCCGCGCGGCGATGGCAGTTTTGTTTTCGCTGATCATTGCGATGGCTTACGGGAAAAAGATTATCAATTACCTCAGAAAAAAACAAATGGGAGAATTGGTAAGAGACCTTGGTCTGGAAGGGCAAAAGCAGAAAGAAGGAACGCCAACAATGGGTGGTTTGATTATCATTTTGGCGACTATCATTCCGGTTTTGTTGTTTACCAGAATCACCAATGTTTACATCGTTCTTTTGATTATTTCGGTTTTGTGGATGGGCGCGATTGGTTTTCTTGATGATTATCTTAAGAAAGTTAAAAAAAATAAAGACGGATTAAGTGGAAAATTCAAAGTAATTGGACAAGTTGGTTTAGGCTTAATTGTCGGAGTTACAATGTATTTCCACCCAGATATTGAGGTTAAGAGAAAGTACGCAGACTCAACTGTTGTGAACAGAAATAATGTAGAACAGAACTTTATGGATGAGGAGAAAATTCCGGTTTCTACAGTGCCTTTCACAAAAAATAACGAGTTTGATTACAGCGGAATTCTGTTTTGGATGGATGATGCAAAAGCACACGAGTGGGCTTGGGTTGTTTTTATTCCGATTGTAATTTTTATTGTAACCGCAGTTTCTAACGGTGCCAATATCGCGGACGGAATTGATGGTTTAGCAGCCGGAACAAGTGTTGTCATTTTGTTGACTTTAGCATTTTTCGCTTATGTCTCAGGAAACATAATCTTCGCTGATTATCTGAATATTATGTTCCTGCCGCATATGGGAGAGACGACCATTTTTGCCCTCGCATTGGTGGGAGCTGTGATTGGATTTTTCTGGTATAATACTTATCCGGCGCAGGTTTTTATGGGCGATACAGGAAGTTTGATGCTTGGAGGTGTGATTGCGGTTTTGGCAATTATTTTAAGAAAGGAATTACTGATTCCAGTTCTATGTGGGGTTTTCCTGATAGAACTTTTATCTGTCATTCTACAGGTTTGGGTCTTCAAATACAGAAAGAAAAAGTATGGGTTGGAATATGCCCAGAACAATAGATTATTCAAAATGTCACCGCTGCACCACCATTATCAGAAGGAGGGTTTCCACGAAAGCAAAATCGTAAACCGAATGATAATTCTGGGTGTAATGTTGGCGATTATTTGCTTAATCACTTTAAAAACGAGATAGAAGAATTGTAAAATGTAAAAAGTATTGACGTATTAACGATTCGAACGTTGAAATCATTAATACATTTTACATTAATACAACAATACAGAATAATATGAGAGTAGTAATACTTGGTGGCGGAGAAAGTGGTGTTGGCGCAGCATATTTGGCGAAGGCTAAAGGCTTTGACGTGTTCCTTTCGGATATGGGAACGATTCGTGAGAACTACAAAAAAGAGCTGGACGAACTTGGGGTTGATTATGAGGACGGAAAACATTCGGAAGAAAAAATCCTGAATGCCGACTGGATCATCAAAAGCCCTGGAATTCCGAAAAAAGCAGAAATGATTTTGAAGATCCAGGAAAAAGGAATCAGATTATCTTCTGAGATTGAATTTGCCTCTGAGTTTACAGATGCGAAAATCATCGCCATCACAGGAAGTAACGGGAAAACGACGACTACTTCTTTGATTTATTACATATTGAAGGAAGACGGTTTCAATGTTGGTTTGGGTGGAAACATCGGAAAGAGCTTTGCCAAGCAGGTTGCTGAGGAGAATTTCGATTACTATGTTTTGGAAGTGAGTAGTTTTCAATTGGATGACATTCAAAACTTTAGACCATACATTTCATTGTTGTTGAATTTATCTAAGGACCATCTTGACCAGTACAATTACAATTATGAAGAATATGCTTTGGCTAAATTCAGAATTGCTGAGAATCAGGAAGCTAACAACTTTTTCATCTATAATAAAGATGACGAAATGAGCAAATCAATCCTCGGAAAACTCGATTTGAAAGTGACCAAAGTGCCTTTCTCATTGAACGAAAGATTAGAAAAAGGTGCATTTTCGATTGATGAAAATTTCGTGGTGAATATCAACGAAGGTTTCACAATGAATATCGACGAATTGTCTTTGTTGGGAAAACATAATGTTGCCAACAGCCTAGCAGCAAGTATCGCTGGTAAATTATTGGAAATCAGCAATCAAAGTATTAGAAATTCATTGATGACTTTCCAAGCGGTTGAACACAGATTGGAACCGGTTTCCGAAATCAACGGCGTGAAATTCATCAATGATAGCAAAGCAACCAACGTAAACGCAACGTATTTCGCTTTGGAAAGTATGAAACAACCTGTCGTTTGGATTGTCGGTGGAAAAGACAAAGGAAACGATTATACAGAAATAGAAGATTTAGTTAAAAGAAAAGTAAAGGCAATTGTCTGCCTAGGAATTGATAATCAGAAAATCATTGATTTTTTCAAAGGCAAAAAAACACAGATTTATGACACTTCAAGTATGCAACAAGCTGTTGAAGTTTCTAAATCAATTGCAGAAAAAGGAGACGTCGTTTTGTTGTCGCCTTGTTGCGCAAGTTTTGATTTGTTCAATGGTTACGAAGACCGTGGAAATCAATTCAAAAAAGAAGTATTAAAAAGCGAAAAGCCAATGGCTATCAGCTAATTGAAATAAAATGGAACAAACTACAGACAACAAATTCGAACTGCTGAAAGGAGACAAGGTCCTTTGGTCGGTAATCATTTTGATTTCCCTCCTTTCCGTGTTTCCGGTTTATTCCGCAAGTTCGAATCTGGAATATATCGTGAACAACGGGACCACAACAGGTCACGTTTTCAAGCATATTATTTTCGTTTTCATTGGTTTGGGAATTATGCGTTTCGTTGGAACAGTCAAGTACGAATACATCGGAAAACTGAGTTCCATTCTGCTTTTGTTTACGATAGGACTATTGCTAATCACAATGTTCACGGGGCAAAAGATTGAAGGTGCAAGTGCATCAAGATGGTTAAAGATTCCGGGAACACCCATTTCGTTTCAGCCGTCTTCATTCGCTTATTTGATGTTAATCATCTATTTGTGTAGATATTTGACCAAAAGAATCAAGAGGGAAAGAGTTCCGATCGAGAACATAGTTTACATCTTCGGACCAATTCTGATTGTGTTTGGATTAGTTGCGAAAGACAACGGTTCTACAGCTTTGATGATCATGATGGTGTCAATTATCATATTGATTATCGGACAATTAGCTTGGCAATATGTGGCGGGATTTATCTCTCTTTCGGTGGTTTTCATTGTAATGTTTTTGGTTGTTGCACTTAACACCAATTTGATGGGCGGAAACCGTGTTCACACGTGGATGAGCCGTATCGAAACCTTTACAAGTTCCAAGAAAACGGCGGATGTTGAGGACGAAAGTATCAAGGCAAAAAACTATCAGGTAATGCAGGCGAAAGCCGCGATTGTCCACGGTGGATTCAATGGGATTGGACCCGGGAAAAGTGCTTTGAAGCAGACATTACCACAATCGGTTTCGGATTTTATTTTCGCAATTATTGTAGAAGAATATGGGTGGATGGGTGCTTTTGTGTTAGTCAGTCTTTATATGATAATGATAATTCGTATCGTGATGATTGCCAGTAAAATGCCTGCTTTTTTTGGGTCGTTACTGGTGTTGGCGATTGGATTAATGATATTTATTCAGTTATCGGTGAATATTGCCGTTGCTGTCAATCTTATTCCGGTTACTGGTCAGCCTTTACCACTGATAAGTTATGGAGGAACATCGATGTTGGTGACCTACATTCAGTTGGGAATTATACTAAATGTAAGTTCCAGAATTCAGGTTTTTGATGAGGAAGGATTGGGCAAAAGACAAAGTTTGGAAGAAATAAATGATATCGCTTAAATGAGCAAAAAACTAAAAATAGTATTGAGCGGCGGCGGAACAGGTGGACACATCTTTCCGGCGGTTGCGATTGCTCAGGAAATCCAGAAAAGGTTTCCCGATGCTGAGTTTTTGTTCATTGGTGCCAACGGAAAAATGGAGATGGAAAAAGTGCCTCAAGCTGGATTCAAAATCGAAGGTTTGAACATCGCAGGATTTGACAGAGGAAATCTTCTGAAAAATCTTGGACTTCCATTAAAAATAGTTTCAAGTTTATTGAAGGCTAAAAGAATCATCAAAGATTTCAAGCCGGATTTTGCAGTTGGAACGGGTGGTTTTGCAAGTGGACCAGCTTTGTACGTTGCAGCGAAAATGGGAATTCCGACTTTCATTCAGGAACAGAATTCCTTACCTGGAAAGACGAATGTTTTCAATGCAAAGAAAGCGAAAGCAGTTTTCACGGCCTATCCGGATATGGAGCAATTTTTCTCAGGCACGAAAACGTATTTCTTAGGAAATCCAATCCGTCAGAATATCATCACAGATTTGATTGATAAAGATTGGGCTAAGGAAAAATTAGGCTTAGATAAAAATAAATTAACGATTCTTTCCGTCGGTGGTTCACTAGGTTCCAGAACTCTGAACAACGGCTGGAAAGACAATTTAGATAAATTAAAAGAAAAAAATTACCAACTCATCTGGCAAACTGGAAAGTTGGATTATAGTGATTTGAAGGATAATGAATCAATTATCAATTATCAATCATCAATTATGTTGAAGGAGTTCATCTCCGATATGGCTTTGGCTTATTCTGCGGCGGATGTGATAGTTTCCAGAGCTGGTGCAATTGCAATTTCAGAATTAGCGGTGGCGAAAAAACCGGTTTTGTTGGTTCCATTTCCGTTCGCGGCAGAAGACCATCAAACCAAAAATGCATTGACTTTGGTTGAGAAAAATGCGGCGAGAATGGTCAAAGATTCTGAAATGAAAGATAAATTCTGGAACACGCTTTCAGAGATCTGTGAGAGTGAAAACCTGAGAAATGAAATGTCCACAAATTTGGAATTTTTCGCAAAGCCAAAAGCGGCAGAAGGAATTGTGAATGAGATTTTTAAAGTGATATAATTAATGAAATCAATTAAAGACATATTAATTATTTTTTGTTTGATTAGTTTGTCAGGCTGTATGAACCGGTATGAAAATATGCCGTCAAAAAACAATACAGCTGAAAGACAAAAATTAGCAAGAAGTTTTGCAGAGAATTTCTATGCGAAATGTGAGAAAAAAGATTATTCTGAGATTACAGGTTTTAATATCGATGTCAATATGAAAAATTATTTCTCTCCTGAAAGAATCAAAACTGTTTGTGAAAAAAGTGAGAAAAATTACGGAAAAATAGATATAGGAAGTTTGTATGCAGCCAAAACGAATGTATATCCATCGGACTTTTCAGATTTATTTGTTTTCAATGTTAAGACAGAGAAAAATGATAGTGTCAAATATTTGAGAATGGGAATGACTAGAGACAAAGACTATTTTCAGGTTTTTTACATATCAACAAAGCCATATAATAAATGGTATAAAAGAAAGAAAAAATGAGCATTTTAAATAAATATCAAAACTTCTATTTCATCGGAATCGGTGGGATTGGGATGAGTGCGCTTGCGAGATTTTTTCACGCGAACGGCAAAAACGTTTTGGGCTATGACAAAACACCTACGAAACTGACGGCTCAACTCGGATTTGAAGGGATTGATATTTCATTCGAAGATGTGATAGATGAGAAAATCGTAGCGTTCGACAAAGAATCGACTTTGGTGATTTATACGCCGGCAATCAAAAAATTAGCGATTCTGGATTATTTCGCCAGCGAAAGTTTTGAGATTTTGAAGAGAGCAAAAGTTCTTGGATTAATTACAGAAAATACAGATTGCATCGCGGTTGCAGGAACACACGGGAAAACGACGACTTCCACTTTGATTGCGCATTTGTGTAAGGAAGCCAATATGCCTTCATCCGCATTTTTAGGTGGAATTTCCGAGAATTTCAAATCTAATTTTGATTACAATGGAAACCAGTTTTCTGTGGTTGAAGCCGATGAATACGACAGAAGTTTCCTGAATCTTTCACCAGATTGGGCAGTCGTAACATCGATTGATGCAGACCATTTGGACATCTATGGTGACAGAGTTCAGATTGAAGATGGTTTCAGACAGTTTGCATCCTTGGTTCCGAATGACAATCAGTTGTTTGTAAGAAAAGGAATTGCGATGGGAAGAGAACATTTGACTTATGCGGTGAACGAGGAAGCGGATTATTACTCCGATAACTTGAGAATGGACCACGATAAAATCTACTTCGATTTCCACACACCAACGGAAGAAATCAACGATTTTGTTTGGGAAATTCCAGGAATTCATAATGTGGAGAATGCGACGGTTGCTTTGGCGATTCTTAGCAATTTAGGTGTTGATTTCGAAACTTTGAAGAAAGCAATCGCGAGTTTCAAAGGCATCAAGAGAAGATATACGAAACATATTTTCGATAACGGAAAAATTTATATTGATGATTACGCGCATCATCCGACAGAACTGAATGCGGTCATTGGTTCCATAAAAACCTTTTATCCGACTAAGAAATTGTTGGTGGTTTTCCAACCGCATTTGTTCAGCAGAACGAGAGATTTTGCGGAAGATTTTGCAAGAAGTCTGGAAAAGGCTGATGACCTTTTGCTTTTGGATATTTATCCGGCAAGAGAACTTCAGGAGAATTATGAAGGAATCACCTCAGCGTGGTTATCGGAAAAAATTGAAATTGAAAACAAGAAAGTCTGCACATTGCAAGAGACTTTTGAATTAATAAAAGAAAAGGAATTTGATATTCTTTTGACAGTCGGAGCCGGAAACATCGATACGCTTTATGACGGCATCGTGGAATGGCTTCCAAATATTGAAAAGGTGAGCATCTGATGAGATTAAAGCTTTCCATATTAATCAGCATTTTGGTCTTCGGTTTTGCTTTTTCGCAGTCGAAAGAAGTGTTGGCGGTAGTGGAAAATATTAATAAATATTCGGAAGCAATTGATAAAGACCCAAAGGTCATTGAGTATAGATTTGAAGTAAAAGGTAAGGACAAAACAATCCTTTATCAATACTCAAAAAAGGGAAATGAGATTGTAAAGATTTCCCGAGAATGGAAAGAAGATAGAGATAATTATACGAACACGTTCACAGATTATTTTTTATTAAAAGATGGACAAAGAGTTTATGCGACGCAAAATATAGTTTATACAAATAAGTCAGATGCGGAAGATATGGGAGGATGGAAATGCATTTTTTGGATTAATAAAAGTAAGGTCATCAATATGACATCTCTCGGACACGGGAAAACGGAATTGGATGACTGGGATTATGAATTGGAATTGAAGGACAACTTCAATTATATGTTGAAAACGGTAAAGGAATTTGATAAAAACCGATTGGCGAAAATAAAATAATAAAAAGAAAAAACTTAGCGCAAAGGCGTTAAAACCAAAATAAGAAATGAAGAACAAGTGGAGAATATTGAAGATACTTGTGACAGTCGTCCTTTTTGGATTTCTGCTCAGTTTCTCATTGAAGCGCTTCAACGATGCTAAGATGGAGAACGTGTCTATCAATATGAGCCAAGGCAAAACGCCGGTTTATTTTGTGGATGAGAAAGACATCAAAGAACTGGTAAAACAATACAATCCGACGAGAAAAATTGGAGATATCAATATTCCGGAATTGGAGAAGAAAATTAATCTAATTCCTTTTGTGGACAGCGCCAATGTTTATTTGAATCTGAATGGAAATCTGAATGTGGACATCAAACAAAGAGTTCCGGCTTTCAGATTAAATAAGGACGGAAAAGATTTCTACGTCGATAAAAAAGGTGTAGAATTTCCAATCTCAAAAAACTTCTCACTGCCAAGTATGTTGGTAATGGGTGATGTGAAACCTTCGGAATATGGAGCGTTAGGAGATTTAATAGAAAAGATTGACAAAGATGATTTCAGTAAAAAATATTTCATCGGAATCACTAAGGAAAAAGAGGATTACAATCTTTTAACAAGCGACGGAAATTACAAAGTTGAAATCGGCGACCTCGATAATATCGATTTAAAAGTAAGAGGTTTCAAAACCTTTGTTGAGAAATATCTGGTGGACCAGAATACGCAGAAGTACAAGAAGATTTCATTAAAATATGATAATCAGATTGTCACCACGCTAAATCCTTATTTCAAAGAAAATGACAGCATTCTCAGAAATGCACCAAAAATTGAGTTAAAGCCTGAAGATGGAAGTCAGAAGCTGGAAGTGAAAAAACCAGAAGCTAAAAAATCTGAAGCCAAACCTGAAATTAAAAAGCCGGTCAAGAAGTCAGAACCCAAAAAGGAAACTTCGAAACCGAAAAAAGTTGAGAAAAAACCGGAAACCAAGAAAGTTTCTGCCAAGAAAAAAGAAACGACTTCCAAAACAAGTGATAAAAAGAAAAAAGCAAAAGTAGTTGTAGAATAAAAAAGCCACGAAGTGGTGACATCAATAGCATAGGGCAAAGCCCTATGGAAAACGTAGAATAATAAATAGTCCCATCGGGACGACAAATATAACAACATAGGGTTTCAACCCTATTAACAATAAGAAAAATCAAATCGAACATATAATGGAAAATCAAGAGTATTCAGTAGGTCTGGACATTGGGACAACTAAGATTGTCGCCATTGTCGGAAGACGAAACGCTCACGGGAAAATTGAAATTCTGGGCGTTGGAAAAGCAAAAAGTCTAGGCGTTCACAAAGGAATTGTCAATAATATTTCCCAAACCATCAACTCCATCAAGTCCGCTGTGGCAGAAGCACAATCCAGCGCTGGCGTGCCTATCAGCAAGGTAACGGTGGGAATTGCAGGCAAACACATCCGTTCGCTTCAGCATTCGGATTATATTATGAGAGACCATCCGGACCAGTATATTACGGAGGAGGATATCGAAAAACTAAAAGACCAGGTGAAGAAGTTGGTGATGCTTCCAGGCGAAGAGATCATCCACGTTCTACCTCAGGATTATAAAGTAGATTCCGAAGGCGAAATCCAAGAACCAGTCGGGATGCACGGCAAAAGATTGGAGGCTAATTTCCACGTTGTTGTGGGACAAATGGGTTCTATCAGAAACATCGCAAGATGCGTTCGTGAAGCTGGTTTAGAAATGGAAGCCTTGACCTTGGAACCTTTGGCGTCGTCCGAAGCTGTTCTTACAAAAGAAGAAAAAGAAGCTGGTGTTGCGATTGTTGATATCGGTGGTGGAACTACGGATATTGCGATTTTCAAAGACAACATCATCCGTCATACTTGCGTGATTCCTTACGGTGGTGGGATTATTACCGATGATATCAAGGAAGGATGTTCAATAATCGAGAAACACGCGGAGCAACTGAAAGTGAAATTCGGTTCGTCTGTTCCTGAATTGGAAAAAGACAGCACTTACGTGACAATTCCAGGATTGCACGGCCGTCCGGACAAAGAAATTTCATTGAAAGTTTTGGCTCAAATCATCAATGCAAGAGTTGAAGAAATTCTTGAAATGGTGAATACAGAATTGAAAGCTTACGGCGCCTTCGAACAAAAGAAAAAACTGATTGCAGGAATCGTTTTGACAGGCGGTGGTTCCAATTTGAGAAATCTTCGTCAGTTAGCGAACTACACAACAGGCTTCGACAGCAGAATCGGTTTTGCTAATGAATATGTGGCGAACGATAAAAATCAATATTTGAAAGGTCCGGAATTTGCAACTTCCATCGGTTTATTAATGGAAAGTCTGAAAATCAGAGATAAGAAAATGTTGGTAACAGAGGAAGAGATCATCGAAGAATTGAAACCTCAAATCGAAAATGCCATCCAAGCGCAGACTCAATCTCAGGAAATCCAAACGCCTCAGGTTCAGAATGATATTGTAGAGATTGCGAAACATAAAGCAGAAGTGAAGAAAAACCGACCAACTTTCGGACAATCACTGATGGACAAAGTCAAAAAATTCTTTGAAGAAGTAGAAGAGTAACTATTAATTGTAAAATCGAAGAATCGTGGAATCGTAAAACCAGCAAATTGACAATTTTGCAAATCAACGATTTAACGATTTAACAAAACTGAAAAAACATACCATTATGGACAATATATCAAACACACAAGGTTTTTCCTTTGACCTACCAAAAGGGAATTCTGCCATCATCAAAGTAATTGGTGTTGGTGGCGGTGGAAACAACGCTTTGAAGCATATGTACGAGAAAGGAATTTACGGCGTAGATTTCGTAATCTGTAATACAGATGCACAGACTTTGGACAACAATCCAGTTTCTAACAAAGTGCAGTTAGGAATCTCTATGACAGAAGGTCTTGGCGCAGGTGCTGACCCGGAGGTTGGAGAGAAGGCGGCGATTGAAAGTATCGACGAGATCAAAGCAGCAATGGGACAAAACACCAAAATGGTTTTCATCACAGCCGGAATGGGCGGTGGAACGGGAACTGGTGCTGCGCCTGTAATTGCAAAAGTGGCTAAGGAAATGGGAATCCTGACTGTAGGAATCGTAACCGTGCCTTTTAGTTTTGAAGGAAAAAGAAGACTGGACCAAGCGGAATTAGGTTTGGACAAATTAAGAAATAACGTTGATTCTTTAATTGTCATCAATAATGATAAACTAAGACAACAATTCGGAAATCTTGGTTTCAAACAAGGTTTTTCCAAGGCCGATGAAGTTTTGACAAACGCAGCGAAAGGAATGGCAGAAGTGATTACAGGTTATTTCGATGTCAATATCGATTTCCGTGATGCGAAATCTGTACTTCAGAATTCCGGAACAGCATTGATGTCAACCGGCGTTGCAACTGGCGAGAAAAAAGCGGAAGAAGCAGTTAAGAAAGCTTTGGATTCTCCATTGTTGAACGACAACAAAATTACTGGAGCGAAAAACGTTCTATTGTTGATCAGAAGTGGTGTTTCTGAGGTGACGATGGACGAGATCGGTGTGATTATGGACTATATCCAAAAAGAAGCTGGACATACTGCAGATATTATTTTTGGAGTTGGGACAGATGAGGAATTAGGCGATGCAGTAAGCGTTTTGGTCATCGCAACTGGATTTTCTAATGACGATAAAAAACACACTGGAACGACTGAGACTATCAAATATTCTTTGGACGACAGACCAAATTCGTTTTCAAGAAACAGAGAATCCCCTTTCAAAAGCAGACTTCAGGAAGAGTCAAAACCTCAGCCTGAATCTGGGAAAAACTTTTTTCGTTTAGAAGATGAGGACGATTTCGGAACCTCTAATTTTCCAACTAATTCTTTAGTAGAAAGTTTGGTGGAAGAAGTGGAAACTGAAACTCAAATCATCGAGAAAGAGGAAATCGTAGATTATTCTAATGATTACAACGATGGAAAGCAGGAATACAATCTTTTCAATTTTGAGGATGATGCTAATGACGACTTCGATTTAGAGCCTCAATCTTTCACTTTCGAAGTAGAAGACAAGCCAAAACCGTCTTTCAAAACTGAGGAAGTAGAAAAACCGGTTGAAGTGACTTTCACTATCAACGAGTCTGCGACTGAAGAAGAATTTCCTGTTATCGAAAAGCAAGTGATCTCCGAAGTTAAAGAAGAAATTGTAAATGAAGTGATCGAAGAAAAAATCGAGGCACCAAAAACAAACAATTATTCTTTCACAGCAGAAGTAAAAGAAGAAATCGTTGAAGAAAGACAACCTGAGCCAGTTCAGGAAACTGAAAGCGGTTTTACATTCTTCAACAAAACTTCCGACACAGCTTCAAAGGCAATGGACAGAAGAAACAAGTTGAAAGAATTCAATTCCCGTTACCAGCAACTGGACAATGAGAATGTTTTCGAAACAGTTCCGGCTTTCAAAAGAAAGAACATCAACATCGATGGAGCCAACGCATCGGACCAGAATATCAACACATTTTTGTCTGATAACAACGGAAATATGCAACTGAGAGAAAATCGTTTTCTTAATAAAGATGTAGATTAAAAATTGTACAAGTGTATTGACGTAAAATGTAATAACGATTAAAAGTTACATTGCATTTTCAGTCATAATACATTAATTCTTTTTACATTAATACAAAAATTATGAGTTTAGAAATCACAATAAACGATGCGATAAAAACCGCAATGAGAGAGAAAGACAGAGTTGCTTTGGATTCTCTACGTGCTGTCAAAGCGCAAATATTATTACTGAAAACCGAAGCCATTGGAGCGGAAGTTTCAGCGGAGCAGGAAATTGCAATTTTGCAAAGAATGATAAAGCAAAGGAAGGATTCCTACGACCAATTTACGGCTCAGGGAAGAACGGACCTTGCGGAAGTAGAAGAAGCGCAATCCAAAGTGATTGAGAAGTTTCTTCCACAACAGCTTTCTGCAGAAGAATTGGAATCGGAAATCAAGAAAATTATTTCTGAAACCGGCGCGGAAAGCATCAAAGATTTAGGAAAAGTAATGGGCGTTGCTTCCAAAGCATTGTCCGGAAAATCTGACGGAAAGAGCATTTCCGAAATGGTGAAGAAGTTACTTGCCTAATTTATAATTGATAAATTATAAATGATGATTGATTTTTTTGAATCGATTATCATTTATCTCTTACCATTTATTGCCCCACGGATATTCAAAATATGCATATCGATTTGATTTGAACCCATGGTCCTCGGACTTTGGGTTTTTTATTTGATTGAATTTTCAGTGAAATCAAGACAAAATGGCTCAATAGATTTTCGGAATGATTTTAATAGAATGAAAGATGAGTGGGGCAAATTAATATTGATTAAATTTGCAACTCAAACGAAACTTTGAACGTTAAACTTTTAAACAAATCAATTATGTATCCAGCAGATTTAGTATTGCCAATGAAGGCAGAACTTACAGATAAAGGTTTCCAGGACCTTACAACACCAGCAGAAGTTGACACAGCACTTAAACAATCGGGAACTACTTTATTAGTGATCAATTCCGTTTGCGGATGTGCGGCAGGAGCAGCAAGACCAGGCGTTTTGTACTCTTTGACAGGCGAGAAGAAACCAGACCATTTGGTGACAGCATTTGCCGGATTTGATTCAGATGCAGTGGCAGAGGCAAGAAGATTGTTGGCGCCGTTTCCTCCAAGTTCACCGTGTGTAGCACTTTTCAAGGATGGCGAGTTGGTGCACATGCTAGAGAGACACCACATCGAAGGAAATCCTGCAGGCGCAATTGCTGCGAATCTTCAAGCGGCTTTCGACGAATATTGTTAAGAATACAAAAACCAAAATAGAAATATTTTGGTTTTTTTTATAACTATGAATGAAATCAGTCTTTATAGTTTTTATTATTTTTTAAATTTGCAAAAAAGTAAAGAAAGAATGTCAGATCATCAAGCCAGTTATCTATTTTCAACAAGGACCAGCCATGAGTTGGCAGAAAAGATTGCCAAAAGTTACGGGCAAACACTTGGAATCATTAATTTTCAACATTTCAGCGACGGAGAATTCGAACCTGTGTTGGAGCAGTCTGTAAGAGGAGCCAGAGTCTTCCTTATTGCATCTACTTTCCCACCAGCAGACAACCTTCTGGAGTTATTATTAATGATAGATGCTGCGAAAAGAGCGTCTGCCAAAAATATCACAGTCGTTATTCCTTACTACGGTCTGGCAAGACAAGACAGAAAGGATAAACCGAGAGCACCAATAGGCGCAAAACTGGTTGCCAATCTTTTGACTGCCGCAGGAGCAACCAGAATTATGACAATGGATCTCCACGCCGATCAGATTCAAGGATTCTTTGAGATTCCTGTAGATCACCTTTATGCTTCGACCATTTTTGTGGATTACATCAGAAATCTTAATTTGGAGAATCTTACAATTGCTTCACCTGATATGGGTGGTGCAAAAAGAGCAAAAAATTATGCTGGACATTTGGGCGCCGATGTCGTAATTGCTTACAAGGAGAGAAAAAAAGCCAACGTGATAGAAGAGATGTTCTTGATCGGTGATGTAAAAGATAAGAACGTGATCCTGATCGATGATATGATCGATACAGCTGGTACGCTTTGCAAAGCTGCGGACATCTTGATGGAAAAGGGGGCCAGTTCTGTAAGAGCGATGGCAACACACGGTGTTCTTTCTGGTAAAGCTTATGATAACATCGAGAATTCTCAATTATTAGAAGTGATCGTGACAGATTCTATCCCAGTGAAAGCAGGTTTGTCTTCAAAAATAAAAGTACTTTCTTGCGCGGATCTGTTTGCTGATGTCATGAAAATGGTACATGAGCACAAATCCATCAGTGATAAGTTCATTATTTAAAAAAAATTAATACCTTTGCACCCTTAAAATAATTTTATACAAAATGAAATCAATTACAATTCAAGGTACAAAAAGAGAAAGCGTGGGCAAAAAGTCTACTAAAGCTTTACGTGATGCTGAATTAGTTCCTTGTGTTGTTTACGGAGGTGGCGAGCCATTGAACTTCTCTGCATTGGAGAAAGCGTTCAAAGGTTTGGTATATACTCCCGAAGCACACACGGTATCTATTGAAGTTGACGGACAGGTAATTCCTGCAGTTCTTCAAGATATTCAGTTCCACCCAATTACAGACAAGATCATTCACGCAGACTTCTACAGATTATCTGACGATAAGCCAGTAGTGATGGAGGTTCCAGTAAGAGTGACAGGTCGTTCCAAAGGTGTGGTTGCCGGTGGTGTTCTTAGACAAACTTACAGAAAACTAAAAGTTAAAGCTATCCCAGCTAACTTGCCAGACGAGATCGTAGTAGATATTACTTCCCTTAAGATTGGTAACAAGTTCTATGTAGAAAGTCTTAAAAATGACAAATATACATTCATGCACCCAGACAATGCAGTAGTAGTTGCTGTTAAAATGTCTAGAAATGCTAGTAAAAATGCTGCTGCAGGAGCTGATGATGAGGATGAAGAAGAAGTAACTGAAGGAGGAGCAGAAGCTACTACTGAAGAAACTTCTGCAGAGTAATCATTACCTGTAAAAATAATACTGAACCGCCTCGTTTTCTACGAGGCGGTTTTTTTATGTCATATTTTTATTGCTGACCTTCATAAGTTAGAGTAAAAGATGGCAGAAATAAAAATCAATGACCTAACTTCAAAGAGCTTTATACGCATCTTATACAACCAAAAAATGACCTTCAATTTGTTATTTTAAGGAATTGTGTGGGGATATAATTAGAAATAAAGTAGGATAGTTTGTTACTGCTTTTTCATTTAGCTGATGTCTATTTTACATTGTAGCGGTTTAGTTTTCATTTATTACGATTTTGTTTTCTATTCCCTCATAAACATTTTCCATTCACCAAACTCTATTATCACTTATATTAACCCGATAGCGCGGATTTGCAATCCGTGCTCTTCACAACAATAAAAAGTAAGCAGTGACAAACTAATCAGTGCTTTTTCATTTATCTAATGTCTATTTTACATTGTAGCGACTTAGTTTTCATTTATTACTAGGTTGTTTTCCATTCTCTCATAAACATTTTCTATTACCCTAACTCTATTATCATTTATATCAACTTTGTTTTATATAATGTTGATATTGTTCTACATTATATCAATATTATTTTATGTAACACTCGTAGTGCATTATT
>NZ_LSHB01000079.1 GCF_001643375.1 Chryseobacterium sp. FP211-J200
ACTCTTTTTTTTGTAGCCATCCTAGTGATTTTTTAATTAACTTTACAAAGTAACTGATTTATGCGATTGGGAAAGCTACCGAAGGTTTAGTTCAACAGTGTATTGGCAAAAGACGGGGTGAATATTGTCTTTGAGAATTCAGTTAACAATATCCGCAAAAATGCTTTTCATATTTCTTTTTTTAGTAATTTAGAAATCTGAAAAAGCATTTTGCTCAGGTTCGGTCTTCCTTTGAAATTGTCAGCAAAGTAGCCCGTCCTTCGCCAATACTTTTTCCGTTAGTGGCAATTTTAACAATACCTGCAACTAAGAAAATAAGTTTAATGGAAAAAGAAAATAATTTCACTACATATTCTTTGCTTTGTCAAACACCTACAGAGGATGATAAAATTTATTATTGGGAAAATATGGAACAACTTTTTCCAATTTTAAACAATTTATTTGTAGATTTTGCCACTTCAAAAATATTATCTTTCCAACATTTTGAAAAACTGACTTGGAATAAAAATGAAAATCGATATCGAAGAAGTTCTTCAATTGCACCAACAGGTGGTTGTATAAATTGGAGTTATGAAAACCTAAAGAAAACTTTCAATCTGTATTTGGTAGACAAAACTTTTCACTATCACATGTGGGACATTCATAAAGGGGTGTCAAAAAAAATACTATCAGATTTGCCTCTAAATCCACGGGGATATATTTTCCATTACAGCACGACATTTTTTGGAGACAGATTAAAACTTCAACAAGACAAAAATTTAGATTGGTATAATAGAATAACTGACTTTAGATTTCAAATTCAATATAACTTCAATCAGCTTTCTGCATTAGGCATAAATCAAATTGTAGACATAACTTTTAGAGAAAATTTTTTAACAGAAAAAGTGAGAGATAAAATTGTAATAAATATTTTCAGCTTTATATTTGGTAAGTATCTAATGAAAAGAAAATCAATAAAAAATTATGGATTTACCCAAACTTTTGAAAAAGCTTATCTGACTGAAAGAGAAACACTAAATGAATGGAAACAGATATTTGGAGTTCCGATTAAATTTGACAAGTAAATTTGAAAAAAACTGCCACTAACATCGGTTTTGCAAAAGCGGGGGTGAATGTCCCTTGCGTTGAAGATTTTCGCACTTTTAGCCGCAAAAAACCATTTCGTTTTTTATTTTTTTGTAAGTTTGAAAAACGAAAATGGTTTTTGCTCAGTTTGGTTTTTAATAGAAAGTTTCGTCTTTCTTAGCCCCGCCTTCGCAAAGCCGTTTCCCGTTGTGCGTCATTTCAACAAAACGCATAAAATAAACGATATTTAAGAAAAAAAACAGTTAAATGAAGAAAACATTAAAAATTTTAGGAATTATTTTATTTGTATTAATTGCCTTATACTTATTTTCAATTCCTTATTTACGAAGTAAAAATGTTGTTAAAGAAACTATGTTTTATACGCCAACAAAATATGACAATAAAAATATATTTAATCAATTAGATGCAAAATATCTAACGCATATTACAAAGGACTCCGTAGTTTTCGCTGCGAACAAATTTATTTCATCTACGAAAGAGGATTCAGTCAAATTGAATCAAACAATATTGAAACGAAAATTTCAAAAATTTGAAAGAAACTCTAAATCTGAATTTTATACGATAACACCAAGGACTTATAAAAAGGCAGGTATATATATGTTAGGCAATCAGTTTAATATATTTAATATGCTTGATGACTTAACAGAACTTTCAAAGAAAGACAGCGTAAAAATTTATGTGATTGTTTATAATGGAAATGGTTACTCAAAGGGAGATTCCAATTTTTCAACTCAATTTAAAATTAATCAGAATTTCTTTGAATTCGTAAATTCTTCCAATTCAGTCGATTTTGTAGTAGGGCATTCATTGGGAACTGTTTTCGCAACTAAATTAGCAACAGATAATAAAATTCCAAAATTAGCACTATTAGCACCTGCATCAAATATAGATGATGTTGCAGATTATTTCATAGGCTTAGCGCCATTTTGGGCAAAACCATATTTCAATTTTTCGGAAATTAAAAAATCTGAATTTTCTAAGGAAGGAAACAGTTCAGAAAACATAAAAAATTATTTTGGAAATTTAATTTTATTACACGGAACAAAGGACGAAAATCTGCCCTTTTCAATGTCCGAAAAAATATATGAAAATTCAAAATCTAAAGATAAAATTCTGATAAAAATAGAAAACGGAGACCATTACGCACCATTAGTTGACGAAAACTGGACGAAACTTATACTCAAATTAAAATAAGAAACGAACGCACAACATCGTATTGGCAATAGACGGGATTTCGTCTTCGAATGAAGATTTTAGCCATATTCAAATTTTGTTCTTCGATTGAAGTTTATTGCTAAAAAGCCCGCCCATCGCCAATACGCGACCGTTGTGCGTCAGTTTAGCGGAACGCACAGAAATCCTAATGAAAAAAGAATAATTAATTGTAAACACGAATAAAAAACAAATCTAATAAAATTTATGAAAACAAAAATTTCAACTAAAATGATAATTACTTTATCAATTTGTTTATTTACATTTTTTTCAAAAGCACAAAACGCAAGTGTCGAAAAATCAACTTTTGGAATTCAAATTGGAACTTTAGGAATTTGGGCACATCGAGAAGTAAAATTAACCAATGAAATTGCGTTGCGTGCGGAAATAGGAATGGATGCTGGATTTTTTGGTGGAAGTTTTTATCCAAAAAACGGATATTTAATGACACCTGTTATAACATTAGAGCCAAGATGGTATTATAATTTAGATAAGCGAGTTTCTAAATCAAAAAATATAAGCGGAAACAGTGGAAATTTCTTAACACTTCAAACAAGTTATCATCCTAATTGGTTTGTAATATCAAATTATGATAATGTAGAAATTGCCAATCAAATTTCAATAATTCCTACTTGGGGTTTAAAAAGAAATATTGGAAAACATTTTACATATGAAACTGGAATTGGAATTGGATATAGATATATTTTCGCAGAAAGTGCCGGATATTCAAAAAATGAAGGAGAAGCGGCAGCTAACTTGCATTTAAGAATTGGATATAGATTTTAAATAAAAAACCGAACGCACAACAGCAGTTTGCAAAAATGGCGGGTTTTGGGCTTGATTTAAAGTTGGTTTTGTACTTGCAAAGTCAGTGTTTAACCGAAAGTTTAGGCTTCCTTAATCCGCCACTTCTGCAAGCTGCGAAACGTTATGTGCCATTTTTGAATGACAATGCGAATAGATACAGACAAACAAATGAATTTACTTAGTGATAAGAACGTTGCAATAATTGGTGGTGGACCCGTTGGACTGACTATGGCAAAATTATTACAGCAAAACGGCATAGACGTTTCAGTTTACGAAAGAGACAACGACCGAGAGGCAAGAATTTTTGGTGGAACCCTTGACCTACACAAAGGTTCAGGTCAGGAAGCAATGAAAAAAGCGGGATTGTTACAAACTTATTATGACTTAGCCTTACCAATGGGTGTAAATATTGCTGATGAAAAAGGCAATATTTTATCCACAAAAAATGTAAAGCCCGAAAATCGATTTGACAATCCTGAAATAAACAGAAATGACTTAAGGGCTATCTTGTTGAATAGTTTAGAAAACGACACGGTTATTTGGGATAGAAAACTTGTTATGCTTGAACCTGGTAAGAAGAAGTGGACACTAACTTTTGAGAATAAACCGAGTGAAACAGCAGATTTGGTTATTCTTGCCAATGGCGGGATGTCCAAGGTAAGAAAATTTGTTACCGACACGGAAGTTGAAGAAACAGGTACTTTCAATATACAAGCCGATATTCATCAACCAGAGATAAACTGTCCTGGATTTTTTCAGCTATGCAATGGAAACCGGCTAATGGCATCTCACCAAGGTAATTTATTATTTGCTAACCCCAATAATAATGGTGCATTGCATTTTGGAATAAGTTTTAAAACACCTGATGAATGGAAAAACCAAACGCAGGTAGATTTTCAAAACAGAAATAGTGTCGTTGATTTTCTTCTGAAAGAATTTTCCGATTGGGACGAACGCTACAAAGAATTGATTCATACGACGTTGTCATTTGTAGGATTGGCTACACGGATATTTCCTTTAGAAAAGCCTTGGAAAAGCAAGCGCCCATTACCCATAACAATGATTGGGGATGCCGCACATTTGATGCCGCCTTTTGCAGGGCAGGGAGTAAATAGTGGGTTGGTGGATGCCTTGATATTGTCTGATAATCTAGCCGATGGAAAATTTAATAGCATTGAAGAGGCTGTTAAAAATTATGAACAGCAAATGTTTATCTATGGCAAAGAAGCACAAGAAGAATCAACTCAAAACGAAATTGAAATGTTTAAACCCGACTTTACGTTTCAGCAATTGTTAAATGTATAAAATGGAATAAAACGGCACATAACAAACAAATTGGCAATAGAGCCGGTGAAGTACTTCTATTGAACTTTTGTGCAATGTTGAAGATTAGTAATTCTATTCAACATTTGTGCTAAAAGTCGGCTCCATCGCCAATTTGCCAAACGTTGGCGGTAATTTTGACCAACGACATCGTTAAACAATAAACTATAAATGAAGAAAATATATTTAATCCTATTTTATATCTTAACATCACTGACAATAAATGCACAGATAAATACCATTTACTCAAAATCGTATGGACAAAGCGAAAATCCAGCAATTATTTTCATTCACGGTGGACCAAGAGGAAATTCCACTCTTTTTGAAGGAACAACTGCTGAAAAATTAGCCGAAAAAGGATATTATGTAATTGTTTATGACAGACGAGGCGAAGGTCGTTCCATCGACACAACTGCAACTTTCACTTTTCAAGAAGCAATAAAGGACTTAAATAGTCTTTACCAAAAATACAACATCAAAAGAGCAAATATTATAGCCCATAGTTTTGGTGGTTTGGTCGGAACACTTTTCACGGAACAAAATCCTCAAAAAGTAAATTCACTGATACTTACAGGTGCTTTGTTTTCTCAACAAGAAACATACGACCATATTTTAGAAACAACGAAAAAAAACTATTTAGAACAGAAAGACAATTTAATGCTATCAAAAATTGCAGAAATCGAAAGACTACCAAAAAACTCTGCTGAATATCGACAACAATGTTATGAAGTTGCGAGTAAAAATAACTATTTCAAAATGCCATTTCCAACTAAAGAAGCAAACCAACTGCGAGAAGATTATGAAAAAAGTGAGTTTGGGAAAAATAATATCCGAAATGACAATGCTCCAACTCTATTCTATCAAAACGAAACCCAAAATAATATTGACACGAAACCTGTTTTAAAAAATCTTAAAAAGCAAGTCAAATTATTTGCAATTTATGGACAACAAGACCAAATTTTTTCGCAAAAGCAATTGAATGATATGAAAAGAATAGTCAAGAAAAAGAATTTTAAAATTATTGACAACTGTTCACATTATCCATTTGTTGACCAGCAAACAGAATTTATAAATACCATTGAAAAGTGGATAAAATAAAAAACTACCGCCAATAGCTAAGTTTTCGTTGCGTGCGAAGCACGAACAATGAAAACCCTGTTGAACGGAAGCTTCGGGAGCTTTTTTCAACATTATGGGTTTACCGACGAAGGATTTTAAAGATATACAGGAGACTTTCAGAAAGGTCTCTTTTTTTGTTGGTGAATTTGGTGGTTTTTCCAGGTTTTATCGTGTTTTCCTTTACTTTTGGGCATAAATTCCC
>NZ_LSHB01000080.1 GCF_001643375.1 Chryseobacterium sp. FP211-J200
GTCATCGTCTCTGGTGCTGTAATATTGATATTACTTCCTGTAGTATCCAGATGGATCTCATTTCCTGATTTATCAGTTATGATAATGCTTTCGTCCTCTGTGAAAACAATTCTATGTCCGCTTCTGGTTTGTATTGACTTCACGCGGTTATCCGATCCGCCTCCCAGGCCAACCTGTCCATGGAACATCCCACCCATTACAAACGGTCTATCAGGATGGTTGTGCACGAAGCCGACCATTACCTGGTCTCCAACTTCCGGGATCGCAACGTAACCTCGGTTCTGCGTGATCTGGTCTGTACCGCCAGCATCCGGACTCATCATCCTGATGAAATTGGTGGTGTCATGCAGCTGCCAATCAAATTTTACAGTTACCCGACCTTGGCCTTGTGGGTCTGTATTGCTGATGACCGTTGCGATCTGTGGTTGAGCTGCCGGGATAGTGAACTCTGGTTTCGGGAGGAAGCCCGTGTCACTTGCGATAGCTTTGAAAGTTCCTTTGTAATGTCCCAAGGTATCCACATCGTGTGTCGCCTCCGTCACCATGATCCTTGTGAAGTAGCTCGTCTGGTTGCTGTCCGGTTTTCGCATCTCCAGGTCGGCAACGCAACCAGGATAGAGGAATGGGATGGAAATGTTACCGGTCACGGTGAAAACTTCCACCGCCTTGCTTCCGGCAGAACTTTCCTGTGAGTTGACCACATCCTTGTCCGTGGCCGCCTTGATGGGAGCTACTTGTAATGACCTTGTGGTGAAGATACCGCTCTGGTTCTTTTCATATGCCATCTTCGCAAGGTCGCCTTTATGTTTTACAGGTGTTTCCCCTGAGGTCAGTTTGCTGTGCTGGCTGCTGTTGTAGCCGTAGAATTCCGGCTTCGTGTGTACGGCCTGCAATTCTACACGGATATCACTGACGTTGCTGCCGTAGATCAACTTCAGTGGTGGATTTTGAGGCGGTAATTTTCCAAAATGAAGAACCTCGCCATCATAATAGAACTGTTCGCCGTAGGCCTCTGCCATCCTTGCGAGGTAATTGTAATGCGTCTCATTGTACTGGACACTGAATGGGATTTCCGAGTAATCGTTGGCATCCACACGGACATCATATTTACTGCTTCCCAGACCTTCTTTGATCAATTGTGAGGCGATGATGCTCAGATTGACAGGCGCTTCCCCTCCAAAACTTTGCACTGTCGGTGCAGCATCCAAAAGTATTGTGGGACTGAAGCCGCCAAGAACGATATTTGGAAGTCCACCTTTTTCCTGGCTGAATCCCACCTTCGTGATCACACCTACAAAAGTACGTTCCGGGCTGTCAGGGATATCCTTGTATTTTTGCACCACCGTGATCCTTTTTCCCAAAAACTCCTGGCTGGATTCCAGGTTGTGATTTTCCTTGTTGCCCAAAGTATCGTGTGCCAAAATAAGCTCGAACTCGTGATGCTTGCTGCTATTCTGTGACAAGGTGAAGCTTTTGTAATGCGAGATCACCTTGCCCTCGATCACGACATTGAGTTTCACGAGACGGTTGATCCCGAAGATCTGGCTTGCGGATATCGAGTTGGCGCTGTTATCTGGTTTGAAAGTTGGGCGGGTAGGTGTGTTTGGAGTTTCCATATGTGGTGATTTTAGTAATTT
>NZ_LSHB01000081.1 GCF_001643375.1 Chryseobacterium sp. FP211-J200
AAATAAGCGAAAATTTCAAAATAGGAAAACTATACCTCAAGAAACGGGAAATAGAGCAAGAGATACCTAATGTACAGGTAGATATTTTTGATTTGACTTTTGGAAAATGATTGTAAAACTGAGAATACGACTTTTATTATTTCTATTGTTACAATTTTTGAGTTGCGACAAACTCAATAATATGAACAATCAATACAGATGGAATATAGAGACCACAGCAGATGAGGGCTACCATATGGAAATCCTCTCAGGCGGTTTCTATGATCAAAAAGGCGAGGAGATTGCCGGGATACAATCAGATATGCGTTTACAAAGTGGTTTACTTGGTGACTCTGGCAGCATTACGGTGGAGAATTACCGTGCCATTCCCTCACAAATGAATCTTGAGTGGTTTTCTTATGCAGAAGACAAATTTTTCAAAGGCAAATTTCAGCTGGACATCGAGCGTATCAAAAGTATATTTCATAATACAGCCTATCAGGGTTTTAAAATAGCTCCTATTCCCGGGGGAAGGTTTATGCTGTATGCTTATGCGGAAGGTTCCACTGAATTATTTAGGATATATAAAGGACAAGAGGTACAGGTTACAAATTTTAAAGAAGTGATGAGATATACCGTAGATGAAACAAGGAGTGAGTATCTTGTAGATTTCAGGAAAAGCATGCCTCTGCAAACCCAGCAGGAAATAGCCAGCAAATCCATCAGTCTCCATATCTGGGATGATATCAGTATAAAATATCCCTGGAAATATACCGTACAGGCAGAGGGCTTTGATAAGCTTGCCATCACAATGCAGAAAGATGAAGGAGGAGCCAATTTTATTGATGCGGAGGAAGACTGGAAAGCAGACGTAGATTATTACACAACCTCTTTTCCTAAGCCTATTCCTACAGAAATAGATGGGAAGTTTGAGACTCCTGCTGGAAGAGCGTTTACCATTCGTATCTATCCTGGCAACTCAGAAGATCTTGAGTTTCGCAAATTTGAATATGTGCCTTATAGAAAGCGGGAACAGGAGCTGGTAAAACAGTTCAAAGACTTTTATGAGAAGATTGGAAAGCAGGAGTTTGAGATTCACTTAAGGATGAGCGAAGATTTCAAAACAGGAAAGGTATATCTGAAGAAAGGAAATATCATGGAGGAGATACCCAACACCGATGTTTTGATTTTTGATACGACATTTGGCAAATGAGAAAACTGAGAATAGTACTTTTATCATTTCTATTGTTGCAATTTTTGAGTTGTGACAAAATTAGTAATATGAGTAACAAATACGAATGGCTGATACTAACAGTTGCTGACATGGGTTATCCTATGGAAATTAGAAGCGGTACTTTTTATGATGAAAATGGAGAAGATATTGCGGGTATTCCAATAGAAAAAACACTATCCTCGCAGTGGTGGAGTGGTGATTCTGG
>NZ_LSHB01000082.1 GCF_001643375.1 Chryseobacterium sp. FP211-J200
TAAAATGTATTAATGATTTCAACGTTCGAATCGTTAATACGTCAATACTTTTTACATTTTACAATTCTTCTATCTCGTTTTTAAAGTGATTAAGCAAATAATCGCCAACATTACACCCAGAATTATCATTCGGTTTACGATTTTGCTTTCGTGGAAACCCTCCTTCTGATAATGGTGGTGCAGCGGTGACATTTTGAATAATCTATTGTTCTGGGCATATTCCAACCCATACTTTTTCTTTCTGTATTTGAAGACCCAAACCTGTAGAATGACAGATAAAAGTTCTATCAGGAAAACCCCACATAGAACTGGAATCAGTAATTCCTTTCTTAAAATAATTGCCAAAACCGCAATCACACCTCCAAGCATCAAACTTCCTGTATCGCCCATAAAAACCTGCGCCGGATAAGTATTATACCAGAAAAATCCAATCACAGCTCCCACCAATGCGAGGGCAAAAATGGTCGTCTCTCCCATATGCGGCAGGAACATAATATTCAGATAATCAGCGAAGATTATGTTTCCTGAGACATAAGCGAAAAATGCTAAAGTCAACAAAATGACAACACTTGTTCCGGCTGCTAAACCATCAATTCCGTCCGCGATATTGGCACCGTTAGAAACTGCGGTTACAATAAAAATTACAATCGGAATAAAAACAACCCAAGCCCACTCGTGTGCTTTTGCATCATCCATCCAAAACAGAATTCCGCTGTAATCAAACTCGTTATTTTTTGTGAAAGGCACTGTAGAAACCGGAATTTTCTCCTCATCCATAAAGTTCTGTTCTACATTATTTCTGTTCACAACAGTTGAGTCTGCGTACTTTCTCTTAACCTCAATATCTGGGTGGAAATACATTGTAACTCCGACAATTAAGCCTAAACCAACTTGTCCAATTACTTTGAATTTTCCACTTAATCCGTCTTTATTTTTTTTAACTTTCTTAAGATAATCATCAAGAAAACCAATCGCGCCCATCCACAAAACCGAAATAATCAAAAGAACGATGTAAACATTGGTGATTCTGGTAAACAACAAAACCGGAATGATAGTCGCCAAAATGATAATCAAACCACCCATTGTTGGCGTTCCTTCTTTCTGCTTTTGCCCTTCCAGACCAAGGTCTCTTACCAATTCTCCCATTTGTTTTTTTCTGAGGTAATTGATAATCTTTTTCCCGTAAGCCATCGCAATGATCAGCGAAAACAAAACTGCCATCGCCGCGCGGAACGAAATGTATTTGAACAAGTTCATTCCCGGAACGTGGAATCCGTGAGCGGTTAAATATTCGTAGAGATAATACAGCATATTTTCT
>NZ_LSHB01000083.1 GCF_001643375.1 Chryseobacterium sp. FP211-J200
CTTCCGACCATGACTACCAATTTGGAAGCTTTTCTTTTATAGGTCATTGCCGTTTTTCTTTCTTTTCCGGATGTCCAGATCATCCTTGAAATCATCGATCCTGTAATCCGTCAGTACATTCCCTTTGGTGATTTTTTCCTTTGAATATAACCTGAAATCATTCTCCGTTTTTTCCAAAAGATGATCATAAGGTCCAACATGAGAAATCAATTTTATCAAAACCGGTGATATTTCCAAACAAATGAATAATCCCATAATGAAACTCGCTGCCAGCGCAATGATTGCAGAATTTTTCCCCAACTCATCCAAGGCTTGCAAACGCGCCGCAAATCCATTGAACTTGTCTTCCACAGTTTCTGTAGATTTTCTTTCGGTTTCCAAATTGGTGTAAACTTTCGAAACTTCTTTGTCCAAATATTCCAATCGCGATTGCTGTTGTTTTTGGTAATTTTCGAGGTCAAGGCGTTTTTGTTCTTTGAGTTCAGCTTTTCGTTTTGCGTTCGTTCCGTAGCCGACTTTTCCACTTGTCAAACCAGATTCTTTGCCAAGAATTTCTTTTTCTAATTCTACAGACGCAGAATCATAAGCCATTTGGTAATTTTTGATTTGAGTTTGAATTTGTTTCTTCTCTGTATCAAAAGGTCCCGATTGTTGCAAAATCCTTCCAGTCATTTCTGCCTGAAGTTGTTTTTTATTTCTTTGAATAATCGTGTTCAGTTGTTTGTTGACTTCCTTTTCAAAGATTTTCAACTCTAAAGGTTTTGAAATAATGATTCCGAGAAACGTCGCCAAAATCAACCTTGGAATTGTCATCAGAACTTGATTCCACCACGTTCCGGTTTTCTTGATTGAGGAAACAATATATCTGTCCAAATTGAAAATCATCAATCCCCAAAGAAGTCCAAATCCTACGGCTGTCCAAACATTATCAAAAACGGTAAACATTGCATAACCCGCGGAAAGTGTTGCAAAAACTGCCGTGAACAAAACGATTCCGCCAATTCCGGCAAATTTGTTCCATTCGCTTGGCGATTTTTTCAAAAGGTGAATATTGGCGCCCGAACACAGCATCAAGAAGTGCTGGAACCAATTCATTTTATTAGTGCTAGCTGTATTTTTCATATTAATGATTATCACAATATGTAACTCAAAACGTTAAATTGTTACAAATAGTATTAGGTAAAACCAAATAGCTAATTATGTACCAAATTGTATTTCGAATATTAAACAACAAAGTCTGCCCTTTAGAAAAGCAGACGCTATTAATTATAATTATTTGAAGCGAAATTAATCTCCCGTATTCACAGTAACTTTCACACCTGCACCTCCAGATTTTTCATCCGCATCCAGATTTACTTTTTCCGGTTTTGATTTGAAATCGTGAACATTATTATCCATATTTCTGTCAATCAGTTTTGCGTAAGGGTCAATTCCCGCTTGCAAAGGTTCTTCATTGACTACGAAAGCAAAGGTTTTTTCAGGCTTATCCATCTTCACTTTTTGGAAAATCAATTCTTTACCTTCAGGGAATTTCTTAGATTTTTGTCCAAAAACGCCGATATCAACATAATCATTGACCGGAATTTTCTTCGATTTCCCTTTGCCATCAACGCGGTATTTGGCGCTTCCAACTGTGAGTTTGACTTCAAATTGCTTTCCAACTTTTTTGTACGATAAATCCTTCAAATAGTTTTCGTTCAGTGTAATCGTTTCAAAGAGATCTTTGATGAGGTATTGCAAACTGTCAGGCGTTTCCTTTTTGAGAAGATTCACAAACTCCACCGAATTGGTATAAGGCGGTTCCTGAAATTTGGTTTGCTCTAGATATTTCTTCAAAATCGAATTCAGTTTTGCTTCTCCCAAATAGTCTTTGAGCGCGTACATCACGACGCTTCCTTTGTTGTAATGGATGTAACTTTGATTTTCAATTAACATCAAAGGCATCTCATTTTTCGTTTCTCTTGTTCGACCTTGCAAATATTTATCGAGCTCATAACTCAGGAATTTTTTCATCGCAGGCGCGCCGTATTCGTGTTCCATTACCATCAAAGCGGAATATTGGGAAAATGTTTCCGACAACATCGCGCTGCCCTGAACATTGGCACCAACCACCTGATGTCCCCACCATTGATGCGCAACTTCGTGAGCCGTCACATAGAAAGGAACGTCTATTTTTTGTGGTTTATCGGGTTCAATCTTCGTTAGGAAACCAATATCTTCGGAATATGGAATCGTGTTCGGGAACGATTGTGCAAAGGAAGCATATCTTGGAAACTCGATAATTCGAACTTGTTTGTGCTGATACGGTGCAAAGTTCTTGGTGTAATAATTTAAACTGTTTTGAATGGAAGAAATCATTCTGTCCAAATTGTATTCGTGACCTTTTTGGTAATAAACCTCGATATTCACGTTATTCCATTTTGATTTTTTCACTTGATAATCGCCAGAAAGAAACGCATAGAAATTAAGAATCGGCGAATCCATTTTGTAGGTGAAATACCTTCTGTCATTGGCTTTCCATTCTTTTTGTAAATAACCTGGCGCAATTGCGATTTGGTCATTATCAGTCGAAATCTGAGTCTGGAAACGAATCCAATCGGAATCATTTGAAATGAAATTGTTCATTCTTGCTTTCGTGTCATTCACTTTTGCCAATCTTGGTTTTGGTTTCAGACCATATTTTTTTCGGGCTGAGTTTTCCGAAAGTTCCGCATCTGCACTGTAACCTAATCCTGGCAAATTATTAGAATTGAAAAACGAGCCATTTCCAACCACATCCGTTTCGGTTTCAGAATTGGCAAAACCTTTCGGCTCGAATGCATATTGAAAATTAAGTGCTACAGAATCTCCGGGTTGAAGTGGCTGATTCAGTTTTACAAGTTTCAAACCTACTTTTTCATCATTGAAAATATCTTTCCCAGGACTTGCCAATTGCATCTTTTTGTAAGTGTAATGTCCGTCCAGATTATTCGGATATTTGAGGATGATGCTGTCAATTGGTTTTTGATGTTTGTTTTTGATGTAATAAATACCTTCAACACTCCAGCCCGATTTCTCAGGGAAAATATCAATTTTCAAATCCGAGGAAACGATTCTTGGCTGATCGATTTTTTCCAGATATTTATATTTTTTCTCATAATCCACACGCATTTTTTCCATCTCAACTTCTGTGTAGGATTTGTTCAGAATATGGGTGTTGTAATAAATGTATCCTCCAAGTCCAACAGTTGCGAACAAGAATAGAAACAATAAAGCTTTATGTTTTGATTTGAATGATGTTTTCGATAACAGATATTTTTTGGACAACCCTTTTTCTTTGCCTCTTGGGAAAACTAAAAGTGCAATGAACAATAAGAACAGCATCATCAGAATCCAATACGATTTCACAATAAAATAGCTGTAAAGCACTTGCCCAAAACCATTCAAAGCTGAATAAGGAAGTGTTGGTCCGTTGGAATTAAAACTGTACAAAATGCCATTCATTTCCAAATAATCGTACAAGATCGGAAGGAAAACGACAGGGAAAATCGCTAAGAAAAACCCAAAATATTTGTTATTGACAATCAACTGAATAAACAAACTGAACCCTATCAAAACCAGATAATAAGGCAGATGGTAAAGGTTAAATTTCAAATACGTCAAAGGTTCAATGTCATAAAATCCTTTGTAAAACTGAATGCCGATGCAAATCAAATTAGAGAAAATCTGCATAATGATGACCATCCAAACCATTCCCAAAAACTTGGAAAACAACAGGTTGAAATTGGAAACCGTACTCACGCCAATCAGTTCATCAATCTTATTTTCACGCTCTCTCCAAACGATATTTCCTGCGAAAAAGACAATCAACAAAAGCAGGAAAAAAGACAATCCTTCTTCTGCCAATTCCGCCATCAAAAATGTGACAGGAATGGATTCTGCGTCGTACATCGATTTCATATAATTGGAAATCACAATCAGCAAAACGCCAAAAATGAAAGCAATAATTCCGAAAAATGGAGTATAAACGATTCTCTTGACCTCGAAAAAGGAAAGGTAGAAAAGCTCTTTCAGTTTCGCAATCCATCCAAAATCTTTTTGAACATTCAGGATTTCCTGCAATGATTTTTCAGAATTAGTGTAAGTTTCTACCAATGCATTTTTCTTCTTTTTAAACAAAGAAAAAGGCTGTAAAAATTGGTTAAAATCAAATTTAAAATAAGTGATTCCAACACACAAAACTGCAATTCCTAACCAAACCAAACGGTTCCAAAGCAAAATTCCAGAAAGCGGAACTGTATTTTCATTTTGTTCGTAAGGCGTCCAATATTCGGTAGTTTGTCTCAATGCGAAATTCCCAAAAGGGTCCAGAAGTGAGGCCAAATCTTTGTTTTCGATGTCGGAAAGAATGCTGTCGCTCAAAATCGATAACAAAAGCAAAATCACACAGAAAAGATAGGAAGCCAAAGTGCTTCTGGTAATCGTTGTCAATGCGAAAAATATCGAACCGATGATCAACGTATTAGCTACAGTGAAAATCAAAAATGGCCAAAGAAAATTGATGATATTGATGGGACCAAGTTGCGAAGTTCCAAGTCCGTAAAGCGTTCCGAAGAAATACCCGATTAAAATTCCTGAAAAGACATAAATCGATATCAGAAAATTAGCTAAAAATCTGCCGAAAAAATAGCCGGATTTGGTAATTGGCGTCGTGTACAACAAGCCGTGGAAATTATAGGCATAATCTTTCTGAATCGCAGTTGCCATAATGCTGATCATCATAATTCCGTTGATGAGCACCATAATATTGCCACTCATCCCGACAATCAATCTTGCGATTGCCAAAGAGGAATTTTTAGTTAAAATCGAATCTGAGGTCGAAGTGTCAAATGCGCCTGTAGTTCCAAGTCCTACTAGAACGCCAAGCGTGAGGAAAACCAAAAAATAGATCTGCGTACTCCATTTTTTGAAACCGTTTCTGAGTTCAAAAGAGAATAATTCTTTAAACATTGGTTGCAATTTTTTTGGTGATACTTGAGAAATACACGTCTTCCAAATTGGATTCTACAGGAATAAAATTGGCGTCTGGCTGAGTCTCCGAAAAAACCCGAATCTCCACTTTTCCTTCAGAAATATGTGTGGAAATCACTTGGAATTGTTCTTTCGCAACCTCAACTTCGGATTTCTCGATTAGTTTTTTCCAGATTTTACCTCGGAAATCTTCTATCACACCTTTCGGAGTTCCATCTAAAATAATGTGTCCCGAAGTCAAAACGACCACGCGATTGCATAGATTTTTCACATCATCTACAATGTGCGTGGAAAGAATGACAATCGTATTTTCCCCGATTTCACTCAGGAGATTATGGAAGCGATTTCTTTCCATCGGGTCTAGGCCAGCGGTTGGTTCATCCACAATAATGAGTTTTGGATTTCCAAGAAGAGCTTGTGCAATCCCGAAACGCTGTCTCATTCCGCCAGAATATTCGCTGACGTTTCTTTTTCTAGCTTCGAAGAGATTGGTCTGATGAAGCAAGCCTTCAACGATTTCCTTACGTTCAGATTTATTTGAATTTCCTTTCAGAATCGCAATATGATTGAGAAGTTCTACGGCATTTACCTTCGGATAAAACCCAAAATCTTGTGGAAGATAGCCTAGAACTTTACGCAGTTCTTCTTTTTGGGTCAATGCATTGAGGTCGCCGAGAAAAATCTCGCCACTGTCCGGCGCTTGCAAACCTGCGATGGTTCTCATTAGTGAAGATTTCCCTGCACCATTAGGTCCGAGTAATCCGAACATTCCTTTCCCAATCGTGAGATTGACGTTATCCAAAGCTTTCAAACCATTGGCGTAGGTTTTACTAATGTTTTTAATCGACAGTTCCATAGTTATTGTTTTAAAGTATTATAATTTTATTAGACGATTGCTAATATTATTTGTTACAATACCTTATAAAATTTATCGAATATGAATGAAATCAGTAAAGAATCCTTTGACCACCGACATCAATTATCTCAGAAAAGGTTTCAAAAATTAAATTGGAGGAAACGTTTGCAGGTATTATATTTGATAGCTCAATTCAAAATTCATTTATGAAAAATTTAATTTTGTTAAGTCTGGTTTCTGTGTTTACATTTGCTTGTAAACCTTCTTACACAGCGGATAATCTCCCAAAACCATTACCCGAACGACCAAAAGATGTCGTACCTAGCAATGGATTGACAGCCGAGGAATCCAAAGAAATGGAAACTTTGAAAACGGAAATCCAAACCTTGGCAAGCAGTGAAAAATGTACGAATTCCGCCGATTGGAAAACAGTTGGTTTGGGCGTAAAAGCGTGTGGTGGACCAGTTGAACATATTGCCTATTCAGTTAAACTTGATGAGAAAAGTTTCTTAGAAAAGGTGGAGTTGTACAATCAAAAATCTGTGGAGTACAACAAAAAATACAGCCTAATGTCAGACTGTATGTTGGTAATGCAACCGGAAAATATCGTTTGTGAAAATGACAAACCCGTTTTCAAATAATATTTAAATCTCCTGAGGAGCAATTTTCTTTTTTTGTTCCTCAGCATCTCTATACAATTTTGCTTTGCTCCAAGTCGCGTGTTTGGATGGAACAATGTTGTGTCCTTTTCGCTTTGCATAAACTTTGGTAAATTCTGCCCCGAAGAAAATCAATTGACAAGAATAATTGATCCACATCATCAACAAGATCACTGTTCCTGCAGCGCCGAAAACTGAAGTTGGTTTTGACATATCAAAGTAAAAACTCATTGCCATTTTCCCAAGATTGAAGAGCAAAGCCGTCACAATTGCGCCAATCCAAACAGATTTCCATTTGATCTCAACATCAGGCAAGACCTTGAACATCATCGCAAAAAGAACTGTAACGACAGCCAATCCTAAAACGAAATTCGTAACTTGAATGATAAAGTAAGTGTCCACTCCAAAATATTTGGTTATTAATCCATTAGCCAAACCAATGAGAGATGACAAAACCATACTGATTAACAGCAAAAACGCAATCATCAAAATCATTCCGAGTGAGTTGGCTCTATCGAGGATGAATTTTTGCCACGCCTTTTTCGGTCTTGCTTCTACATCCCAAAGATTGTTCAGCGTGCTTTGCATTTGGAAAAACAAACTGGTTGCACCAAAAACCAAAGTCGCCACACCCAAAGCTTTCATCCAGAAATTCTCTTTGTCCACCATCGCACTAGCGATGATGTCTTGGATACTTTTTGCGCCGTCATAACCCATTATTCCTTGTAGTTGTCGGCGGATTTCTCCATTCACAGCTTCTTCACCAAAAAAATGACCAGTTGTCCAGATGATGATGATCAGCAAACCCGGAAGCGCAAATATTGCATTGTAAGCCATACTTGCACTGTCTTTGGATGCGGACGAGGACGTCCACTCATTGAAAGTTTCCTTTAGAACTTCCCAAAAAGATTTAAGCTTTGTCATAGTTTACATTTCTTTGGAAAATTCAATCTTTGTACCAATCTACTCATGTTTGTACCAGCTGGAGTATTTAACATAATTATTTGCAATCCTGTCAATCTCGCCTTCAATCAGACTTTGCGAAATATCTTTCACTTTTTTCGCCGGAACGCCAGCCCAGATCTCGCCTTCTTTGATGATCGTATTGGCAGTCACCACAGCACCAGCTGCAACAATAGAATTGCTTTCCACCACGCAATCATCCATTACGATTGCGCCCATTCCGATCAGTACATTATCTTTGATCGTGCAACCGTGAACAATCGCATTGTGGCCAATCGAAACATTATTGCCTATCGTCGTGGGGCTTTTTTTGTAAGTGCAATGGATCATCGCGTTGTCTTGGACATTCACTTTATTTCCCATTTTGATGTAATGCACATCGCCTCTCAAAACCGCGTTATACCAAATACTACAGTCATCTCCCATCGTTACATCGCCGATAATTACCGCAGTTTCTGCGACAAATGCATTCTCTCCAAACTGTGGTTTCTTTCCTAAAAGTTCTCTTATAATTGCCATCTTCTCAATTGTTAATGATTAATTGTTAATTGTAATAATTTGGGCGCCTTGATCCGTCCTCCACTCTCAATCTTTTTTGCAGACACTTTCCGTTCAAATAGAAAATTAAGTCCATGCAAAAAAGGATTTCCGTTCAAACCTAACGAAGTGGTTCATCGATTCAAATAAAAATTAAAAAAGATGAGATAATTCGGGGCGCTTATTGGTCATCATTTCACGTTTTCTCATCCGAAACAGCCAAAATCAAACCAATAGAAAAAATCGAATATCCGCAAACCTGCTCATAATCAAAACTTAACACAACATTGGGATTCATCGGCTTTTTTGTTCCACCAAATTACGATATTTTTGTAGTTCAATATACTTAAAATGAGACAAATCATTATAGAACCAACAGAGAATCCAAAAGTATTGAAGTTCGTAACAGACTACAATCTGATTCCAGGTTCATTGGAGCTTGATAGAGAATCTGATATTTCAGAGATTCCGTTGGCCCAAGAACTTTTCAATTATCCTTTCGTCAACAGAATTTTCATCACAGCCAATTTCATTGCGGTGGCGAAAGAAGATACTGTTGAGTGGGAACACGTTTCCGAAAGTCTTAAAAATATCATCGAGGACGAATTGTTAGCCAACCCAAGGATCTATCTTCAGAAGAAAAAAGAACTTTACCAGATCTATTCTGAGATGACCCCAAATCCTGCGGTGATGAAATTCATTTCCAGCAAAATTTTGATGGATGGTTTCATCGAGGTCAAATCCAGAGAAGAAGCGGACGAAGTGCCTTTGGCAAAAGAATTATACGAAGCTTTTGATTTTGTGAAAGAAGTTTACGTGAGTGATAATTTCGTTGCCGTGACCAGAGACGGTCAGTTTGAATGGCACGAGATCATGAACCAAGTTCGTTCTTTTATCGCAGAATTTTTGCAGGCCGGAAAAACCATTTCCAATGCAGAACCTCACAACCACGAGAATCCAATGTTGAAGATCATCAACAGAGAATATACCAGTGACGAGCAAAAGATCAGCGACATCCTGAACGAATATGTGGCACCAGCCGTAGAAAACGACGGTGGAAAAATCTCATTGATCGAATATGACCAGGAAAACAAAACTGCGAGAATGTTGCTTCAAGGCGCTTGCAGTGGATGTCCATCATCAACAGCAACCTTAAAAAGCGGAATCCAAAATATCCTGAAACAATTCGTTCCGGAATTGGTGGAGAATGTGGAAGCTGTGAATGGATAATATTTAGTTGATAGTTTCTCATTGTCAGTTGACCGACTTCCAGAAACGCCTATAAAATAATTTCAAAATTGGAAACCAACAACCAACAACCAACAACTAACAACCGCAAGGGAATTCTTCTCGTCAACCTCGGATCTCCGAGATCGACGGACGTAAAAGATGTAAAAGAATATCTGGACGAGTTCCTGATGGACGAAAAGGTCATCGATTACCGCTGGATCTTCCGCGCACTTTTGGTTCAGGGAATCATCCTGAAAACCCGACCTAAGAAATCTGCCGAAGCTTATAAAACCGTTTGGACCGACGAAGGTTCGCCTTTGATCGTGATTTCCAAACATCTTCAGAAGAGACTTCAGGAGATTGTGGATGTTCCGGTTGGTTTGGGAATGCGTTACGCTGAACCTTCAATTAAAACTGGAATCCAAGAGTTGGTGGACAAAGGCATTACCGAGATCTCTCTGTTCCCGCTCTATCCGCAATATGCGATGAGCACGACAGAAACCGTGATTGACAAAGCTGAGGAAGTGAGACTGAAATTCTTCCCAGATATCAAGATCAATTACGTGGAGCCATTCTACGACCGCGAGATCTACATCAATGCTTTAGCTGAAAGTATCAGGGAAAAACTACCTGCGGATTTTGATCTACTACAGTTTTCGTATCACGGTGTGCCGGAACGTCATATTTACAAAACCGATCCTACGAACACTTGCAACATGAATACTTGTTGCCAAAAGGAAGACAATCCTTCGCACAAATTCTGCTACAGACACCAATGTTATAAAGTAACCGAATTGGTGTGCAAAAAACTGGGATTGCCAAAAGAAAAAGTGATGGTCACCTTCCAGTCCAGACTGGGCAAAGACAAATGGATGGAACCTTACACAGACGCTACTTTGGAAGGTCTTGGCAAAAAAGGCATCAAAAAACTGGCAATCGTTTGTCCTGCTTTTGTTTCCGACTGTTTGGAAACTTTGGAAGAGATCTCTGTGGAAGGTAAGGAGATCTTCCTTCACGGCGGCGGTGAAAGATTTGATTATATTCCCTGTCTGAACGAGGAACAAAGCTGGGTGAATGTTGTGAAAACGCTTTGTGAAGAAAAGCTGAATGATTTTTACTTTCATTAATATTCAGATCAAATGATTTTCCGATACGCACGACATACGCAGAATCTTGAGAAACTGATCTACTTTTACACTTCCGTTTTGGAGTTTGAGGTGATAGGGAAGTTTGAAGACCATAATGGTTACGACGGCGTTTTCCTTGGGAAAGCTGGTGAGAATTGGCATTTGGAATTCACGCAGGATGGGAATTTGCCGGAGTCAAAATTTGATGATGACGACATCCTGGTTTTCTATCCGGAAACCTTGGAAGAGTTCCAGAAGATCTTGGCCAATCTTGAACATTTTAAAGTTCCGACTGTGACACCTAAGAATCCTTATTGGAAAGAAAATGGAATCTGTTTTGAAGATTGTGATCATTACAAGATCATTATTTCTGACCTTAGAATTACTAAATAAATTACAAGACTTCAATTTTCATTGAAGTCTTTTTTTGTCATTGGTTTTTGACAAAGTGATTGTTGTAAATTATAATTATATTTACATAAAAACGAGATAAAAGTATACTATTAATCCTTAGTCAAAATTAATTTCCAATCAACATACATTAAAAAGTGAAAAAAAGAGACTTTATTCAAGAAATAAAATTAATTAAATCTAGAACAGAATTTAACTCAAGATATGATTTAACGTCAAGATTGTACGAAATTGATTATGCTCTTAATGAATTTACAAATTATAATGGAGATTACAATTCAGAAATTTTAAAATACATACCAATTTCAACAGTAGCTTGTTTCGAAGCATTTTTTAAATCGGTTATTAAAGAAGTAGTTGATTTTGGTGAACCATATAATAAAAACATAGCAAATTTCAATCAGTCAAAAAACATTAAACTAGATTTTGAAATTATTGGAGCAATACAAACAAAATCAGTAACTGTTGGGGAGTTAATTGGGCATTTATTACCTTTTAATAATTTTGAAGATATCAATTCAAATTTATCGGTGATTTTAGGGAGAGATTTTTTAGATGAGATGAAAAATTTCAAAAAAGAATCAGTCTATAAAACCGCCAAAATCTTGAACGATGACAAAAGAAATCGATTGCCTGAAATTATTCAAAGCGTAAAAGAAACTTATGAGTTGAGACATATTTTTTGCCACGAATTTGCTACAAATATTCATATAGATAAGGATAAAATCATTAAGAATTATCAAAATTGCAAAGATTTTTTGGAATTTACAAATACTATTATTTGGAAAATACTATACCCTGACTCTCCTGAAACACAAACCGATATGAATCACGAGGCAGATATGAATTTCAAAAAAAAGGATGATGAACTTCAAACTTTAATAGATTTCATTATCGATAATAAAGAAAATATTGATGAACAGTTTTCAATAGATTTTAAATTATTTAAATCAAGTATTGAAAAATGGAAAAAATATAGAGAGACTGTCGCTTTATATAAAGCTAATAATTTCAAAGGAGGAAGTATGTATCCTCTAATATATCTATCTGCATTAGAAAATACAACAACAGAGAAAATTGAAAGTCTAAAAAATGAATTTGAAATACTCTTAAGAAAAAATAATTATAATTAATCTTTATGCTTATATAAATTGCATTTCGCAAACTTCGTATAAATAGTTTTCAATTATTTACGATACTTAATGGATTCTTTCAGAATGACAAATATTGTGGAGCATTCTACCAAAAGGAAAATGGTATTTACACAGAAACCCCATAGCCCTGATTGCAGTGGAAATCCCACAGCTGGCGATGGGAAAAGCTTTGGCGCGAGGAATTGCAGCGGAAAGCAGGTTCCCGGCTCCTGAAAAATTATAAATCTGTTGAGGTGAATTCTATTCCTTGATTTTCCAGAGGCAAAATAATTATCTTTACGAAAAATAAGTGCGAACGAGAATGGGAAACAGGATTACAAATGGATAAAATGGATCTATTGGGAATTGTGACGGTGATCTCGCTGTTCGTTTCATTTTTTCTGGCATTTTTTCTACTGACGGTGAAGACTGAGCACAAAATCAGCAACCGGCTCTTTGCCTTTTTCCTCATCATTACCTCGGTTGATATTAGCGAACCTTTGATCAGTCAAATAACTGACGGTCCATCGAATCTTGGAATGTTGCGAACTCTGTTGGCTTTTTTACAGATCCCTGCTTTTTATCTGTATGTTTTGTCGGTTTGTTATTCCGATTTTCAGTGGAAGCCTAAATATCTGATCCATCTGCTTCCGTTTTTTATTGGAAATCTTGTTTTGGTACCTCGGTTTTATTCGGTGGATTTGGCTTCGAAGCTTGATTTCATCATCAACCGTCAAGACATGATTGAGCTACAGTTGACGCATTGGCTGTTTCATCTTCAGGTTTTGGTTTATTTTACGGCGGTTTTTCTGTTGTTGAAAAAAGTAAAAAAGCTTTATCTAGAAAATAATTCAGGCGGAGACCTTAATTCTTACAACTGGCTGTTTCAGTTTACAAGCGTTCTTACCGCGCTCTACCTGATTGTTATTTTAAAGAATATTTTTAAATTTTCTGATTACCCATACGTTTCTGATTGGATCAAAATTGGAATTCTGGTGATGCAGCTTTTTATCATTTGCTGGTACCTTTACAAAGCACTGAATAATCCCGGCCTTTTCAGAAATATTGATTCGAAGTTGACACTTGTTGCCGACTTGATTTTGCAAGAGAAAAAAATTGAACCGGAAATTCTGAACGAAGATCTTTTGAAGTAAAAAAAATATATGGTTGATGAAAAGCCATTTCTGGATCCTGCTTTGACGATTCAGGATATTTCGAAGGAAATGAATGTTCCGGTGCGAGAATTATCGGTTTTAATTAATCATCAATTAGGACAGCATTTTTATGATTTTGTGAATACTTACCGTATCGAAAATGCAATGGAAATCCTGAAAGATCCATCCAAAACAAAGGTTACAATTCTTGAAATCTTGTATGAAGTTGGTTTTAATTCAAAATCTTCTTTCAATACGGCCTTTAAAAAACATACGGGAAACACACCAACTGAATATCGCAAATCACTGCAATACAAATCGTTATAATTACTCGTACTTTCTGGTTTAAATATTCGAACCAATTCTTTTCACGAAATCTGGACGACTACTTTTACTCGGTCGCACAAGACTGATTGCTTCCACATCTTTGTATCGAAATATTGATCAACCTAAAATAACGATACAATGAAAACTATCTTTTACACCAGCTTTTTTCTATTATTAATGACAAGTTCCACGATCTTTGGACAGAAAAAAGATTACAGCTTTCTTACTGACAGTCTGAAAATTGAAGAGCAGTTAGAAAAATATAAACTCCCAGGTTTTAGTGTGGTTGTTTTTGAAAATTATAAGATTGTTTATTCTAAACAATTTGGGGTGAAATCTGCAAATTCACTTGAAAAAATCGATGAAAACACGGCATTTTATACAGCATCTATCTCAAAACCAATTACTGCCCTTCTTTGTTTTATTTTGGAAGAAAAAGGTTTGCTTGATCTGAACGCACCAATTGACAAATCTTTGAAAAGATGACATTTGCCAAAAAGTAAATTCACAGAAAACAAAGCTCCGACCTGGAGACAATTTTTGAATCATACTGCAGGAACGTCTCAAGACGGTTTTGAAGACCATTATGAAGGTGAAAAAATCCCAACATTAGAAGAAAGTTTAATGGGTAAAATCCCGAGATATGATAAAGAAATCGAATTCCTTTTCGAACCGGGAACCGATTGGCAATACAGCGGCGGCGGTTACACGATTATCCAAATGGCTCTGGAAGATACTTTCAACAAATCAATTGCAGAACTTGCAAAACAACACCTATTTTCTCCGCTTGGTTTAAAACACACCACCATGATTCAGCCCAATGAAAAAGGATTTCTGAGAAATGTTGCTATGGTTCACGATAAAGACGGAAAAGTGATCAAAACAGGTTTGCCAATTACTCCACAAGTTGGTCCGTCAGGATTATGGTCAACTCCAAAAGAATTAGCTAAGATTGCTATAGAAATTCAAAATGCTTTGCGCAACAAAAACAACAAAGTCGTTTCCCACAATGTAGCAAAAAAAATGACCGAAGTCTCGGCTTTCAAAAATGCGGTTGGCGGATGGAGTTACGGTTGGCAAAAATCTTTTGGTTATAACAACTATGACTGGTTTGCCTGCAACGGCTCAAACACCGGAGTTGGCGGAAGCGTGATGGGAACGATGAAAGACGGAAACGGATTTGCCTTTCTTGCCAATGGCGAAAAACCGAATCGCTTTCCCGTGATGGGACAAACACAAAGAAAGATTCTGTCACTGATGAATTGGAACGGAGATTCCCATAATGAAGAAACACTAGAGCTACCTTCAAACTTAAAAGAAAAACTCATCGGAACTTACGACGACTTTCTTTACGGACAAAAAATGGAAACCAAAATCGTAGAAAGAAATAACCGCCTTTATGTGGAATCTATGATTCTTCAACACTTTAAAGGGAAAAATGAACATGAATTGGTGTATTTAAAAAACGGATTATTTAGAATTACTGATTATCCAAATCTACTGAAATTTGAATTTACTGATGGAAAAGTAAGTTCTGTGACATTACTGAGAGACAATTTTACTGATACCAATCAAATGATCAATAATGCGAAGTAACAGTTAACTTTTTAAAATAAAAAAGCCGTCCCTAATCTCAGGACGGCTTTTTCTATTGGTGTAGAAAATTTATTTCTTGTTGAAATCTCCCGCGTAGATGGAAGTCACTTTGTCAAGCGAGATATATTTCTTCAAAACAGCATTTACTTCTGATAGTTTCAGGTTTTGGATCTTGGCATTCAGCTCGTCATAATTTTCCAATGGAACACCGAAGAGAAGTTTGGTGTTCTCCAGGTTGATCAGCGTATTTTCCATTCCAAGACTTGTAGTTCGGATGTTGGCGTAACTTTTCTTGTTGGAGTCCAATTCTTCCTGCGTGAATCCTGTTTTCAAAGCTTTGCTCACCTCATCTTTTACTGCAGATTCTACGGCGTCGCGTTTTGTTGGATTCAGGTAAGCGTAGTAGTTCCAAGAGGAAACGTCGTTTGTAATTGGAACGTTCAAATAAGAACCAACGCCGTAAGAGATGCCGTCTTTTTCACGAAGTCTCATTGGCAATCTTGCAGAAAGAAAACCGCCGCTTCCCAGGATCTCATTCGCCAAAACCAAAGCCGGATATTCTGGGCTGTCCTGTTTCATGGTGAAGCTTGAAGTTCCGAGTGCTACTGCATTTTCTTTGTCTGGTGTGATGATATTTTTATCGACTTTCTTAGTTTCGAACAAAGTAGGTTTTACTTCCTCGAACTTGGATTTCGCGGTGAATTTCCCAAAAGTTTTTTCTAATTCTGAACCTGCAGATTTTGCATCAAGACTTCCGATGATCGTTCCTGCTCCGTTGGAAGCACCAAGAACATTATTATAGAAATCAACAACTTGGGCGCGGGTTACTTTTTTGTTGTCAGCAATTTCTTCCTCCAAAGTTGAGGTATAGAAAATACTGGTTTTCGGATACGGCGAGGAAAGTCTTGCCAACTCATTGTAAGCGATGGCCTCAGGATCTTTTAATTGTCCGTCCAGGTAAGTATTGTTTTCCGCGATGGTTTTTGTCAATTCATTTTCCGGGAAAGTAGCATTGGAAAGCACATCCTGCATGATTGCCATTACTTTAGGGAAGTCATTTTTGTATGTTGCAAACTGGACAATCAGATTCTGACCTGAAGTATAGAAATTAAGTGATGACTTCATCTGATCCAATTGATCTTGGATCTGCTCCTTCGTTCTGGTCTTAGTTCCAGATTTTAATAGTGAAGCAGTCATACTTGCCACGGCAGATTTACCTTGAAGGTCTTTCTCGTTCCCGATTCTGAAACGGAAAGAACCTTGGACCTTGTCGCCTTTCAGTTCTTTGTTGATCAAGCCGTATTTCATGCCGTTGGAAAGTGTGCCTTCCGTCAGGTTTTTCTTAACGTTGGCAATGCTGGTTTCAAAAGGCGCCGGTTCTTTCTCTAATGCTTTTCCTTTGTAATCCTTGGTCAATGTAGCGATTTGCTCAGACCTGAATTCAGTTGGCAAAACACGTTCTTCATTGGAAGAAGGGCGGAAAACGCCAAGTGTTCTGTTGTTATTTTTGAAATATTTCGCAGCAACCCTTTTGATATCTTCCAATTTCAGATTCTCCACATTATCTCTATAAACGAAGGCTAACTTATAGCTTCCTGTTCCTACGATTTCCGTGAATCCAATCGCGTAGTTGATGGTATTATTTTTTTCTGTCGCAATATCTTTCAACAGTTTTGATTTGGCCCTGTTCAGGTCTTCTTCCGTATAATTGATGGTTGCAATCTTATCTAATTGAGCTTTGACCAATTTTGTCGCTTCGTCCAGATTTTTCTCTTTCGAAATATCAAAATTGTAATAGATCATCCCCGGATCTCTTGCCGGAATATAATAAGCCCAAACAGACGATGCGTTTCCGCCATCCACAAGACCTTTGTACAAATAGCCAGATGGATCAGCCGTCAAAATCTCATTCAGCGCGCTGAGTGCAGCATAATCTTTGTCTGCAAAAGCTGCGGCGTGATAACCAGCTGCAATAATCTGCTGATCGTTATTCCTTTTGATCTCGAAATATTTCTCACCATTCTGAGCGGGCTCTACCGTGTAAGTTACACCTAATTCCCTCGTTGGTTTTGGGAGAGCAGAGAAATAATCCGATACATATTTCAATGCATTTTTCTCATCAAATTTACCAGCAATCACCAAAGTTGCATTATCTGGCTGGTAATATTTCTCATAGAATTTACGAAGCGTTGGTGCTTTCACTCTTTCAATGTCTTCTTTGCTTCCGATGGTGGAATTCCCGTAGTTGTGCCAAGTATAGGCATTAGAGAAAACATTCTGGATCATGACTCTCGTGGGATTGTTTTCCCCGATCTCGAATTCGTTTCTCACCACAGAAAATTCTTTGTCCAGATCGGTTTGAAGGATTGTAGCGTTTATCATTCTGTCGGCTTCCATTTGAAGAGACCATTTCAGGTTCTCGTCGTTGGATGGGAAGATCTCGTAATAATTGGTTCTGTCGTAATAGGTTGTTCCGTTGGCCACACCACCCTTGTCAGACAATTGTTTTTTGATGTCGCCCAAGTTTTTGGTGCTTTTGAAAAGCATGTGCTCCAGCAAGTGCGCCATACCTTTTTCGCCGTAGCCTTCGTCTTTGGAACCTACGTTGTAGATGATGTTGACCACCATATTACTTTGTGATTGATCGGGAATCAAAAGGACATTCATCCCATTGGAAAGTTTGTATTCCTTGACACCTTCGATGTTTCCGACAAATGTTGGAGTTTCGGCTTTTTGAGAAAATACAGGCGTATTAAAGCCTGCATAGAACACGACTGCCGCAGTCAGTAGAAAATTCTTCATGTTTTGATAGTTATAATTTTTGGTTTCTAAATTTAATAACTTTTCATTAAAAATATAATTAAGCTGTCGATCTTTATGAAAATCTTAACGTATTTTTGTGCTTATGCAAGTTGAGAAAATAATTTTGGGTATCGATCCGGGAACATCCATCATGGGTTTCGGGATCATCTCTGTGAAAGGTGGGAAAATGGAGTTGATCGTGATGCACGAATTGGTGTTGAAGAAATATGAAAACCACGAGACCAAACTGAAAGTTATTTTCGATAAAACCTTAGCCTTGATCGATGAATATCATCCGGACGAAACAGCTTTGGAAGCACCATTCTTTGGGAAGAATGTTCAAAGTATGTTGAAACTCGGACGCGCTCAAGGTGTTGCCATTGCAGCAAGTCTTCACAGAAATATTCCCATCACCGAATATTCTCCAAAAAAAGTAAAAATGGCCATCACCGGAAACGGTAATGCCAGCAAAGAACAGGTTGCCGGAATGCTCCAAAACCTGTTGAAACTGAAAGAATTTCCTACGAAATATCTGGATGCTTCTGATGGTCTGGCCGTAGCCGTTTGTCATCATTTCAATTCTGGAACTATCACGACAGACAAATCTTATTCTGGCTGGGACAGCTTCTTGAAACAGAATCCGGATCGGGTGAAATAGTTGATAGTTGATAGTTGATAGTTGATAGTTGATAGTTGATAGTTGATAGTTGATAGTTGATAGTTGCAAAATTAATTTCTATTCTTGAATCTTTTGCCTTTTTCTTAATTCTTGTCTCTTGATTCTTGTCTCCTGATTCTTTACCTTTGAACCAATGAATAACTCTCTTTTTGAAATCGTAGAACACACCAACCGAAGCATTTTTCTCACAGGAAAAGCAGGTACCGGGAAGACTACATTTCTAAATGATTTTGTAAAAAAAACCAAGAAAAAACACATTGTAGTTGCCCCCACTGGGATTGCAGCCATCAATGCTGGTGGCGTCACAATCCATTCGATGTTCGGATTGCCACTCAGAACTTTTCTTCCAACGACAGAAAGAATCGACCAAAATCTTGGAAACAATATTCCGGATCTGATGGTCCATTTCAAATACCGAAAAGACAAACTGAAACTCCTTCGCGAAATCGAAATCATCATTATCGATGAAGCTTCGATGTTGCGTGCGGATGTGCTTGATATGATGGATTTTTCGTTGAGACACGTTCGTAGGAATCAGCAGAAGTTTGGTGGTGTTCAGATGTTGTTCATCGGCGACCTTTACCAGTTACCTCCAGTTGTGAGAGATGAACATATTCTCGGAATGTATTATCCATCGCCTTTTTTCTTTCACGCCAAAGCTTTGGAAGGCAGTAATTTCATCACGCTAGAACTTACCAAAGTTTACCGACAAACGGATGAACATTTTCTGGAAATCCTCAACGCCATCCGAGACGGAATCACCGAAGATATCGACTTCGAAACCTTGAACGAGAGATACCAACCAGACTTCGACCCAAATGATGAAGCTTACGTCTATCTCTGTTCACACAACAAAATGGCGGACGACATCAATCAGAAAAAAATAAAAGAACTTGGCGGAAGAGCGCATTCTTACACAGCCGATGTGAAAGGAGACTTCAAGGAAACACAATATCCGAATGATGAGGTTTTGGAATTGAAAATCGGCGCACAAATTATGTTTATCCGAAATGATACTTCGCCAGACAAAAAATACTTCAATGGTAAATTAGCTCAAATCTCTTATCTCGATGAAGACGAGATCTCCGTAATCCTCGACGGCAGCGAAGAAGAAATCACTTTGAAAGCAGAAACTTGGGAACAGAAAAAATATTCTCTGGATGATGAAAAGAACATCAAAGAAGAAGTTTTGGGAAGTTTCAAGCAGTTTCCGATCCGGTTGGCTTGGGCGGTTACGATTCATAAAAGCCAAGGTTTGACCTTTGATAGATTGATCATTGACGCAGGAAAAAGTTTTGCATCTGGTCAAGTTTATGTGGCACTTTCGCGTTGCAGAACTTTGGAAGGCATCATTCTTAAATCTAAGATCACGCCCGAAGTGATATTCAGTGACAAACGGGTGTCGAAGTTTCAGGACGAGACGCACGCCAATTCGAAAATCGATGAAATCCTTAATTCTGAAAAGTACGATTACAGCATTCAAAAAGTCATTAGAAGAATCGATTGTGTATGGTTTGTTTCCGCTTTGGAAAGCTGGATGGTGATGACCCGAAGCAGCAAATCCATTGACAAAGACCAATCGCAAAAGCTTTACATCACTTTAAAATCCGAAATAGAAAATCTGACGTCTATCTTCCAGAAATTTGAGAGAATCTTACTTCAGAAAACGCAAAAATTCCTGAAAGGTGAAGAAGAATGGCAAGAAGTTGAGGTCAAAGCAAAAGGTGCAGTCAATTTCTTTTTCTCTAATGTGAATGAGAAGATCTTTTCGCCGCTTAAAGATTTTTACTCTGAGACGAAAGGCGTCAAAGGTTTAAAAGCTTTTAATGAGGATTTTCGAGTTTGGCTGGATGATCTGGAGGAATATTTGAAAGATTTGAAAGACGTTCATCTTTTGGAAACACCTTTGTTTGATAAGGAAAAAGACGCTGTCATCTCAATGTCAATCAATAAAGTTCCGACGCACGTTTTGACTTACCAATTGTTCCAGGACGGAAAAACCATTTCTGAAATTGCTAGAGAACGAGGTTTGGTGAACTCAACTATTTTTGGACATTTATCTAAATATGCTGAGCAAAATTTGCTTGATAAAAGCGACTTATTGAGAATCTATCCAAAGGAAAAAGTAACTGCCTTCGAAAAGGTTTTCAAGCAAAGTCCAAAGGAGAATATCAATGATTGGAAAGCGGCTTTGCCCGCGGATTTTGATTTTGGTGAGATCCGATTGATCTGGAATTATTATTTGAATTTGAAGAAGTAGTTTTAACATAAAAGCCGGCAAATATTTTATACCGTAAATTTGTCATTCCGGAAGTATCTCAACAGTTTAGATTCCTTCGGAATGACAAAATGATGTTAGATTTATCAAAATAAAAAGCCACAAATCAACTTTGTGGCTTTCATATTTTTAAAGAATAGAATTAATTGATCAATTCAAACTTCGCATAGTCTGCGATTTTCTTTGGTAATTTGATTCCTTCTTCTGTTTGATTATTTTCCAGCAAAGCGGCCATAATTCTTGGTAAAGCCATTGCAGAACCGTTCAGCGTGTGAACCAATTGTGATTTCCCGTCTGATTTGTAACGGCATTTCAAACGGTTTGCCTGGAAAGTCTCGAAGTTGGAAACAGAACTTACTTCCAACCATTTTTCCTGCGCTGCACTCCAAACTTCGAAGTCATAAGTCATTGCTGCGGCAAAACCTGTGTCGCCTCCGCAAAGTCTCAAGATTCTGTAAGGCAATTCCAGATCTTCCAAAATGGATTTGATATGCTCTACCATCTCTTCCAAAACAGCATAAGAATTTTCAGGTTTTTCAAGTCTTACGATCTCCACTTTTTCGAATTGGTGAAGTCTGTTCAAACCTCTCACGTGAGCACCGTAACTTCCCGCTTCTCTTCTGTAGCATTGAGAAAAAGCCGTATTCTTGATTGGCAGATCTTTCTCATCCAACAAAACATCACGGTAAAGATTCGTCACCGGAACTTCCGCTGTTGGAATTAGGTATAGATCATCTGCATTAATGTAGTACATTTGTCCCTCTTTATCGGGCAATTGTCCAGTTCCGTAGCCAGAAGCTTCGTTCACCACGTGTGGCGGATTCACTTCCAGATAACCTGCATCAACGTTCTTATCCAAGAAATATTGAACCAACGCTCTCTGCAATCTTGCACCTTTGCCGAAATAAACAGGGAAACCTGCACCAGCGATCTTAACGCCCAATTCGAAGTCGATCAAATTGTATTTTTTCGCCAATTCCCAATGTGGAATTGCACCTTCGCCAAGACCTTCTACCGTTGTAGATTCGTAAACGATCTCATTATCATCAGCAGAAACACCCGCTATGACTTTTTCGTAAGGCACATTAGGGATTTGATAAAGAATGGTGATCAATGCTTTTTCCGCTTCACCGAGTTGAGATTGCAATTCTTTGCTCGATTCCTTGTACTGCGAAGTTTTGGATTTTGCGGCTTCAGCTTCGTCTTTCTTTCCTTCTTTCATCAAAATCCCAATCTCTTTCGAAATTTTGTTCATTTCGGAAAGTTGTGAGTCTAGCTCAAACTGTAGTTTTTTTCTTTCGTCGTCAGCGTTGATGGCTGCATCGACCAAATCTAATTCCTTGAAGCTTCTTTTCTTCAAGCCTTCCAAAACGCGCTCTTTGTTCTCGCGCAAAAAATTAACCTGTAACATAGTTTGGTTGTTGGTTGATAGTTATTGGTTGTCAGAAACTAATGCTCTGACTATAATTGCAAATTTAAGGATTTTATTTCACGATTGTGACAATGTTTGGCTGACCTGGGATTTTTGTAAATTTCAGTTCACCATTATACCAAAGTTTTGAGATCTGAAAAACTGATGGTGTGGACTTGTATTCAATTTTGATCAAGTCTTTATCACTGCTGGTTGCTGACTTTGCTAATTTAAGGGCAAATAAGGAGTAGTAAATCTGCTCATCATCATTGCTGAGAGAATCTATCTTCAATCTTATCGCACCAGCTGGATAATCGAGATAAGTAATTGTATCAGAATCTTTTAATAAACTATATCCAGTAATAGCAATCGAATCCTTCGCTCCCAAAAGATCGAGCAAACTAGCGGATGTGTAAGATCCTTTGATTTTAGGATTCAACAAGTCCGGACTGGTAGAATTTTTAATATAAAGTTTCAGAACCTGATCGATGGTTTGTGTTTCTTCCTGATCTCTTTGACAAGAAAACAACAGGATCGTAGCTGCTAAAAGTATGGATATCTTGAGTTTCATCTTTGCAAAGATAAAAATTCTTTCAAGACAATTTTCGGTAGTAGGATAAGAATCCACCCATCAATAATAATCCTGTGATGAATAGCGTCAGAGATTGTGCGATGGCCATTCCTTCGACCCCAAATTTTGGAACCAGGAAAATGGCAGAACCCAACAGAATGATCAATGCAGCTCCAGAAATAATGGTATTATAAGCCATTTTTCCAACTGCAGATAAAAGATTTCCATAGAGATTCCTGAGGATCATATTGAGAAGAAATGCTGCTGTAAGGATTAAAAATGAGGTTTCGATTCCTTGATATCTCTCTCCGAAAATCATTGTCACGATAAAATCCTTCAAAAAATAAAAAAGGATAAAAAGAACCAAACAAAGCGGAATGAATATCTTGTAATAATTTGATATATAATATTTTAAATATTTTTTATCCTTGTGATTTCTTGCCAGTTCCGGAAAATCGCTTTGCATAAAGGTCAGTGCAATAAAGGTCAAATTGGCCGGGATCAATATGGCGGTCTTGTAATCTGCAACGGCTGACTCCGTCATCAGAAAACCCATCAGAATGATGTCCAAAGAAAACAACGCATCTCCTAAAACGGCTGTTCCCGCAGTGAAAAATCCGTATTTCCAAATTTCCTTTTTTGAGAGACCTGGCAATGTGGTCTTTTTTGAAAAGTCAATAGTCTTGAACCAAAACAAGGCGATGAATGGCATGATCGTAATTGCGAGCAGATAACCAATCAATCCCATAAAATATGTCAGGACAAGTGTTGCGACCAGTCCAAAAACATTTACCACATTATTGAGTTTTGCAAATTCTTTGTTTTTACCGTTGATCCGCAATTGCGACTGGATATGATTGTAGAAAAAAAAACCGATCAGCCGGACAGAAAAAGCTAAAAATAGAATGATGACCTTCTCAAATTTATCAAGATAAAAGAAAGACGAAAGCAGAAAAATTAAACTTAGTACGAGTTGATAATAAAAACCGTACTTCAAGAGATAGCTGGAAAGTTTGTTTTTCTCTTCAGTTGTTTTGGATATAGAACCATATCTCAAGAGAATCTGCTGGCTTCCGAATCCGCTAAATGCTAAAAAAATAGCCGACAATGATGCAACAATGCTGATCAACCCGAAATCATTTTCCGGTAACAACCGGATGATCGCAACCGAACCAATAAAACCACAGATCTTCGCAATGAGCAAAGAGCCAAAGACAAAATGACCTTTGTTCTTAAAGAAATTTCTGATGAAATCCGATAGGTTTCCCACTAGCTGAAAAATAACTTAAAAATAGCCAAAATATTAACGCCCTGGCTTTTCTGGTAAAAGTCTTTTTGCACGAAAAGAAAATCGACATCTTTTTTCAGCTCAGGGAAATTTTCCAAACGCCAGATATTTTCAATAAAATATGATTGATAGTAATCCTGAATATCCTGCGAATTGTAATAATAAAACTCGTATGGATACATACTTGTTTTCTCGGTTCGCTTGGTAATTTTGGAATTCCAAATTTTGAAAAATCTCTTTTTTACCTTTGGTCCAAACGTGCTTTTCCATTGCGCATTTGGCTTCATTCCCGTTTTTTCCCAAACGTAATCGCTTGCATTGGGAGTAAATCGATTAAGCCATTCCAAGTAGAGTTTCTGATTGACCTTCCATTTTTCGGGAAGACCAATGGCGAATTCCAACATTGTTTTCGACATAAAAGGCGAGGTTTGGTATGCATCAAATTGTTGGATGACCTGCGCGCCCAAAACAGTTCTGTTGTAAGCCACATTTCTGAGATAGAACAATTCCTCTGATTCGTATTGTTTCAAAACTTTTTCAAAATCAGACTTCACTTTCGGAAGAAACTTTGGATTGACGACAATTTTAAATTCACCAGGTTTTTTGCGATAAGGAACCGTGTTGAAACCTCCGAGAATACCATCACCAATCGAACCGCTATGCACCAATTTGAAATCTTTATTTTTCAAATTTTCAAAAGCATATTGAATATGGATCCCGCCTGTGAAAAGTCCGCAACCTTCGGATAAAGCTGTAAGTTTATCGATATATTTCAAATAACTTCCGCCATCCAAAGATTGAAAAGTGTAAGGAATCTTGTAGTCTTTCGCAATTTGTCTGGAAATGGTCTCGTCCAAATAACCGGACTGTGAAAAACAAAACGCCTCATCTGGTGTTTCGCCCAATTTATCTGCATAAAGCATAGCAATTCTACTGTCCAAACCGCCGCTTAATAATGTGAAGTGTTTTGATTTTAGCTCATTGTCTTTTTGATATTCTAAAGCAATATTTTCAGAAAAAATCGAATCCAAATCCTGAATTGCCTTCTCTTTAGAATCTTTGTAATAGTGGATATTATTCAGGTCAAAATATTTTCTCTCAATAATGTTCTGAGTTTTTAAATCGATTTCGATGTAATGTCCGTCTAGAATCTTGAAAACATTTTCAATTGGCGTTTCATTTTCCAGCATATTTCCGAAGGTCAATAATTGATAAAGATTATCGATGTTTGGGCTGACGGAAATATGATTTTTTCTTAATGAATTACTCAGTCTTACCAAATGAGAATCAATGAAAATCTGTCCATCTTGCTTCGTGTAAAAAACACGTTGGGTAGATGTTGGATTCGTAAAAACAAAGATTTTTTGTTCCAATTTATCCCAAATATAGCCACGGAATTCCCCATCAAGTTCTTTGATAGCAATGATGTTTTTTTCTTGATAAAGTTTTAGGAAAAAATCTGAAAATACAGAATCGGAAGCACTTTGCAGAAGTTGCTTTTTATTAAGGATGATTCCTTCAATTACGATTTGAAGTTCTTCATTTCGGAAAATGAAAGAGTCGTAATCGTTTTCAAAATAAAGATTGGTCTCAATCTGACCTTCAGAAATATGAATATTAAATCCTTTCATTTAATTTAATATTTCCTCGTAAACATCTGTGAATTGTTGCGCAATCGCGTTTTTGGAAAAGGTCGTTTCTGCGTAATCTGAGATTTCCTTTTTATTGGTGATCACCTTTTCATTCAGTAATGCCTTCATCGCATTTTCCAAAAGACTTTCATCCGATCTCTCAACCAATATTCCGAAATTGTCAGGGAAAAACTCAGAGATTCCTCCAACATTTGTAGAGATCACTTTGATTCCCGATGCGAAAGATTCTGCAATTACACAAGGTTGATTCTCATCTTCACTAAAAAGGATGAAGCAATCGGAAGTCTTCAATTTTTCGGAAACTTCTGGTAACGTCAAAGTATCAAAAACTTCGATTTGGTTTTCGAAACCTTCTTTCTGTACAATTTCTCGCAACGTTTTGGTTTCACCGTCGCCACCGATTTTTAATTTTAATTTGTAACCTTCTTTTAGTAATTTGATGGAAACATTTAATATTTTATCTGCATTTTTCCTTGGAATCAAATTGGAAACGTGGACGAAAGTAAAATCATCAAGAGCTGAATTATTTGGTTCAAAAAGCTGTGTATCAACAACATTCGGAATCACTTGCATTGGTGTTGTAATTCCCAATTCTGCAAGGCTAGCCTTCAAATCATTGCTAACCGGCAACATCATAGAAGATTGGTTACCAATGAATTTCGCTATTTTCTTCACGGAACCAGATGTAGAATCTTGATTAATTTTCCGAAGAGCTGTCCAATGTTCCGTCACTACAAACGGAATTTTGAATTTCTTCTTCAGATAAACCGCAAAAAGCATATTGTTGTGAAGCACGTTGGCGTGCACCACATCTGGTTTTTGCATTTTCACAAATCCCATTTTGTAAGCCTTCATTCTTCTGATGAAATTCTGGATCGGGTTCTTAGAATTTTTGTAATAAATGATCAAAGTTCTGATTCCATTAATCACTTTATCATCAAAAATGTAAGTTTCTTTTTGGTCAAAATCTCCGATGGTGTGAAGGATCTCCACATCGTGTTTCATAGCCACGGCTTCTGCGTGGCGTTGCACAAAATTACCATTCGTAGGTTCTAGCTTATTCGGAAACCAGGAAGAAAGGAAAAGTATTTTCAAAATCTGATCTTGAAATTAATTGAATCGTGAATTCATGATAATTAAGAAATAGAAGAAGCCCAACTTCTACTGAAAGGCTGGATAAAATGGCTCAAAAAATCTAAGTAAGTGTTTTTGGAGAAATCGAAAACCTCGATGTCTTTTGACAATTCGCCACTTCTGATCTTGTTCTTAAAATCAATTAGTCTCAAAGTTTTGACTTCACCGTTTTCAATAAAACTGGCTTTCATTCTGTCAAACAAGCCAAGATCAAATTCCGAATCCAATTCTCTCATCACTTTTCCCAAAGCATCGATGCTGCAACCGGAAGCCGCTTCTTTTTCCTCATCGACACAGATGATGATGAATTGATTTTTTTCAATCTTGAAAGAAGAAGACAATTCTTTCCCATGTGCTGCCCAATCGCCCAAGAAATCGTATAATTTCTCTGCGATGGTCTTACTTTCTTTTGCTGTAAAAGGTCTTGAAGCTGGATAGATGATCACGCGGTAATCGCTCGTCTCTACAATATTTGATTCCTCGATTTTCATAAGAAGATATTTATTGATTTTTATTTATCTAATGGAATCGCCTATGCCGATTTCATTTTTGTATTTAAAGATATAAAATTACGGATTTTTATCCAATTCTGTAAAAACGAAAAACCCAGAATTGCTCTGGGTTTGTATTTCTAAAAAGTCTTAAAGTTTAAAGATCATCCGCCTCTGCCAAAAGCTCTACGATATCTTTAACTTCTACTTCTGTATTTTTATTGAAATGCTTTACACCATCTGTCATCATCGTGTTACAGAAAGGGCAACCCGTTGCGATGATCTTAGGTTCGAAAGAAAGTGCTTCTTCTGTTCTCTCAACGTTGATGTCCTTATTGCCTTTTTCAGGCTCTTTGAACATCTGAGCACCACCAGCTCCACAACAGAGTCCGTTGGTCTTGCAACGCTTCATTTCTACCAATTCAGCATCCAATTTTTCGAGCAGCATTCTTGGCGCTTCATATTCGTCATTGCCTCTTCCGAGATAACAAGGATCGTGGAAAGTGATCTTCTTACCTTTGAAACTTCCACCTTCGATTTTCAGTCTGCCATCATTCATTAGATCTTTTAAGAACTGTGTGTGATGCAAAACTTCATATTTCCCACCCAAACTTGGATATTCATTCTTCAAAGTATTGAAACAATGTGGACAAGCCGTCACGATCTTTTTGACTTCGTAAGCATTTAGAACTTCGATGTTGGTCAAAGCCATCATTTGGAAAACGAACTCGTTTCCAGCACGTTTTGCGGGATCGCCCGTACAAGATTCTTCCTGACCCAGAACAGCGAATTCAACCCCGATCTTATTCAGAATTTTGCAGAATGCTTTGGTTATTTTTTTAGCACGATCATCGAAGCTTCCGGCGCAACCAACCCAGAAGAGAACTTCAGGAGATTTGCCTTCTGCAGCGTAATCTGCCATTGTTTTTATAGTGAAATCCATTTGTTGTAAAATGTATTTTGTATTAATGTAAAATGTACTTTTACTTTCAGATTAATCTTTTGCCCAATTCAAGCGGTCTGCCTGATTGTATTGCCATGGCGCAGCATTATTTTCAACGTTTGTCATCATCAAGTTTAATTCTTGTGGCGCCGCAGATTGTTCCATGACCAAGAATCTTCTCATTTCGAAAATGATGGATAATGGATCGATAAGCACCGGACAAGCTTCTACACAAGCATTACAAGTTGTACAAGCCCAAAGCTCTTCCTTGGTAATATAATCATTGACCAATTTTTTCCCGTCTTCTACAAATTTACCTCCATTCTTGTTGATGTTCTTTCCTACTTCCTCCAGACGATCTCTGGTCTTCATCATGATCAACCTTGGCGATAATTTCTTACCTGTGATGTTAGCAGGACAAACTGAAGTACAGCGTCCACATTCTGTACAAGAATAAGCACTCATCAATTGATGTTGGTTAAGGTCGAAAACATCTTCCGCTCCAAATTTCGAAGGTGCTTCCGCTTCTCCTTCTGCCGGAGCAGCGTAAGGATCTGCATTTGGATCCATCATCAATTTGATCTCTTTTGTAACAGAATCCAGATTATTGAATTTCCCTTTTATCTCAAGGTTTGAAAACCAAGTATTTGGGAAAGCTAATATAATGTGAAGATGCTTTGAGTAATAAAGATAATTCATAAAGAACAAGATCCCGACAAAGTGAAACCACCAAGCCGATTTCTCAATAATGTGAAGTGTCTCTATGTTAAAATCCTGGAAGAACGGAAATAGGTATTTTGAAATTGGAAAATTGCTTCCGAAACGATTGGCATCAGCATAATAATCGGCACCGTTCATTGTGAAGAAAGCGACCATCAAAGCAAACTCGATGATCAGAATCCAATTGGCATCTTTCTTTGGCCAACCGAACAGTTCCTTCATCGTCAGTCTTTTGACACCGTAGAAATTTCTTCTGATAAAAAACACCACGACTGCAATCACCACCAACAAAGCTAAAACTTCTAAAGTTGAAGTGAAAAATGCGTAGAAAGAGTCACCTAAAATCCCTTGTAAAAATCGATGTGTTCCGAAGATCCCATCGATGATAATTTCTAGTAACTCAATATTAATAATAACGAAACCAACGTAAACGAAAATATGCAAAATACCAGCAATCGGGCGTTTTACCATTTTACTTTGTCCGAGCGCAACTCTGGACATGATTGCCCACCGTTCTGCTTTTCTATCGGTTCTGTTGATCTCTCTTCCTAACTTGATATTGCGATAGATCTCTTTCAGACTTTTAAAGAACAGTCCGAAACCAGCAATTAAAAGAATCAGGAAAATAGCATTATCAATATATTGCATATGTTATTTTTTGTCTGCGTTTTTACCAAATACCGAGAAGTTCACGTATCTCTTAGGGTTGACTTTGAAGTCCTCTACTAGCTCATTAAGATTTTTTGAAGTCTTTGTAAGATTGTTGTAAAGCTCTTCATCTTTCGCCAATTTACCAAGAGAACCTTCGCCGTTTTGTATGCCGGAAATAACGTTATTCAGTTTGCCAGCCGTTTGGTTGAACTGGTCGATTGTCCCATTCAATTTATCGATGTCCACACGTTCTGCAACAGAACCATATTTATCCAAAGTCTTATTAGCTGTCAACATTGCCACATTGGCATTAGCCACAACTTCATGCAGACCTTTTTCGTTGTTTGCTAAGATTGAATTCGTTCTGTCGGATGCACCTTTGAAAGATTCGACGGTTCTATTAAGATTGGAAAGCAACAATTTAATTTCTCTCCTGTTTTGCTCATCAACAATTTTGTTGGTGCTTGCAAGCGTAGAATCCAATTTCAACAATACATTTGACAATTGGTCTTTCACTGGTTTTACCTGAGAAGACAAAGAGTTAAGCATCGATAATTGATAGTTTCCCTTCAAAGTATCGCCGTCTTTTGCTGTATCTCCACCGTAGAACAAATTGATCTTCATCTCTTTTCCAGACATTAATCCTGGCTCGAAGATCTCAACGGTTGAATTTTTTGAAAATTCGAAAGTATCATCAATGGTCACTTTCACCACGAAATGCAGTTTACCATCTTTTGTAGTGATTGGTTTTATCTCGTCTACCTGACCGACTTTCAATCCATTGATAGAAACGGGATTGGAAACAGAAAGCCCTTCCACATTATCATATTTTGCATAGAAAACATTGTCTGTCGTGAAAAGGTTTTTACCTTTCATAAATTGATACAATACAACGAAACCTATAATGGCAAAAATAGCGATGAGCCCTGTTTTTAATTCTTTACTTAACTTCACGTTTTTTGGTTTTACTAATTAGCAAATATATGAATATTGGATCTATAATTGTTATAAATAAAAAACAACAAAAGCGACAATTATGCCGCTTTTGTTTATTCTTAAATAATTCGAAAATTATTGTTGAGGCGATTTATCCCAAACTTCAATTCTGTAATCTTTGATCTTAGCGTTATCCTGAAGACTCTTCAAGAATGCGCCTGTAAATTGCTGAGAATTCTGTTGTGTGATAGATTCTGTGATTTGTTTGATATCACCTGGCAATTTGTTGGTCGTCACTGATTTTTTAACTACCAAGTAAACACCAGTCATCCCTTCGATCGGCTGAGATAATTTATTCACAGCAACTCCGAAGGCAGCTCCAGCAACCTTAGGCTCCATCGCTCCATTTACAGAAGGATTGAAGACATTGACTGCAGCACTAGCTTTGGTTGTCCCAAGTGCTTTTGCAGCTTGATCTAGAGAAGCATATTTTCCAGCGTTGATCTTCTCAAGGATTTTCTTAGCAAGAACTTTGTTTTTTACGATCGGTTCGATCTGATCTCTTACAGTTTCTGGGTCAGCAAGACCTTCATCCTGTTTTCCTACAACATAAGCAACGATTCTGTCGCCAGTTCCTTCTACTGTAAAGATATCTGTATCACCAATTTCTCTTTTCTTATCAAAAGCCCAAGCGATAACGTCACCATCCTTGTCTGTTCCTATTCCTGGAAGTGTCCCTTGGAAACGGCCAACCATTTTCGGGTTATCAAACTTGTATTTGTTTTTTTCTGCTAAGTTCTTGAATTGGTTAAAGCTTTTTCCTTGAGTCTGCTGAATGAATCTAGTAGCCTGAGTCAAAACTTGATTTTCAGTTTTGTCAGAAGCTTTGATATTTTTAGCTAAGTGAGCAATTTTGTAAGTCATTGCACCACTTTTCTTGTCTTCAACATTGATGATGTGGTATCCGAAAGCTGTCTCCTGCAATCCAGTTGTACCTTTTGCATTGTTTGCCAGAAAACTAAGATATCCAGGCGCAAATTGACTTGCTGGTGTTGTCCAACCTACACTACCGTTTCTTTCAACAGCATTTGGTTCGTCAGATAATTTAAGTCCTTCAGCAAATTTCGCTGGATCCGCTTTGATCACTGCTAATAAACTATCAGCAGTTTTCTTAGCTGCTTCTTTGGTTCTAGTTGCTGTAGATCTTTCCGCACCTTTGTAACCAATCAAGATATGTTTTGACAATGTAGAGTCAGAAGCTTTTTTATCCAATAATTTTGATACCACATAAAGCGTTTGCTCTTTGTACGGTCCAAAAGTCTGTCCGATGGCAGCTGTTGCAATTTTATCTTTCAACTCAGTTGGCAATTGAGCTGGGCTAACGTACTGAGGAATGAAAGGCACATCAGAATTAAGTTCTACAAACATAGAATCATTCGTCGTGTTCTGGAAGTTTTCTGCGCCATTGGAAGCATCAGTTCCTTTAAGGAAAAGTTTATTGATCTCATTAAGTGTTGCAGCATCGTCCTGAGCACTTGGTGCAGCTGGGAAATAAGCATAAGCAATATTTCTGCTAGCTGTAGCTTTGAATCTTGTTGGATGTAATTTGATATAATCTGCAAGATCCTGAGTTGTAACTTTTACATTGTTCTTTTTAGAGAATTCAAGATAATCAACTTTCACGAAATCGATGTTTGCCATCTCATCACGGAATTTCACCATCAACTCAGCTTCTTTTTTGCTGGTTGTAATTCCTGATGTGATGTTTCCAAAAAGCATTCTCGCCATCATTCTATACTCGATAGCTTTTCTGTTTTTCAACCAAAACGTATAGTTTTCAGGATTTGTAGCTTGAGATTTTTCAATCTCACCTTTGATATCCTTTAGTTTGAAGTTTCCTTTTTCATCAAAATATTGTTGATTCTGAGCGAAAATAGGATCATATTGCAATTGGCTCCAGAAAGTCTCATCTGAAAGTGTAAGACCCGTTTTTTCAAATTGTTGTTTGATCAGTTTGGACTGCACAAGGATCTGCCAAGCCTGCTCTTCCAGACCTTTTGTAGGCTGACCTTGTTGCTGAGCCTGCTGTTGCATGATGAACAACTGGTCATTCAACTCGTCTCTTGTGATCTCTTCGCCATTCACTTTACCCAAAATGTTTGGATTTTTACCAAAAACCTTGTCTATAGTGTCAGGATTTACCAAGAAAGCCAAAAGTGCTAATGCAATAACTCCTACTAATAGCCACGATCTTTTTCTAATTTCGCCTAAAATTGCCATTTTATATTATATGTTTATAATCAGTGTGCGAAAATACATAATTTTAACAGAATAGGAAAAATTATTTAGAAACATTTGTGAATGTGTTACATAAAATAAAAAAAACCTCTAAAATATAGAGGTTTTGAAGCTATTTGTCATTTTTTTTATCAAGCATCTTTTCGCGCATTTTCCCTTCTGTCTGGAAGAGCGTCAGAACTTGTTGCGGCGTGAGTATCCTTAAGAATTTATCAGCATAGGTTTTCCTGTTGTTGAGAAGCTGCTGGCCAACCTCAAAACTTTGGTTGAGGCGTTTTGTAGCATCTTCATCAGAAAGATTATCCAGATTTTTATCTACGTGGAATTTCTCCTTGATCTGCTTTTGATTATTCTGATATTCGGCATACAGCGTTTTGAACTCATCTTGTTTTTCCTTAGGAATATCAAGGTCATCGATCACGATATTCTCTTTAATGTTTTGAAGGAAAACGCTTCTGTCTTTTACAGACATATTGCTTACCGCTTGCTTTTTCTCCTGCATGTTCATAGATTTCCATTCAGAAGTTCTGGGAATTGTTTGTCTCTGCGTAGATCCTGAGGGTAGTAATGAACTCGATGGCACACTTCTGTATGATGGACTTGTGGTAGTGGTCCTTCCAGAAGTATTTCCAGAATTTCGCCGCTGCCCTTTTATGGTATGTACGGAGGAAAATCCGGCAATCAAAACAATTAATAAGAATTTATTCATTTTTCTGATTTTTAATTAATTATACAGGTCAAGATAAACATCTTGTTCACTATTTCTATCAATATCCTTCAATTGGTCCGGCGTGAAGGCCGCTAAAACTTTTTCTACATCCAGATCGGATTTTTTATTCGTCCCAACAGCGTAATCTTGTCTGTCTGTGATAATTCTATCAGATGAAGTTGTCGTTTTGGAGTCAGATGAAGCTAAAGCAGAATGTGTTTTCAAATGTTTTGGCTTTGAAGTTTCATTTTGGGTTTCAATTGAAATATCATTTTTTGCAATCAAATTAGTAGAAGTCTTGTTAACAGGCTGTTCAATTTGATAAACACTATCAACAATTGGTGCTTGCTGAGCAATAGTAACTTCTGGATCATTATTAAAACCTAAAAATGCAGTGATCCCAGCAATCAGAACTACTGCTGCCGCTGCCATCCACTTAAAATCAAGAGCGAAAACTCTCGTTTCTTTTTTAACCACAACCGTTTCTTTGCCAACAGTTTGCGAAATGACATTCGCCTGCATCTGTTTGAAAAAATCCTCCGAAGGTTCCGGATAAGGCGTTTTTTTGCTTAGTTTTTCTATATCGATTTTCATTTCCTTTTATTTTTTTAAAACTCTTGCGAGTAATTGTCCTTAATATAATTTTCTACTTTGTCTTTGGCGTAGTGGTAATTCGTTTTACAGGTTCCGACCGACATATCCAAAATCTTCGATATTTCTTCGTAAGGCAAATCATCATAATACCTCATATTGAATACCAATTTCTGCTTTTCCGGTAAAGTCTGAATCGCTTTCTGCAAAAAAACCTGAATCTCCTCAGCATCTTGTCCTGCATTATCCGCTACCAGATTCTGCATATGATATTCTGCATCTTCATCTGTCTTTTTCATCCGGTTCATTTTGTTAAGCGCTTGCAATGCTTCATTGGTAGCAATTCTGTACAACCAAGTGTACAATTTGCTATCACTTTTGAACTGATGAATATTTTGATACGCCTTGATAAATGTATCCTGCAAAACATCCTGAGCGCCGTCGTGGTCGACAATCAACCTACGGATATGCCAATAGAGACGACTCTGATAAGCATCCATCATCGCACGCAAACCTTTCTCTACCGTTTGAGGTGCAGTCAGCAGGTTTACAATTTCCGCATCTTTGAGCTTCATTCAGATGTTTCGTAGTTTTGATTAAAAAATAAGACCAAAGTTAAATTATTTTTTCAATTTCTTTGGATATAGCTAAATCTAAAATCGAGACTTAAATATATTAGTCAAATCCAAATCTTCAAATCCTTATCTTTGTTCTTATGAAGACAGTAATCATCGGCTCGGGAAATGTGGCTTATCATTTGGCAAAAGCTTTCACTCAAAATAATATTAAGGTTCATCAGATCTTTGGGCGAAATGAAATTGAACTTTCTAACATCTCAAATGAGTTTAATATTCCTTATTCAAATGAAAATCTTGAAGAAGCGGAACTTTACATCATCGCTGTTTCAGATTCTTCCCTGGAAAATGTTTCCGAATTAATTAAAAATGAAAATGCGCTCGTTGCCCACACTTCTGGTTCTCTACCAAAAGAAATATTGAAAGGCAATTACCGAAAAGCAAGTTTCTATCCTTTGCAGACTTTCTCGAAAACCAAAGTTCTGGATTATTCCAAAATTCCGTTTTTCATAGAAGCTGAAGATCAGATCGATGAAAAATCATTGTTCGAATTAGCTTCAATCATTTCTGAAAATGTAGAAGTTTCAAATTATGAAAAAAGAAAATACATTCATCTGACTGCAGTTTTCGCTTGCAACTTCGTGAATCATTTATTTGCCAGAGCTAAGGAAATTTCGGATTCCCAGGATCTGGATTTTAATTATTTCCTTCCTTTAATTAATGAAACCGTTGAAAAGATTTATCATCTCGACCCAAAACTTGCCCAAACTGGACCAGCCGTGAGAGGTGATGAAAGAGTTTTGAAACTTCACGAAGAATCGATTACAAATGAAGAACAGCTTGACATTTATAAAACGTTGAACGAGTCTATCAAAAAAATGTATCAATAATTGTGTAACATTTTAAAAAATCCTGCACTAATTATTCAGATACAAAAAATACTATTTATGAAATTGCTCACGCAATTGCATATGACAATTAAAAAAAAATAAAAATCGCTTATGAAATCTCTCAAAAAATTGTTCATCATTCCAATACTTTTATTTGGATTTATAGCATCCGCGCAGCAAACAGCCAATCGTTTTTTCTACGAATTAAGTTTTAAACCGAAAAAAGATTCTGCAAAAATTGACAAAGTGATGACAACGCTTGATATCGTTAAAGATAAATCAATCTACCAAGACTTTACTTTCCCAGCTCAGGATTCTATCATCAAAGTAGCCGTGGAAGAGATGGAAAAAACAAAGACATGGAAAGACATTTCCAAAATGATCAAAATGCCAAAATTCTCATACAAGATTTCCAAAGTATATCCATCTATGGTTGAGACCTACAGCGATAGAATCAGCAGAAACCTTTTCGGATATGAAGAAAACATCAAATTTGAATGGAAGATCACAACTGACAAGGAAAAAATCGGAGAATACAATACTCAGAAAGCGACGACAGAATTTGGAGGTAGAAAATGGACCGCTTGGTTCGCAACGGAAATTCCTTTCCAAGATGGCCCTTATAAATTCTATGGATTGCCTGGGCTTATCGTAAAAGTTGAAGATGAAGGTAAAAATTACTCTTGGTTGCTATCCGGAAACAAATCTATAAAAGACTGGAAAGAATTGACCTATGCTGAAGAACTGAATGCAAAATTCGGGATGAGCAATGAGTTAAAAATAATTCCAAAAGATAAGTTCGAGAAGTCTTATGCGGCTTTCAAACAAGATCCGATGGCGGAAGCAAGAACTCAGGTTCCACAGAATATGCTTAGCATGAAAATGCCAGGAAGCGATGTAACCATTGGTGAGGCCTTAAAAACTCAAGAAAAAATGCTGAAAGATTTCTTCAACAGCAACGACAATCCGATCGAGGTACAAACTGTCACAGACAAAAAGAAAAAATAAAATCAGAAACCGGGAAAATTGCTTCCCGGTTTTTTTATGATTAATATCCTTATTTAGATTTATTTAAAACAAGCTATATTTGCAGTTCTAAATCTTTGAATTTTGCAAAATAAACATCCTGATAAATTGTGCTGCTTCCCTAAAAACCAATTGGGCAAGATCACAGGCTACGACAATGAAAACCTGCAGATGCCCACAAAAATATTGGAAATGGGACTTCTCCCGGAAACCGCGTTCAAAGTTCTGTACCAGGCTCCTTTTGGCGGTCCGCTTTACATAGAATATGGCTCGGAGAAAACAAGAGTGGCATTGAGAGAACAGGAAGCAAAATTCATCAAAGTAGAAGTTTTGGGATAATGCAGAATCAGAAAAAAAAGAAACAGATCCTATTGGTCGGGAACCCGAATGTGGGAAAATCCACACTTTTCAATAGTCTCTGTAACAGAAAACAGAAAACCGGAAACTACGCTGGCGTTACCGTTGCAAGCCTTTCCGGAAATTATACTTATAAAAATGAAGAAGTCGAGATCACCGACCTACCCGGCTCTTACAGCATCTACCCGACTTCCGAGGATGAAGCGATATTTTCAAGATATTTGATTCAAGAGCAGGAGAATTATGCTGGCGTTTTGTACATCGCTGACGCCATCAATATGAAGCGAAGTTTGCTTCTTTTTCAGCAGATCCAGGATCTTGGAATTCCAATTCTGATGGTCGTGAATCAAATTGATGAAGCCGAAAAACGAGGCATTAAGATCAACACAGGTGAACTTTCCAAAAAACTGAACGTAGATATTCTAAGGACTAATGCGAAGGAACATTTGGGAATCGAGGAAGTTCGAGAAGCCATTTTTAATAATCAATTCAAAAAATCTTCACAAAGCACTTTTGAAATCCCGATCGAGCAGAAAGGTCTGGTTTACAAGATTGCAGAAAATACCAAAGACCACAATCTTTACAAGATTTGGACACTTTTAGCTGCCGACACTTACCTCGGAAAGATTGAAAGAATTAACGAAATGATCACGCAGGAAGATGCCAAATGCAATGTTCCGAAACGTCTTCAAATCCAGGAAACTGTAAGAAGATATCAGAATATTGACAAAATCATCTCTGAAACGACAGAGAAAATCCCTCAGAGAAAACAACTTCTGACAGAAAAATTGGACAGAATTCTGGTGCATCCGGTTTGGGGTTATTTGGTTTTCTTTTTGATTTTATTAATGATATTCCAAAGTGTTTTCTTTTTGGCAGAATATCCGATGAACTGGATAGAAGGCGCTTTCAGTTGGCTCTCCACTTTCTCAGCAGAACAGCTTCCGGAAGGCCCGATCAATTCATTGATATCAAATGGAATTGTTCCTGGAATTGGCGGCATCGTCATATTCGCACCACAGATTGGGATTTTACTTTATTTCCTTTATCTCCTCGAGGATTCCGGCTATATGGCGAGAGTTATCTTTTTAATGGACAGATTTTTACGCCCTTTTGGACTTAATGGAAAAAGTATTGTTCCACTAGTTTCTGGAACAGCCTGTGCGATTCCGGCGATTATGTCCACCAGGAATATTGAAAACATCAAGGAAAGATTAATCACGATTCTCGTAACACCTTTTATGACTTGTTCCGCAAGATTGCCAGTTTACAGCATCATCATCGGATTAATTATTCCAGACGAGAATTTTTACGGTATTAAATACAGAGCGATTGCTTTGATGGCAATGTATCTTATAGGTTTCGGAATGTCATTATTTTCTTCATTAATTCTGAAAAATGTGATCAAAACCAAAGTCAAAAGTTTCCTGGTCATGGATTTGCCAACTTACAAAATGCCATTATTCGGTTATGACTTCAAATTGGTTCTAGGAAAGGTTTGGGACTTTATCAGCGGCGCAGGGAAAGTGATTTTCACCGTCAGTATTATTCTTTGGACATTGAGTTATTTCGGACCTTCGGAAAAGGCAAATCAAAGTGTTGCCTCCAATGTGAAACTAGAACAATCTTATCTTGGGAAAATCGGTCGCGGCATTGAACCTGCAATTGCACCTTTGGGTTACGATTGGAAAATGGGAATTGGGATTTTGACGAGTTTTGCGGCGAGAGAAGTTTTCGTTGGAACATTATCTACGCTTTACAGTTTGGACGATGAAGCTCCGGAAGGCCGATTGATTGAGAAAATGAGATTGGACACACATCCAAATGGTGAGAAGGTTTTCAGTTTTGCAACTGGCGTTTCGATTTTATTTTTCTATGCTTTTGCAATGCAATGTATCTCGACAATCGCCGTGGTTTACAGAGAAACTCAGAGTTTGAAATGGACCATGTTGCAGACTTTTGCCATGACGCTTTTGGCATACTTTTCGGCACTTGTTGCTTATCAGATTCTGAAATAAATTAAATATCTGAAAAATGGAAAACTCAATCATCATACAATACGCAATCATCGGATTATTGGTTTTGGGAGCGCTTTACTTTACTTTTAAGAAATTTGCTAAGACCTTCTCCAAGAAAAAAGACGGCAAAGGTTGTGATTCGGATTGTGGGTGTTCTTAAGGATTTTCTTTCTAAATAAAATATTTACACTAAATACTTAAATAAATTATGAATATTGCAATAATTTTATAGATTAGCAGCTTTATAAACAAAAACTATTCAACTCATTTATTCATGAAAAAATTATTTTACAGTTTAGCTTTATTCTCTTTATTAGTAAGCTGCCGATCAGAATGCACAGAAGAATCTAGTTCTACAGAAACTGAAACATCCACCCAAACTTCTCCAACGCTTGTCAAAATGAATGTTTTAAATTCTCAGAGTGTTGCCCAAAAAGATGTTGTTGTGATGATGTTCAAAACCAAAGTAACATCTGCCAGCAATCTCCCAACGATAGAAAAACAGGCAACTTCGGACGCAAATGGATTGGCAACTTTGGATTTATCAAGTTACATCACAAGTAATATTGCTGCAACTTATTATTTCGAAGCGTTTAAAAAAGAAGGAAATAATCTAGTCTGGGTTAGCAAAACACATCCAGAAATTTCTATTAAAAAAAATCAGCAAGTCACAACATCAATCATTGTAAACTAAAACTTCAATTTTTCATTAGAATTAAAAAGTGTTCACATCGAACACTTTTATTTTTCCCCAAATGCGAGATTATCGTATTTTTGCCAAACCTTAAAATTCAAAAATGTCATTAATAAAATCAATCTCTGGAATCCGAGGAACTATTGGCGGAAAAGTAAACGATAATTTGACGCCTCTTGACGTGGTGAAATTTGCTTCGGCATTCGGAACTTGGCTTCAGAACAATAAAAATAAAAAAGATCTAACGCTTGTCATCGGTCGTGATGCTAGGATCTCCGGTCAAATGGTTTCTTCTCTGGTTGCTTCAACTTTGCAAGGTTTGGGAATCAATGTGGTTGATTTGGGACTTTCCACAACGCCAACCGTAGAAATTATGGTCCCTGAATTGAAAGCTGACGGCGGAATCATCCTAACCGCTTCTCACAATCCAAAACAATGGAACGCTTTGAAATTATTGAATGACAAAGGCGAATTCATCAGCGGAGAAAATGGTGCCGATGTTTTGGCTTTGGCAGAAAATGAAGATTTCGATTACGCTGAAGTAGATGATTTGGGAAAATACGAAACCAGAGATGACGCTTTTGATATTCACATCAAACAAATTTTAGATTTACCAACAGTTGATGTTGAGGCGATAAAAGCTAAAAAATTCAAAGTTGTACTTGACGCTGTAAATTCTACCGGCGGAATTTCTATTCCACCTTTGTTGGAAAAACTAGGTGTTGAAGTGGTGAAATTATATTGCGAACCAAACGGACAATTCCCACACAATCCAGAACCTTTGAAAGAGCATCTTGGCGACATCTGCGAATTGGTCATCAAGGAAAATGCAGATATGGGAATCGTGGTTGATCCGGATGTGGACAGATTGGCTTTGGTGGACGAAAAAGGCGAGATGTTCGGTGAAGAATATACTTTGGTTGCCGTTGCAGATTACCTTTTGAAAGATAAAAAAGGCGTGGCCATTTCCAATCTTTCTTCCAGCCGAGCATTGAGAGATGTTGCGAAAAACCTGGATTCAGAATATTTTGCAAGTGCTGTTGGCGAAGTGAATGTGGTGACTTTAATGAAAGAAAAAAATGCCGTAATCGGTGGTGAAGGAAACGGTGGAATCATCTATCCAGAGCTTCATTACGGACGTGATTCTTTGGTTGGCGTTGCATTATTCTTAACTCATTTGGCTAAAGAAAACAAAACCGTTTCTGAACTGAGAGCAACGTACCCAAGTTATTTTATGGGTAAAAAGAAAATCGAACTGACGCCGGATATCGACGTTGATGCTTTATTAATCAAAGTTCAGGAAGAATATAAGAACGAAGAAATCTCAACCGTTGACGGAGTAAAAATTGACTTCCCCGAAAACTGGGTTCATTTGAGAAAATCTAACACAGAACCGATCATCAGAATTTACACTGAGGCTTTTTCTCAGGAAGAAGCGGATAAATTGGGCGATGATATGATCGCTAAGATCAGAAGTTTGATATAAAATATTTTTATTAATTTTAATAAAAATTACAAAATGACAATTACTATTAATCCAAAAAATAAAAAAGAACTGGCTAAAATTAAAACCATTCTCAAAGCGATTGAAGTAGATTTCATTGAAAGTGAAGATTCTTACGATAAAGATTTTGTTTTAAAGATTGAAAAATCAAGAAAAGAAATCTCAAAAGGGGAAACAAAAAAAATCGCTCTTGATGACCTATGGAAATAGAATTCACCAAACAAGCTGAGAATGATTTGGAATTTTGGAAGAAGTCTGGAAATAAATTGATTCAAAAGAAAATTTCTGACATCTTAAAAAGCATTCAACAAAATCCGTTTGAAGGAATTGGCAAACCAGAACCTTTGAAATACAGTTTGAGTGGTTCTTGGAGCAGAAGAATCAATATGGAACACAGAATTGTTTACGAAGTAATTGACGAAATTATTTATATCGAATCTCTAAAAGGTCACTATTAAAACAAAAATCAAGGAAGCAAATTTTGCTTCCTTTTTTATTTACAATCAAGTCTGTTTTTGCCTAAACTAATTTGCGTTTTGTCACAAACAACCTTGTTTTAAACTTCCTGCAACCGCATTTTGTTACAAGCAGATTTGTTCTAGACTTCCTGCGACTGCGTTTTGTTTCAAACAACTTGCGGGAAACCTCCGGAGTCCTCCGTTGGTTACAAACAGACTTGTTTTAGACTTCCTGCGACTGCATTTTGTTTCAAACAACTTGCGGGAAACTTCCGGAGTCCTCCGTTGGTTAGAAACAGACTTGTTTTAGACTTCCTGCGACTGCGTTTTGTTTCAAACAACTTGCGGGAAATCTCCGGAGTTCTTCTTTGATTACAAACAGACTTGTTTCAAACCAACGGAGATCGTGGTTTGTTTCAAACAACTTGCAGGAGACTTCCGGAGTTCTTCTTAGGTTACAAACAAGGTTTTGTTAAAGCGTGCAACTTAATATTCCATCTTTCTCAACTTCTTAGAAGTCGCGCCGATGAACAACGCTGTCAAAACAGTCATCGTCCCACCAAAAACCACAGAACGGACAACGCCCATCAGTTTCGCCGTCAATCCGCTTTCAAACTGTCCAAGCTCATTACTGGACATTATGAAAATAGAATTCACGCTCAAAACACGTCCACGGATTTCCTCAGGCGTTTTCAACTGGACAATCGTTCCACGGATAACAACACTGATTCCGTCCAACATTCCGCTCAGAACCAAGAATGCAAACGACAGCCAGTACATTTTCGACAATCCGAATCCTATGATACAAAGTCCAAAACCAGTCGCCACAAAAAGCAATATTTTCCCTTGATTTTTACGAAGCGGAACCATAGACAATGTAATGATAATCAACATCGAGCCAATATCGGAAGCCGCATTCAAAAGTCCAAAACCTTCGGAACCAACCTTCAGAATATCACTTGCAAAAACCGGGATCATAGCCACTGCACCTCCAAAAAGTACCGCAAACATATCCAACATTTGTGCGCCTAGGATTTCCTTCGTTTTATAGATGTACGCCAAACCTTCCTTCACACTTTCGAAGATTTTGACGTCTTTATTTTTATTTTCAGAAAACTGTTTATTGATGGTCCAGAAAAACAAAGACGATAAAACCATACAACTCACAATCACCACCAAAGTCCATTTTATCGTAATCAAGGCAATCAAAAATCCTCCCAAAGCGTGACCGGAAACCGAAGCAATCAAAAACGTCGCCTGATTCAAAGTGACAGCATAAGGCAAATTTTCCTGCTTCACAATCCGTGGAATCATAGAAGGAACCAGCGGTCCCAAAAACGAACGACAAATCCCAGTAAAGAAAATGACGGCGTAAATAAAATAGGTGATTTCGTGTCCGGTAAAATGTAATTTATGTCCAAGAAAGGCCGGAATCAAGAGCAAACTGATGAGAACCACATAAGCATAATTGCAAAGCAAGAGCAGCTTCTTCTTCTCGTTCATATCGATCACGTGACCAGCATAAAGTGCGCAAGAAACCGCAGGAACAACCTCCGAAAGGCCAATCAAACCAATAGAAAACGGGTCTTTTGTCAATTGATAAACCCACCAGCCAAGCAACGTTGCCAGCATCCTAAATGCGATGATAAGGAAAAATCTACCCGTGAGAAGATGACGAAATTCTATATTTTTTAAAACCCGAAGCGGTGTAAATGAAACCATTATGCAAAAATAGCAGATAGCTTCCAACTGGCATTCGATTTTTAGGAAATAATTTGGAAAGATGGATTTTCAGGAGCTTGATCCCGCTATCCACTATATCTTTTTTGTCATTGCGAACGACATTATTACAGAATTGAACGTTTCAAAAATCGCAATGACAAAAAAGGATGCCGTTCCTATCGGGGCTATGGGATTGGTCGGTGTATTGAAGAGTCGGGACAACAACCAAAATTTTCAAATTCTAATATTCAGATTCTAATAATAGTAATAATCGGGAGAACTGTTATTGACCAGCGAAACGATTAAGGCAACAAACGCCGTCATACCAGCAACAGAGCCTACAACGATAGCCGTCGTTCCGCCAGGATTATTTTTTTTAATCACTCTGATATCATTTTTCGCAATGTTCACTTCCTGACTGTTTGCAACCGCCACAATTTTATTCTCATCCACAGTTGAAACCCTGGCTTTATATTTTGGTTTACCGTTTTCGTAAAAAGTGTATTTCTTACCCGTCTGAACTGCGGAAAAATCGTCTTTGTTCAAACTACTTCTGTAGATGGTTGTGGTGCAAGATTGCAAAAGGATCAGCAAGGCAATCAGAAAAGAAAAAGTTCTCATTGTAAATTTAGTTTTTCCAAATATAATGCAATTTTTCTGTCATTTGCAAGCCTTGGAATCTTGTTTTGTCCACCCAACTTCCCTTCGGATTTTGCATAATCCTGGAAGGCATTTTTCTTCAGTTTCGCAATCACCAAAGGTTGTAGAATATTTCCGGAAATGAGATCGTCGTAATAAGTATTTCGTTTTCTGAGTTGCAAATCCAATTCAGATTTGAAAGCTTCAAAATTCTCCGGCTCTTTTTCAAACTCGATGAACCATTCGTGGTAAGGTAGACCTTCCGCAGGATTCACTTGTGGTGCAAGATGGAATTCTGTGATTTGTGCAGGAAATTTCTCCACGGTTGCTTTCAACGCTTCTTCCACCTCGAATGCAATCACGTGTTCGCCGAAAGCCGAAGTGAAATGTTTCGTTCTTCCAGAAACAACAATTCTGTACGGATTTTTATCAATGAATCTCACAACATCACCGATTGAATACGCCCAAAGTCCAGAATTTGTCGTCAAAATCAAGGCGTAATCTTTATTAAGTTCCACGTCTTTTAGTGTCAATCTTTTTGCATTTGGTTTTCCGAATTCTTCCAAAGGAACAAATTCATAAAAAATCCCGTGATTGGTCAAAAGCAATAATCCATCTTTCGTATAATCATCCTGAAATGCAAAGAATCCTTCCGAAGCTGGAAACGTCTGAACAATATCGACAGGTTTCCCCAATAACTCATTCATCTTATCTCGGTAAGGTTCGTAATTCACGCCACCAGTTATGATCAATTGAAGGTTTGGAAAAATCTCTGTGATTTTCTTTCCGTGTCGGTCAATCAATTTTTCGAAGTACATAATGAGCCAAGGCGGAATTCCGGAAATCAAGGTCATATTTTCTTTTTCAGTTTCCTCCACGATTTTATCGATTTTGGTTTCCCAATCTTCGATGCAGTTGGTTTCCCAACTTGGCAATCTGTTTTTCTGAAGATAGTTTGGAATGTGATGTGCCACGATCCCCGACAATCTTCCGTTTTTGATGCCATTGATTTCTTCTAATTCAGGAGAACCTTGTAGAAATATCATTTTTCCACCGACGAAATCAGCGTTATTTTTCTTTTCAATGTAATGAAAAAGTGCACTTTGCGCAGCGCCAATTTGAAACGGCATTGCTTCTTTGGAAATCGGAATGTATTTTGCGCCGGAGGTTGTTCCTGAAGTCTTCGCAAAATATTCTGGCAAGTCCGGCCAAAGGATTTTGGATTGTCCTTTTTTGATCTTCTCGATGTAAGGTTTCAAATCTTCGTAATCAGCAATCGGAACATTGGTTCGAAAATCCTCAATATTTTTTATCGTTTCGAATTGATGTTCTCTTCCGAAAAGAGTTTTCTCAGCCGTTTTGACGAGCGAAAGCAGAAGTTCTTCCTGATTCTTGACCGCATTGGTTTTAAAATCTTTTGTTTTGGCGATATGTTTTTTGGCCCAGATGAGCGCGATATTTTTCTTGATAAAATCCAGCATCATTAAGAATTTTCGGTCGTCAAATTTATAAGTATTCTTTTATATATTAGATGTTAGAAGTTAGATTTTAGATATTAGATTTGATTTCTTTTAAAATACGAATGGGAATTCAGAAATGTTTGACTTCTGAGACTCATTTGGAATCAAAAAATGTGTTTATAATCTCGTCTCGTGTTTTTATGTAGAATCTGCAGCCCGACTTGAGTGGAAATCCTTTTTTGCGTGGACTTCGTGTTCTATTGAGACTGAGATCGTGAGCAAAAAAGATTGGGAACGGAAGGCGGAAATAGCTGCCCTAATAATTATTATTGTAAAGTTTGTGATAAGTGTTTGTGTTTTAGAAAGAAAAAATGTACTTTTGCACCTCGAATAATATAAAATTTATAAACAATGTTTGCAATTGTAGAAATAGCAGGGCTTCAATACAAAGTTGAGCAAAACCAAAAGTTGTTTGTGAACCGTTTGAAAGGAGACAAGGGAACGAAAGTTTCTTTTGATAAAGTTCTTCTTACTGTAAACGGCTCCGTAACTGTAGGTGCCCCGGCTGTAAGCGGTATTACCGTAGATGTAGAAATTCTTGACCACGTTCAAGCTGACAAAGTAATCATCTTCAAAAAGAAGAGAAGAAAAGGTTATGCGAAGAAAAATGGTCACAGACAATCTCTTACTCAAATCATCGTAACTGGTATTACTGGATTTGGTGCTGAGAAAAAAGAAGCTAAAAAAGCTGCTCCTAAGAAAGCTGCTAAAGCTGAAGTAACTGAAACCAGCGAAACTGCTGAATAATTTTTTAACCAAAAAACCTTAAAATAAAATGGCACATAAGAAAGGAGTTGGTAGTTCCAAAAACGGTAGAGAATCTCATTCTAAAAGATTGGGTGTAAAGATTTTCGGAGGACAGAACGCTATTGCTGGTAACATCATCATCAGACAAAGAGGTACTCAACATCACCCAGGTGAAAATGTTGGTATGGGTAAGGATCACACTTTGCATGCTCTTGTTGACGGTAAAGTTGTTTTCAGAAAGAAAGCTAACAACAGATCATTTGTATCTATTGAACCAAACGCATAATTAAAGCGTTTTATAAAAATAAAAAATCCTGAGACTTATGTTTCAGGATTTTTTATTTGGTAATTACCGACTAAAGCGTTTCTAATTGCGCTTCTGTGAATTCCATATTGTGGAATACGTTCTGAACGTCATCATCTTCTTCGAAACGTTCTAACATCTTCATATTGGATTTGAACTGGTCATCCGTCATTTCTTTTGTATTATTCGGGATTCTTTGTAGTTCTGCACTTTTAACTTCGATTTTTAGGTCATCTAATTTATGTGACATTGCTCCGAAATCTTCGAACGCTGTTGTGATTAGAACTTCAGTTTCGTCTTGATCGATCTCTTCTGCACCACCGTCTATCATTTCCATCTCGAAATCATCCCATTCTGTCTTGATCTGTGCTTTCTCGATAGTGAAAATCCCCTTTCTATCAAAGATGAAAGCTAACTCTCCATTCTTCCCAAGATTGCCGTCAAACTTATTGAAAATCGCTCTTACGTTGGCAACGGTTCTTGTTGTATTGTTCGTCGTACATTCTACAAAGAACGCCACGCCGCCTTGTCCATAACCTTCATATGTTACTTCTTCGTAGTTCTCGGCATCTGCTCCACTTGCCTTCTTGATGGCTCTTTCCACATTGTCCTTTGGCATGTTTGCACCTTTGGCATTCTGGATACATCTTCTCAGCGCAGGATTGGCTTCTGGATCTGTACCGCCGGCTTTAACAGCTAGTGCTATATCTTTTCCTATTTTGGAAAACGTTTTGGCCATCTTGTCCCATCTGGCCATTTTTGAGGCTTTTCTATATTCGAATGCTCTTCCCATTACAAGTTTTATTTTATATTACAAAAGTACTGAAATATAGAAACAAAAAAAATACCTCCAATCAAATTGGAGGTATTTATATTTAGAAATTAATTACTAATTATTTTCTTTTTTTAGTAGCTTTTTTCTTAACTACTTTTTTCTCTACTACTGGAAGATCTGATTTTTGAAGAGCATCCCAAGCAGCGCCGTTTACAGCCTCTACTACAACTTTTCTATCAGCTTGTCTTTCAGCATCAGAAGCTTTTTCAGAAACTTTAGCGTCTCTTTCACCAACTCCTACTGATTTCAATTGTGTTTTACTTACACCTTTAGCTTCTAAAGCAGCAACTACAGCAGCAGCTCTTTGTCTAGAAAGTTTCAAGTTATAAGCTTCAGCACCTTTAGCATCTGTGTGACCAGTTACTAAGAAAGTAGCATCTTTCGCTCCGTTAAGGATAGAAGCAGCTTGTTCGATTTTACCTGCAGATTCTGCTCTTACAGTTGCTTTATTGAAGTCAAACAAGATGTTTGTAAGTGCTCCTGTAGCCTCGTCAGCGTAAGCTGAAGCTGGTTTAGGACAACCTTGGTATTGAGCAAGACCGAATACTGTAGGACAAGCATCATCTTTGTCTAGTACACCGTCTCCGTCTGTATCTGGCCAAGGACAACCTTTGTTTTCAGCTGGACCGGGAACGTCAACACAAGCATCATCTTTGTCTAATACACCGTCTCCGTCTGTATCTGGCCAAGGACAACCGTTGTTTTCTTTAGGACCTGCTACATCTGGACATTGATCGTCTTTGTCTGGGATACCATCTCCATCTGTGTCAGGACATCCTTGGAATTCTGGTAAACCTGGAGTATCTGGACAAGCATCTTCCTTGTCTGGAATTCCGTCTTTATCTCTGTCAGTATTTCCGAATCTAAATAATAGAGACGCAGAAGCTTGCCAGAAGTTAGCAACGTTTGATTTATCAACTGGAGTAGTAACATAATCTCCTTGAACACCTAAACCGAAGTTTTTAGTAACCCAGAAGTTGATACCAGCACCTGTACTAACAGTGAAGTGGTTTGCTTTACCAGTCAAGTCGCCATCTTCATTATATGCAGAACGAACTTCTCCAGACTTTGTATCAGTCGCAGGGAAAGTAAGACCTGTATAATCATGTCTTAAATAGTTAGCACCAACTCTCAAGTACGGGTCAAACCAAGACTCTTCGTCCCATAAAAGACCTGCAGCTTTGAATTGAACACCAAGACCAGTCATTAAAAAGAATTCCTTCTCCATAGCGAATCTCTTGTTGTCAACATTACCAACAGTCGTTTGCCAGTCCAATACTAAACCTTTACCAAGGCTTCTTGCAACTGTCAATTTAGAAAGTGGCGGTGTAATTGAATACTTTGAAACTCCGAATAAGTTTTCCTTAAAATTGTTGAATGAGAACGTATTGCTGAAATTGTTTCTTTGAGCAACGTGATTCACTCCATGAGCACCTACACCTATAACCCAAGGGTTAGTAGTAGTTTGCGCAAAAACAGAAGAGGCAACAGTAAGCGCCAAAGCTGTAATTCCTAATTTTAGATTTTTCATAGAATTAAATGATTAAATAATTGATAATGCAAAATAAATATAATTTTTCTTTATAAACAAAGTTTTTTTAACTTTTCTTTAATATCCGTTGGATATTTACCTTATTCTCTCTGTCCTTGATCGCTTCTCTTTTATCAAACAGTTTTTTACCCTTAGCCAATGATATAAGTAGCTTTGCTTTACCATTGTCATTTATATAAAGCTTTAGGGGAATTATCGTATTGCCAACATCCTTTAACTTTTTTTTAAGTTTTTGCAATTCGTAATTATGCAGTAGCAACTTCCGTTCCCTTTTTGTTTTGTGATTATAAAAAGTTCCCAATTTATATTCATCAATCATCATATTGATGACGTAAAGTTCCTCATCAATAAACTGGCAAAAGCTTTCTGTGATTGATGCTTTGGAAGATCGGAGCGATTTTATTTCTGTACCTGTCAGGACTAAACCAGCTTCATACTCATCAAGGATTTCATACTCGAAGCGGGCTCTTTTATTGAAGATATTAACAGTTTTTTCTATTTTCATAGTGTTAAATTATTATAACTATCGGGCTTTCCTCATCCCAACTAATTTTCGTAATTTTGCACAAACTTACAAAACAATATGTTAACAGTATCTAATTTATCATTACAGTTCGGGAAAAGAGTTCTTTTTGATGAAGTCAATATAAAATTTACAAAAGGAAATTGCTACGGTATCATTGGTGCCAATGGAGCAGGGAAATCTACATTCCTTAAGATATTAAGCGGAAAACAAGATCCAACCTCCGGAAACACCTCTTTGGAAAACGGAAAAAGAATGTCTGTCCTAGAGCAGGACCACTTTGCCTACGACAATTTTACTGTACTCGAAACCATTCTTAGAGGAAACAAAATGCTTTTCGACATTAAAGAACAAATGGATGCTCTTTATGCAAAAGAAGATTTCTCTGATGAAGATGGGATCAAAGCGGGAGAACTTGGTGTTGTTTATGACGAGATGGGCGGATGGAACTCAGAAGCTGATGCTCAGACGATGCTTTCTAATGTTGGCATTTCAGAAGATATGCATTATCAAATGATGGGCGAACTAGAGAACAAAGACAAAGTAAGGGTTCTACTTGCACAGGCCTTGTTCGGAAATCCGGATGTACTGATCCTGGATGAGCCTACCAATGACTTGGACATCGCGACTATCGCTTGGTTGGAGGATTTCTTAGCAGATTATGAGAATACGGTGATCGTGGTATCTCACGACCGTCACTTCTTGGATACTGTTTGTACGCACATCGGCGATCTAGATTATGCAAAATTGAATCTATACACAGGTAACTACTCGTTCTGGTATCAGGCTTCTCAACTAGCAACAAGACAAAGAGCTCAGGCCAACAAAAAAGCTGAGGACAAGAAAAAAGAATTACAGGATTTCATCGCACGATTCAGTTCCAACGTAGCGAAAGCTAAGCAGGCTACTGCACGTAAAAAGATGATCGACAAATTGAACATCGATGACATCAAACCTTCATCAAGAAGATATCCAGCCATCATTTTCGATACGGAAAGAGAAGTTGGCGACCAGATCCTGGATGTCAAAGGTCTAGAGAAAACAAAAGACGGCGAATTATTATTCTCGAACATCGACCTTAATCTTAAGAAAGGTGATAAGGTAGCGGTCATCTCAAGAAACTCTTTGGCAATCACAGAATTTTTCGAAATCCTTGCTGGAAATCTACCTGCAGACAAAGGAAATATTGCTTGGGGCGTTACAACAAACCAATCTCACATGCCTTTGGACAACACCAATTTCTTCCAAGATGACATCAACCTGGTGGATTGGTTGAGACAGTTCACGAAGAATGATGAGGAGCGTCACGAAGAATTTATGAGAGGTTTCTTGGGAAGAATGCTTTTCTCAGGAGACGAGGCTCTTAAATCTTGTAAAGTGCTTTCCGGAGGTGAGAAAATGAGATGTATGTTCAGTAGAATGATGCTTCAGAAAGCTAATGTTCTTTTGCTTGATGAGCCTACGAATCACTTAGACTTGGAAAGTATCACAACTTTGAATAACTCATTGAACAACTTCAAAGGAAACATCTTGTTGTCCTCTCATGACCACGAGTTGCTAGGAACAGTTTGTAACAGGATCATCGAGTTGACGCCGAAAGGTATCATCGACAGAGATATGACTTACGACGAATATCTTGGAGATAAGAAAATCAAAGAATTGCAGGAGCAGATGTACGCTTAATCCTCCATTAAAATAAATTTTATAAAAGCATCTCGAGTTTTCGGGATGCTTTTTTTTTGCTTCGGCTACGCTCAGCAACCGGAGTTGTTTGGTTGTTGCGTTTGCAACTAGTCTTGTTTTGTTGTACAGTTGTCTTGTTGCTATTGGCAGTGGCTTAGTTGTGTTTGGCAGTTGCCTATTCGTAGTTGACAGTTGCCTATTCGTAGTTGACAGTTGTCTATTTGTGGTTGGCAGTTGCCTGTTTGTGGCTGGCAGTTGCTTGGTTGCGGTTGGCAGTTGCCCATTCGTAGTTGGCAGTTGTCTATTTGTGGTTGGCGGTTGCCTGTTTGTGGTTGAAATCAGGTTTGTTGTAAATGGTGTGTGTTATTATTTAATTTTTTACAGGCCGCTCCTACGGAGCTTTGCTCGTGTAATGATTAATTTCTATTAACAGGTCGCCACTCCGTGGCTTTATTTTAAATCTTAAAAGTCGTATTACATCATTTGCGGTAACTTTTAAACTAATAGCTGCATTATTTTTGAAAATATTTTGGAGAAATTTGAATATTAATAAATCCAGTTTGAAAAACTCTTTTTAATTTTAGAGAAATATATAGACCTTATGAATTCATTAAAATACTTATTATTACTTCTGATGATCCCGTTCCTAGGATTCTCTCAGACCAAAGACCCACGCTATCAGCCAAAACCTTATGTAGAACTCAAACATCCGGAATGGAGCAAGAACGCGACGATCTATGAGGTCAACATCCGACAGTATACAAAAGAAGGCACTTTCAAAGCTTTTGAAAAACATTTGCCAAGACTCAAAAAAATGGGTGTCGATATTCTTTGGCTCATGCCAATCCATCCCATTGGTGAAGAACACAGAAAGGGAAAATTGGGAAGTTATTATTCCGTAAAAGATTTCAAAGGCGTGAATCCGGACTTTGGAACTTTGAAGGATTTTAAAACATTGGTTGACAAAATCCACTCGATGGGAATGTACGTCATCATCGATTGGGTAGGGAATCATTCTGCTTGGGACAATCCTTTGACCAAGGAACATCCGGACTGGTACACCAAATCCAGAGAAGGCAACTTCCAACCAACACCTTGGTATGATTGGGACGATGTCATCGATTTTGACTACAACAATCCAGACTTCCGAGAATACATGACCGGCGCATTGAAATATTGGGTAAAAGAAGCCAACATTGATGGTTACAGATGTGACGTTGCAGGTTTTATTCCCGTAGATTTCTGGGACAATGCGAGGGAAGAAATGGATGCGATAAAACCCGTATTTATGCTTGCCGAATGGGAATCGCGTGACCTATACAAAAAATCCTTTGACGCGACCTACTCTTGGTCGCTTTGGGACAAACTGAAATTGGCGACAACAGGTGGAAAAGGCGCAGAAGCCCTCTACGAATACATGGCGCACGACGTCGGAAGTTTCCCATTAGACTCTTACAGAATGTTGTTCACAGACAATCACGACAAAAATTCCTGGGAAGGCAATCAGTTTTCTAATTTTGGTAAAGGATTGGAAACGGCGATGGTACTTTGTGGAACAGCCAACGGAATGCCTCTGGTGTACAGCGGTCAGGAAGCTGGATTGGACAGAAGTCTTGAGTTCTTCGAGAAAGATGAGATCGTTTGGAAAAATCACAAATTCTATGGAATTTATCAGAAGTTATTCGATTTGAAACATAAAAACCAAGCTTTGTGGAATGGAAAATCTGGAGGTGAAATGATAAGAGTTACAAACAATCAGATGAGTGATGTTCTCTCCATCTATCGTGAAAAGAACAATGATGCTGTCCTATCCATTTATAATTTCTCCGATAAAAGTCTTCCAACGAATGTCGATACAAAATATTATTATGGCCAATATCGGGAATTGTTCACTGGAAAGATCTTTAATATTAATTCTGAAAAGACGACAATTAATTTGAAACCCTGGGAATATCTGGTTTTGGTAAAGAACTAAAAAAAAGCAGCCGATTGGCTGCTTTAATTTTTTATTTTGTAAGTTTTGTAGTTGGTAGAGAAACTGTTCCCGGATCTTTCCAAAGTCCGTCTTTCTCTGCTCTCTTTTTGATAGCCTCTGCTCTTTTATTGCTATCCGGATGCGAGTTGAACATCTTTTGGAATCCAGATTGAGCCGATCCACCTTCTGATAACAAAGCTAATTTTTTGAAGGCTCTGTATGCACCCACAACATCATATCCGTTTGCTTTCATAAAATCGTACGAATATGTGTCGGCCTGAGATTCTTGTTTTTTGCTGTGTGTAGCGTCTAACATCGCATTTGCCATTTCACCAATTTGGCTATTACTTAGTGCAGCGACAGTATTTGAAGAAGCCGATGCCGCGTCCAATGCAGCTGCTTTCAAGTAAGCAGATTTGATCGCATCTTTGGTATCCTCATTTTTAACGTGACCGATCTCATGACCGATTACGGCCAGCAGCTCATCATCTGTCATAATATCCATTAAAGAAGAAAAGACACGCACGCTGCCGTCTGCGCAAGCAAAAGCATTGATGTCTTTCACTTTGTAAACTTTGTAATTAAGATTTAATCCGTCTTGAGATTTGTGTTTTGCAAAAAGCTTGTTCAATCTTACAGTGTAAGGATCTTTTGGGCCAGCCACCTGATTGTTGTTGTCCATCCAATCTACAGATTCTTTGGCTAGTTTTGCAGCATCAGCATTGGTAAAAGTCATTGCTTTCAAACCTTTTCCAGCAATGTCCGTTGCCTTTCCTAAACTGATCTTTTGAGCTTGCATTGTAAGACTTCCCAATACAAACGCACATAAAATAATTTTTTTCATAAGTTTTATTTATTTGTTTAGAATTCCGCAACAATTAACATACCATTGGGGAATTAAAACAAATTAAACCAAACTATTTTTGTCAGCGTAATTGAGTTTAAAGAAAATAAAGGTCATTATCGAAAATGCCAAGAGAGAACTTCCTCCATAACTGAAGAACGGCAACGGAATCCCAACCGTCGGGAAAAGTCCCATGACCATACCAAGATTGATCGCAAAGTGGATCAATAAGATCGAGGCGAAACTGTAACCAAAAACCCGATTGAAAGTGGATTTCTGATTTTCTGCGAGATAATAGATCCTCCCAATGAAAACGGAATAACAAATAATCAAAAGCGTACTTCCCAGAAAGCCCCACTCTTCGCCAACCGTACAGAAGATATAATCGGTTTCCTGCTCAGGAACGAATCTACCTTGCGTTACGGAACCTTGCTTGTAGCCTTTTCCCATAAATCCTCCAGAGCCAATGGCTGTTTTGGAATAGAGTAGATTATAACCAATATTGTCTCTGAATTCTTTTTTACTCTCTCCTTTATATAGAACATCTATTCTTTGTCTTTGGTGTGTGGGTAATTTCTCTAATATCTTGGGAGAGGCATAAGCTATGCTGCAAACTACAACCAAAGCTCCAACAATTGATAATATAGAGATGATATTCCAAGGGATCCTTCGAAAATTAAGGAATATTAGACCTGTGGCAATCAATAAAATAAAAATGACAAAAAACAACAAATTCCGGTTTGAGTTTTCTAAATCTATATTGTGAATTCCTAATGAAGTCAGAAAAATTATAGCAAAGAAAAAAATGATACCGAATAACCATCCTGATAGCCCTTCTCTGTAAAGTGCTAATGTGAATGCAAAAAACACCAAAAGTGATCCAACATCCGGAATCATTAAAACGACAATTCCTGGTATTGCAACAATGCCTATAGAAGTATACAGTGACCTTTTCTTTTTGATGTCAAAATCCTGGTTTGAAGCGTAGTTGGCGAGCATCAGCGTCGTTCCAATTTTGGCAAATTCAACCGGCTGCATCGTGAATCCTCCGAACTTATACCAGTTTTTCTGACCTAGGATCTCAGTTCCGAAAGGAAACAAACCAATCAAAAGCAAGACACCTCCAACATAAATAATTGGGGACATGTTCTCGAAGAATTTGGTTCTCATAAAGAAAATCATCATCCCAACAAACAAAGAAATCCCGAAGAAAATCAGTTGCTTTTGTCCCAAATCGGCTTTCACGCTATAAATATTGAAGATAGCGAAAATGCAAAGCATCAAATAAAGCGCAATTCCTAATTTATCAATCCCTTCTGTCCACTTCATTTCGCACCGGTTTTTAAAGGTTTAACTTGTGAACTTTCTTTCTTTAATTTTTTATTTTCGATGGCCTGGAGACTATCTTTGATCCTTTTCAGTTTCACGGAATCTTTCGGTGGTTCTTTGTACCAGCCTTTACGTTTCATCTCGGAGATGTATTGTCTTCTGTACTCCGGCATAAAGCTGGACGTGATCATTTTCTTATACAGATTTTCTCTCTTCAGTTCTCCAGTGATATATTTTTCAGCAATTACGGTACAAGCTGGACCAGCCCACGTTGCTCCAAATCCTGCATGCTCCATCACTGCAACTACAACAATTTTGGGTTTATCTGCAGGCGCGATCAATACAAAGATCGAATTATCTTTTCCTTGCGGAACCTGCGCTGTACCTGTTTTCGCCAGTTGCGTAAAATCTTTTGATTTCAGACTTCTTCCCGTTCCCTTTATCATTACCGCTTCCATCCCTTGAAGGACAACATTATAGTATTGAGGATTCTGGATCATGGTCATATGTTTCTTCTTGAATCTTGGATCTGGATTTGGTTTTCCGTCAACAGATTTAACGATATGCGGCGTGTAGTACCAGCCTTTGTTGGCAATTGCACCTACGAAGTTTGCCATTTGAAGCGGTGTTAAAAGAACATCACCTTGTCCCATGCCGTTGTATATCGCTCCGGTCGGCATCTCGTCCCAATTTTTGAAATCTGTCCTTTTGGAGCCACTTGCCTTATAGATGGACTTCATTCGTTTTTCGTAAAATTCGCCAGAAGGGATCCTGCCTTTTGCACCAACGGCTAGATCATTATTAAGGAATTCTCCCACCCCAAAACTGTTGATGATTTTTTTCCATTCATCCACGCCTTTAGAAGGATTTCCAGGATACTTTTTGATGATGGCCAAATAAGCATAGGTAAAATAACAGTTACTGGAAACCTGGATTGACGGAATCAGCGGATCTGCACCCCCGTGACCTTTGATACTTTTTCCTCGGTAAAAAAATCCTCTTCCACACGGAAAGATCGTTTGGTCTGTCATCACGCCCATTTCCATTGCGGCCAAAGCTGTGAGCAATTTGAAAGTAGATCCGGGAGGATAAGCAGCCTGAACAGACCTATCGAAAGTCGGTTTGTTTTCGAAGATCGTATCGTTGGCTAATTTGTAAAGGTTTCTAGATTTATTGGGACCGGTGAAAAGATTTGGGTCGATATCCGGACCAGTTGCCATTGTCAGGATCTCTCCGTTGTTTGGATCGAGAGCGACAACTGCGCCGTGTTTGTTCACGAGCATCTCTTCGGCCATTCTTTGAAGGTCATAATCGATGGTCAAGGTAAGATCCTTTCCTGTAACCACTTCTTTGTCCAGTTCTCCATTTTTGTAAGAACCGATGCTTCTCTGGCGAATGTCTTTCTGGATATATTTCATTCCCTTTTCACCTCGAAGTTCTTTTTCGTAAGATTTCTCCACACCACTTTTACCTACAAAATCTCCTGGTAAATAGTAAGTTGAATCTTTTTTGATATCCGCATCATTGACCTGGTTGGTATATCCCAAAAGGTTTCCCGAAGTGTTGACCTCATATTGTCTTTGCGGACGTGGAACGATGCTGAAAGCTGGATATTTGAAGATCAATTCCTGAATTCTTGCCATTTCCTCACGACTTAGATTTTTCATAAAAGTCATTGGCGTCAACTTGGAATAATACTTTTCCTTCTCTATATTTTTCATCGTTTGGATGAACTCAGGCTCTGTAATTCCCAATAATTTACAAAATCCAATCGTATCGAAATCCGGTTTCAGAAGTGCTGCAGTGTAAGAAATCTCAAAAGAAGGCTGATTTCCAACCAATATCTTTCCGTTCCGGTCAAAGATGACACCTCTCGGCGGGATGACATATTCTATTTTGATAGAAGTATTCGCAGCGTTCAAGGCATATCGGTCTGTGAATAATTGCAGATAGGAAAGCCTTGCAATGAACATCAATGCAATGATAGAAAGGGCGAGTGTGATCTTGAGATATTGTGACTTCATATGTGCTTTAATATTTTTTCAGAGGACATATGCAACCTCAATGTGATAATGTTTTTATCATATACGTTCTTCCGGTTTCAGACTTTTTGCTTGATCTTAAATGCTAATGCATAGGCTAATATAAATACAAACGAGATTATACTGGTAACTATTACATTAAATAAAATTTCAAAAAATCTATCGAACTTAAAGAACTCGATGTACTGCACCAAAAGCTGATGAATGAAGATGCTGGTCACAATAAAGAAGATGAACTGTGTCCATTGGATACTTTGGAAAGAGAAAAAATCTGTTGTCGTATCTGTAGAAGTCCTGAATATAATTGTTCTGAAATAAGCTACAACTGTTGTAGCAAATGCATTGATCCCCCAAGTTCCAAGAAATGCATCCACGCATAACCCTAAAATAAAACTCAATGCTAAAAAATGAAATCTATTTCTAAAGAAAGGATAAAACATTACAAAAACCGGATAAAGTACCGGAATATATTGCCCGAATAGAGCGATCCTGTTCAGAATAAAGATCTGAAAAGCCGTCAATATTGCGATCAAAGCCAGATCTGACACAACGTTTCTACTGATCATCTTTTTTAATTTGAACTTTTAATGAATCATCTATTTTCTGAACTTCGGATTTTTTCAGATTTCGTACCACATAAACTTTACTTAGTTTTCCGATCTTTTCGCTGAGTTCTACAGAGATATCCCAGAAACCGGTTTTGCTATCCACTTCATAACCTGCAATTGTTCCAACCAAAACGCCAGCTGGGAAAATGGATGATTTGCCATCGGTCACAACAGTGTCACCAACTTTCAGAGGAACGTATTTTGGAATATCAGCTAGTGTCATCGTTCTAGTGTCATCGCCTTTCCACGACAATGTGCCGAAGTAGCCAGATTTTTTGAGCGACGCGCTGATTTTTATTTTATTGACACTCAATATCGATTTAACTAATGAATAATTATCAGTAGTATTGATCACAATCCCAGCAATTCCTTTGGGAGCGATAACACCCATATTGGAACTCACGCCCTGAAGACGTCCACGGTTGATCGTGTAATAATTATCGCGTCTGTTGATGCTGTTGAAAACAACTTCTCCATCTACAAAAGTATAGATCTGTCCACCGCCGATCGTGTCGTAAACTTTTCGGAAATTTGGTTTGGCAACTTTATCTTTTCCATAAAGTTCCAACATCAAGGCTTTGTTTTGAGTGACAAGGTCTTCATTGATCTGTTTTAATTTCAGATAAGAAGTTCCTTCATCTATATATCCAGACACCCACGAATTGAAAGCCGCAGCTCTAGCCGCAATGAAACTTTGCTGCATAGAATTCTTGCTGAAAATAAGTACAATTGCAACCAATTGCAGAAAGACAAAGAACACAAACAAAGCATTCTTAGAAAAAAATCTCAGCAAAGCACCCATCTAAAAACTTGAGAAAAATCTTAATTACTTGATAAGGAAATTGAATTTGTCCATATTCTTAAGAGCAATTCCGGTTCCTCTTACCACTGCTCTCAAAGGATCTTCTGCCACGAAAACAGGAAGTCCCGTTTTTCTGTGAAGTCTGTCTGCCAAACCTCTCAAAAGAGCACCACCACCAGCAAGATAGATACCCGTTTTGTAGATATCAGCAGCTAATTCCGGAGGCGTAAGAGATAAAGTCTCCATCACCGCGTCTTCGATTCTGATGATCGATTTATCAAGCGCTTTAGCAATTTCTTTATAGTTGACCATGATCTCTTTTGGTTTCCCAGTGATCAGATCACGACCTTGTACAGGAATATCATCAATTGGAACATCTAATTCCTCCACAGCAGAACCAACTTCGATTTTAATTCTCTCAGCAGTTCTTTCCCCGATGTATAAGTTATGATGCGTTCTCAGGTAATAAGCAATATCATTTGTGAAAACATCACCTGCAATTTTGACAGACTTGTCACAAACGATTCCTCCCAATGCAACCACAGCAATTTCCGTAGTTCCACCACCTATATCGATGATCATATTACCTTCCGGCTTCTGAACATCGATCCCAACTCCTATTGCAGCTGCCATTGGCTCATATATCAAACGAACTTCTTTGGCATTCACTTTTTGAGCTGAATCTCTTACCGCTCTTTTCTCAACTTCGGTAATTCCTGAAGGGATACAGATCACGATCCTAAGTGCAGGTTGGAAAAGTTTTCCTTTGATCCCTGGAATTTGTTTGATGAATTCCTTGATCATATGTTCTGAAGCGTGGAAATCCGCGATCACACCGTCTTTCAACGGGCGAATGGTTTTGATATCCTCGTGGGTCTTCCCCTGCATATGTTTTGCTTGTTCACCTACGGCAATCGGTTTGCCGGACGAGCGCTCTATCGCAACGATAGACGGCTGATCTACAACTATTTTGTTGTTGTGTATGATAAGTGTGTTCGCAGTTCCCAAGTCGATCGCAATCTCTTGCGTAAACATATCCATTATACCCATTTCGTTCAGTAATTATTAAGTTTACAAAGATATAAATTTAGAGTCATTCTCTATCTCGAATTAAAAATAATTTGGTTAAATTTTCCTTAAAATTTCAATAATTTATCCCTTAAAAAAAATCTAATTATCAATTAAATATCAAAAATTATTACTCTCACACCAAAACTTTAAAATTTTTACAATTCTTACACGATTCCAAGTTTTGCCTATAGATTTTATCAATTTTTCAAAATGAAATTCGGAAAGAGTCTTTGTATTAAAAATTGTAAATTTGCAGACTGAAAATGAGCACTAAAAATAAATTTCATCAAACCTCAGACCTGGCCGTTCTTAGCATCAGTTATGAAAAAGCCGATGCAGAAACCCGTGGGAGATTTGCATTTTTCGATGATCATATCAAAGCGTTTGTCAACCAGATCCACGAGCAGGATTATGGTGACGCATTCGTGGTTTCCACTTGCAACAGGACAGAGATCTACTCTACGACGAAGAATTATCTTCACATTGCAGAACTATATTGCAACACAGTTGGCGTTTCGCTTTCCGAGTTTCTGAAATACGTGAATGTGCTACAAAGAGAAGATGCTTTGTTTCACCTTTTCCGTGTAGCGGCCGGTCTAGAAAGTCAGATCATTGGTGATTTCGAGATCGTCTCTCAGATCAAGAACGCATATCACCGATTCAAAAAATACAAAGATTTTTCTAATCCATATTTGGAACGCGCCATCAATTCTTCGATTCAAATTTCGAAGAAGATCAAGAACGAAACGGGGATCAGCACAGGTTCAGCTTCGGTTTCTTACGCTGCGGTTCATTATATTTTGAACAATACAAAACACATTCACGAGAAGAATATCTTGCTTTTGGGTGTTGGCGAAATTGGCCAAAACACGATTGAAAATCTGGTAAAGCACATCTATCAGCCAAAAATAAAAATAGCCAACCGCTCTTTTGAAAAAGCTGAAAAGATTGCTGACAAATACAACATTCCTCAAATCGATTTTGAAACGTTCCCCGAAGAATTGAAGCAAACCGATGTTCTAATTGTTGCAACCGGCGCTCAAAAATATATTATCGACGACACCAATTTTCCTAAAAACAAGGAAATGCTTGTCATCGACCTTTCGATGCCGAACAATGTCCAGAAGGAAATAGGGAAATTGGAAAACGTGACTTTGATAGACGTGGACCAACTTTCGCAGACCATCCAAGAAACGATGGAACAGCGCAAGAAGGAAATCCCGAAAGCGGAAGGCATCATCAAGGAAATGGCTAAGGAATTTGCCGATTGGGAAAAGAAAAGAAAACTAGCACCTCAAATCAATCATTTCAAAAATTCTTTGAAGAAAATCGAGGAAAACGAAATGCATAATATCCATAAGAAATTCCATTACGCCAAAATCGAAGATATGGAACTGTCCAACAATCTGGTTCAGAAAATCACGAATCGATTTGCGAAATACATTATGGAAAATCCTTCGCGTGCCGACGAAATCACAAAATTGATGGAGGAAATCCTCGACATCCACAAACAGTAAAACAATGAAAACCATAAGAATAGGAACCAGAAATAGTCCACTTGCCCTTTGGCAGGCTCACGAAGTTGAAGCCAAACTTCAGAATCTTGGATTACAAACTGAAATCGTTCCAATCATCAGTTCTGGCGACAAAAACCTGAATCAACCGCTTTACGCATTGGGAATCACGGGAATTTTCACGAAAGATCTGGACATTGCTTTGCTTAATGATGAGATTGACATTGCCGTTCATTCCTTGAAAGATGTTCCGACGCTTTTGCCTGAAAATGTTCAGATTTCGGCAGTTTTGGAAAGAGATTTTCCGGAAGATGTTTTGGTAAGAAATAAAGATGCGGAAGCTTTGGATTTGAATGTTTTGAAAATTGCAACCAGCAGTTTGAGAAGACGCGCTTTTTGGTTGAAGGAATTTCCGGAAACTGAATTTACGGACATCCGTGGAAATGTTCAAACACGTTTGAAAAAACTGGACGGAGACGTTGCTGATGCGACTCTTTTCTCTTTAGCTGGAATCAAAAGGATGAATCTGGATGTGGAATATGAGCAAATCCCGTTTTTATTGCAAGCGCCTTCGCAAGGTGTTGTTGCAATTGCCAGCAAAATTGACAATCCAGAATTGAGCGATATTTTAAAATCGATTTCTCATAAGGAAACTGAGATTTGCATTACTATAGAAAGAGAATTCCTGAAAACTTTGGAAGGCGGTTGTACGGCGCCGATTGGTGCAAAAGCTGAATTGATTGGAAATCAAATCCGATTCGTTGGCAGACTTTGTTCGCTTGATGGAAAAGATTGCATCGAAACGGATGAGATCTTTGACTGGAACCAATCTGAGAATTTTGGAGCGAAATTAGCTTTGAAGGTTTTGGAAAACGGCGGAAAGGAATTGATGGACGTAATTAGAAAAAGCCTTTAAAATACTTAACCACAATGGACACAAAGGATTTCACAAAGCGCACTAGTTAAAAAAATCGTTGTGTTCTTCGTGAAAAAACTTAGTGAACCTTGTGGTAAAATCCTCACAATGAAAATCCTTTTTACAAAATCACTGGACCAAGAAAAAGTTGCTGAGAAATTGGGAACGGAAACGTCAGTTGATTTTGTGGAGGTCATCAAAACGGAATTCATTAAAACGAAAACTTTCGATTTGAAGAATTATTCCTTGATTTTTACCAGTGTGAATGGCGTGAAAGCTTTTTTTGAAAATGGTTTCGACGCGAATGAGAATTTTGCTGAGAAAAATTATAATAAGATCTACGCCGTTGGTTCGCAGACTAAAAAGGAATTGAGGAAACATAATTTTGGGACTTTCAAACTTTGTAAGAATGCGAGCGAATTGTCTCAGTTTATTACAGAAAATTCTGTGAATGAAAAGTTTCTGCATTTTTGTGGTGATTTGGCGTTGGATGTTTTGGATGAGAAATTGCCTTTGCAGAATATTTCTTACAAGAAAATCCCTGTTTATAAGACCGAGCTACTATTTCCGAAAATCAATGAGAAATATCAGGCTGTGGTTTTCTTCAGTCCGAGCGGAGTTCGTAGTTTTGCGAAGTTCAATGGTTTGGGGGATTTGAAGATTTTTTCGATTGGAAAAACGACGACTTCAGAATTGAAGAAACTCACTGAAAATAAAATAATTACAAGTCATAAAAATACGTTAGCCGATTTGTTGAATTTGATTTCTAAGGAAAGTTCAACTGCCGGAAAAGCTGATTTGGAAGACTAAAGTTGAAACTTTGCGAAGCGCGCCCCGACTTGAGTGGAAATCCTTTTTTGTGGCTGGAAAAGCCAAGGCAAAAAGATTGGGAACGGAAGGCGGAAAATGGCGCCCAAAAAATTTAAGAAAATGATAAAGAACGACCTATACTTGAAGGCCTTGCGAGGCGAAACCGTGGAAAGACCGCCCGTGTGGATGATGAGACAAGCCGGAAGATACTTGCCGGAATTCATTGCGTTGCGCGACAAATACGACTTTTTCACAAGATGCCAGACGCCGGAATTGGCTTCGGAAATTACGGTTCAGCCGATCAGAAGATTTCCTTTGGACGCGGCGATTTTGTTCTCGGACATTTTGGTGGTTCCGCAAGCGATGGGCATCGATTTCAAAATGAAGGAATCTGTTGGACCTTGGTTGGACGAACCTATCAGAACTGTTCAACAAGTTGATGATGTAATTGTTCCAGACGTGAATGAGACTTTGGGTTACGTTTTCGATGCGATAGAAATGACTTTGGAAAAGTTGGACAATGAGATTCCGTTGATTGGATTTGCGGGTTCGCCTTGGACGATTTTCTGCTATTGCATCGAGGGAAGAGGTTCTAAGGATTTCAATATTGCGAAATCTTTTTGTTTCCTTCAAACGGAAGCGGCGCATAAATTATTACAGAAAATTACGGACACGACGATTGCTTATTTGAAACGAAAAGTGGAGAAAGGTGTTTCTGCCGTTCAGGTTTTTGACAGTTGGGGCGGAATGCTTTCGCCAGCGGATTATCAGGAGTTTTCCTGGCAATACATCAATCAAATCGTGGAAGCTCTAGCACCGTTGACGCACGTTGTGGTTTTCGGGAAAGGCTGTTGGTTTGCGTTGGAAGATATGACGAAATCTAAAGCATCAGCTTTGGGCGTTGACTGGACAATTACGCCGGAATTGGCAAGACAATTCACGAATAATTCGGTAACGCTGCAAGGAAATTTTGACCCATCAAGATTGCACTCGACGCCGGCGACGATTCGGAAAATGGTTCACGAGATGATTGACCGTTTTGGAAAAGATAAATACATTGTGAATCTCGGACACGGGATTCTCCCCAATATTCCGGTTGAAAATGCAGAAGCTTTTATTAAGGCTGTTGTAGATTGGAAAGCATAAAACGAAAACCAGAGCGATTTGCTCTGGTTTTTTTATTCTAATTGTCCTGGAACCGGCTGTGGTTGTGCTGGTTTTACAGTCTCGTTATTCAATCCGTCTTTTTGAGGAATTGTTTGTCGTTGCAATTTTTCGTCTGCTTCTTTTTGTCGTTGCTCGATATTCGCAGTGTCCACCATTTTGGGTATATTGTTTTGCTGAACAGAAGACTTTGCTTTCATTTCTGTTCTTGTAGAAGTCGATTTGGTTTCTTTTTTCTTTGTGGTTTGCGCCATCATCAACATTGTTCCAAAAACGAGAAATGTTGCGGTTGTTATTATCTTTTTCATAATGATTTATTTTTAATGATAATTAACAAAGCCAAATATCAAACCAACTTTTTATTATATCTATTTAAATCAATCATTCTAAATTAAAATCATAAAAAACCAGAACAATCGGCTCTGGTTTTTTTCTTGTAAATTATCTTATCTATTTGGTTTCGTACCTTCTACAGGACTCACAGGCATTACTTGTGGTGAGGTGGTAGAATTGTTAGGCATTGTGCTATTTGGGTTTTGCAACGTTCCATTATTTGGTAATGTTGTGTTTGGATTCTGCAAAGTTCCGTTATTTGGAAAAGCTTGATTTTGCTGGATCCTATTTGGATTGGTTTGCATCTTGGACCTGTTATTGACCGCTGCTGTATCTATAGTCCTGTTCATTCCATTTGGCTGAACCTGAGTTTCCATTTTCATTTCCGTACTATTAGCTGGTTTCTCAGCTGATCTCACCGTATTGTCTTTTTTCTTTGTCGTTTGAGCCGTCATAAATATCGTCCCAAAGACTAGAAATGCTGTTGTTGTGATTAACTTTTTCATAATACTTTATTTTTATTGATTTGATTATCAATGACAAACATCAAACCAAGTTATGTTAAAGTTATGAATTGCTAAGATTTTTATGATAACTTTATTAGTCTCATTTCTCCAAAACCTTCCTTAATTTCTCTACAAAAACATAAGTTGCAGGACAAATCAAAGTATTTTGAATTGTGAGATTATTGATCTGATAGATCTTCTTACGGTCTGTGTGCGGATATTCGCGACAGGCTTTTGGACGAACGTCGTAGATCGAACAAGTGTTGTCCTCATTCAGGAAAAAACAAGGCAGATCTTGAAGCACTTTGTCCTGATCTTCATCTACTCTTAGAAATTTGGCTTCGAAGTCGGCGGGTTTCATTCGCAGATGTTTGGAAATGCGCTCGATGTCTTTTTCCGTATAAAGTGGACCTGTGGTTTTACAACAATTAGCACAACTGAGGCAATCGATCTCTTGGAAGGTTTCCTCGTGGGTTTCCAAAGTCAAATAATCCAGATTTTTCGGCGGTTTCTTTTTGAGTCCGTCCAAAAATTTCCGATGTTCTTTCTGTTTTTGTTGGGCTTGCTTTTTAAAGAATTCTAGATCCATTTTGCAAAATTAGTAGTTTTATTATGAAAATACTAAATAATATAGACCACCCCAAATCACCGAAAAAAACAGAGCGAATAGGAAAGATGACTTCAAATCCTGCCTATCCTTTTTCACAAAATGTTTGTAGAGGATGACAATAATAAAAGTTATGATTACTAAAGTTGGTAAAACAGTGAAAGTGAACATTATTAATTTTCAGCAAAGATAAAAAAAACTGATAATAATCTTATTTTCAACTTGATACAAAATCCATAACTTTGTATTATGAAAGATATTACAAGCAGAGCAGACGTAGAGACGCTGGTCAATAAGTTCTATGATAAAGTCATAAAAGACGATGTCATTGGATTTTTTTTCACAGATGTTGCAAAGATAGAGCTTAACAAACATCTGCCGAAAATGTATAATTTCTGGGAAAGTATTCTTTTGGGAAATCCTGTTTACGAAGGTAATCCTATGCGTGTTCATTTCCCGATCAATGAAGTTGTTGCGTTGGAAGAAAGGCATTTCAACCGTTGGCTGCAGATCTGGGAAGAAACTGTCCATGAAAACTTCGAAGGTCAAAATACCGAAACTGCGATTGCGCGCGCTTTGAACATCGCCAGAATTATGCACCACAAAATGATGAATGCTAGAAGTTAAACTTCTTTCTTTACAGATTCATCATGTGCAATTGGCAGTCGATCCAGTCTGTCAGCATATGGAACAGTAGTCCGACACCAATGACCCTAGGAACACCTTTGAAAAACAGGAGCAATACATAAATTCCCATTGCCCAATAAGTGTGCAACAAATGAAAATTGATGCTGCAACGGTCGGGACAAAAAATAGGCGTGCTCAGCAAATGATCTGCGTCTAACAACATTGTCCCAAGCAAAATAAAGTAGGCTTTTTTCCAATCACTTCTAAAAAGAACGTAAGCGATCGCTATCGGAAAAACCAAGTGTAAAAAGTAATGTACAACTGTTCTTAAAGACACTATCTCAAAAAAATCCATCTGCATTTTGGTCTAATTTACCATCTTAAAATAAGTGGTAATTTATCTTTTTTAAAGTTAATTTTCAAGTAATAATAATCACCTTTGTTTCCATAAAAACCATAATCAATATTCGAGATGGTTTTCTTTTCTGAAGGCGAAAGCAATTTGATTGACTTAATTAATAACGGATTATTTTTAATAAAAACATAATTACCAGAAAAACTCTTTCCAAATTCTATGTCCTTTCTTGTTGACCTAATTGAAATGTCAATGCCGTTTTTCTTAATGATATTCGGCTGAAATGGAATTGGTGTAAATTGATTTTGAGCATTGATCCAACTCTTTTGCTGAAAATACAGCCATAGATTTTCCGATTCCCAGCTTTGAAGCTTGATGGAATAATTGGGTTGCAAAAGCTTCTGATAACTCACTTTCTCCACTTCATTGAAATTGTCATCGTAGCTGTAGCTTATGATCTTGTCATTCACCATTTCGAGCTCTGAAACAGCTGAAAGCGAATTGATTTTGATGGAATCACTCAGTTTTTTATTGAATAATTCGGAAGCAAATTTTATGTTGGTGGAATCTAAATTCAATTTTAAAAATGAAGTTTGCTTGTCCAAATCTGAAATCATCGCCGAAAAATTATCGTCGACAGTTTTTGTTTTGATTTCGATATTATCATCATTCAAATAAACCGCAAACTTATGAATCTTGGACTTTGCGAGATAAGAAACGCTGGCAATTGAGTTATTAATAAGTTCGTCAGCGTATAAATTTTTGAATTTTGACTTTAAAATCTCAGTCGCTACACTATCAAAATTTAAATTTGAAAATCCGACAACACACTTCGAAGCTTCGATTTTCACGGAAAACTGGTCTTTTTTGTAAAAATTATTATTAATTAATTTAAAACCTTTATTATTCAAAAATTTGATTAATTCCTCTTTATCCGAAATATCAAAAACGCTGTACCACTGAGAAAAACTCGTGCCTTTCAAATGGAAAATCTGGATATAATCCGGAACTGCTACTCCACTCTTTTTAGATGAACCCTTTGCAGTTCCAAACCATTTGGACGGATTTTTTATTAACGTTAAAATATATTGCTCCGACAATTTTTTAGAATCGACCAGAAGCAAAACGTCTGTATTTCTGGGAACTGCCTTCAAATCTTTATCCTTCAGAGACCACACGAAATAGCTGACCACCGCCAACACAAAAATGAATGCTACAAAGGCAATTACTCTTTTCATTTACAAAGCGGTTGACGTTTCCTTTTCAGAAATTTTGATCAGATCATTACAAAAATCAAAGAAATACATCAAACTGTTTTCAGAAGAATTGGGCGTCGTGTAATTGAATTCTGTTTCTAAGCTTTCGCCTTTTACATCGGTCTTAAAATAAACATCGCCCACATTTTTCTTAAACAAGTTCAAAGCCTTTTTTTCCGAGATCGTTTTGAATTCTTTTTCCAGACCCAACATCAATCGTTGCATATTGATACTTCCAGAAGCTGGATGCTTCGCTGCATCTTTTGCCCATTTCTCAGAAGTTGCAGATTGTTTTTTCACCATCAGATTATCCAGAGAAGAACTCAGATAAACGACGCCGTCTTTTACTGTGAAAAATATTTGATCGATATAATTGCTGTTTTTCGGGTCTTTCTTCAGATAATAGATATCGCCATTTTTCCCGAACTGTTCCGATAATTCTTTATTAGTAGCCAAAACATCAAAAACGCGTTTCCAGTAATTGTCATTCTGAGTTGCAAATGCAAAGGTAAAATCAGGAACTACCACGTCTTTGGTTTTCCTTAGTTCTTTGCTGTTGTAGTTCTCATCGTATTCATAATCTGTGTAATCCACTTTTTTGGTATTCAGTGCATTCAGAACAAAAATCCCGTTTCCAGGAGCGATCTTGGAAATGGCTTCTTCATCCAATACGATTTTCACAGTTTCCATCATCAATGCCAATTCTTTCTGATATTTACCATTTCCGTTATTATTCTCGAATAGGTTGTACATCAGATCAAAATACTTGTATCCATCCAGATTCACAGCATAATAACCAATGCTTTTGTCAGAGATCAGGGACATCAGTTTCTTGTTCTTTTTACCTTGATAGACGGCGGCAAAATGTTTTTGGGTTTCCTTATTCCTGTGTTGATAGTTATTCACAAGTCTTACTTTGTCCTTGTCAAAATACAGATTGTAAGATGAATTGGAATTGTAAAGATTGTCCAATACATCACCGAAACTGTACAACTTCATCAAGTCTTTGTAAACGCCGTTTTTGAAGATCTCGCCATAATTTGAATATACGAACACATCAGAATTCGGGTCTTGGAACTTGACCATTTCTTTTGGAACTTCAACTTCCATATTAGAACTAAAGTAGCTGTCAAAATCCTTCTCTGCAAAGGCTTTTACCATTTTAAAATCCACCAGTTTGATAGAGTCCATTTCCTTTTGATAAGCTAGATCCTCCGCTTCCTCATCATACTCCTCCGTTGGTTTCGCAGAGGCTACTTCGTCCATTTCACTTGTTGTATCAGATTTTTTTTCTTCAGGATATTTGTGATGCTTTTCCAGATATTTGATATCTTTTTGCATCCGTGCAATCTCGTCCTGATGACTTTTGATGTCTTCTTTTGTGTATTTTATTTCGTCCTTCAGATATTTGATCTCATCTTTATAATTGAAAGGTTTTTCAGGTTCGTAATAAGTGGAATCCGTTTCTGCATAAGCACTATCTATCATCGGCGGTTCTTCAACACCTACAACAACCGTACTGTCAGCCGCATAATCGTAATCAAATTTTGGAAATTTCTTGGTATAGCTAATTCCAGTTATTACAGCACGTTTTCCGTCCCAGGCCACAAAAGTATCATCATTCAAATTGGTAAAAGAATATTTGTCTTTCTTCGTTATTTCCAATTCTTTCTTCGCTGAAACCTTGATGAATTCTAAAAATTTCGTCGAATCTTCCAAAATCAAATGTGCCGTATAACTCTTGATAGAATCATTGAAACTTACGTAATGATATTGTTTCGCATCTTTCTGAATTCCCGTATCGGAGAAATCTTTCCAAGTTGGTTTATCCAAATTATTTTTGTTAAGACTTTGCAGAATTGGGTTTAGTTTTTCCCAATTGGTTTTTGCATTCAATTGCTTACCATTGACTTCCATATAGAAAACGGCGCTCGCCGGAACCTGAATTTTGGTCTGAGAAAAGGCAAAACCGCAACAAAATATCAAGAAAAATACAAGTTGTTTTTTTAGTAAAATTGATTTCATAGTTTTAATATCTTTCTTGGATTAGTGTAATAAGATGGTATTTTGAATTTGTTTTTTCTGAAGGATGAGATCCAATATATTCCCATTTAGTTTGATCGCTTTTTTGTTTGGCGAAACTGTGTAAGAATTGTTGGTTTGAGACCTTATCACGTTTTCGAATTGTAAAATTGAAGTGTAAGTTGCATCACTGAAAACTTCTTTGTCCGCCTTGCTCAGCTTGTCGTAATCGTTTTTATAACTTCCGATTTTGTTTCTGATGAAGGTTTTCTCGGCGACATTTTGTTTGTACAATTGCGTTGGAATCGTTTTTCCGATGATGTTCTTTGCTTTCAATTGTTCCAAACCTGAATTGATATTTTCAATTTTCTTAAAATTACAACTCAGTTTAATGATGAAATTATCGAAGTCCAAACTCGTTTTCACATTGCTGATTCCCGAAACGCTTTTGAAAAAGCTGGAAGCTTGATTCACTTTATTTTCAATCTCGGATTTTTTGGGAACTTTTTTGCCGTTGATGGTTTCCATTTTTGAGATGGATTGCAGGCGGGTTTTGCTTTTGCTGGCATTCAGAATCACAGCATATTCTCCGCTTCCATCGGCTTTCAGACTTATTTTATCGATAATATCGAAACAGCTCGTCAAGGTGAGAATTGTGCAAAACAGAAAAATATATTTGATAACCTTCACAGAAAATAAGATTTGGTTTTTAACAAAGATAATTTTTCTTTCTCAAAATAAGTCGTGTTTTCTCCTGAAAAACTGACATAGATCAAATCCTTCCCTTCAAATAATCCTGACGCAGACTTTCATCCAGTTTTTCAATCGCATATCGAAGGCAAGTTCTTGGCATTTCTCTGTAATGCAAGTTGAGAAAATCCAGTAATTCTCGTTCGCTTCTATTTCCCATTTCGCGGAGAAGCCAGCCGTTTGCTTTGTGCATCAAATCGTGTGGATGACCAAGGTTTCTCTTTACAAATTCCTTTGTGAGTTCAAAATTTCCTTTTTTGATGTAATGCATTGTTCCGACAATTGCGATGCGTTTCTCCCACATTTTATCAGAATTCGACAAATCGATCAATAGCTTTTCTTGTTGATTTTCAAAACAATACCGACCTAAAATCTTGTAACACGACGTATCAACTAAATCCCAATTATTAATGAAATCAAGATGCTTGAGATAAAAATCGATGATGTCTTTTTGCTGGGATTTTCTTTTGACTTTTCAAATTTCAGAATCAACATCAGTAAAGCCATCAATCGATGTTCGTGATATTTTGATGATAAAAATTCGCTCAATTCATTGAGAGAAATTTTATTATAATATTCCTTCGCCACTTTCCTTTGGTCTGGAACGATGACACCAAGAAAAAGGTCGCCTTCACCGTATTCGCCTTTTCCGGTTTTGAAAAATTTGGGGAGAAATTCTGCTTTTTCCGGGATTGCTAGGATTTCGAGATCTTGTTTTATTTCGGTTGAAACTGACATATTGTTTCAATTTTGTATGGGAAATTGAACTCCTTCGGAGTTCCTCGTGAAAATATGATTTATCTTTCTATTAACAGATTGCTTCGCTGGAGCACTTATTTCCAACTCGAAACCTCAACCAAAAATAAAATCATTTTAAGTTAAGCTGATTCTGAAACGCTTCCAAATACTTAGCAAGATGAAAACCATCCATCAAATCGTGGTGCGCTTCAATAGAAACTGGTAACATTTTCCGTCCGTTTTTCTCAGAGAATTTCCCGAAGACAATTTTGGGAATCGATTCTTTTGGGTCAAAATCTGTTGGATGAAGCAAACCTGTGAAATTCGTCCAAGGCATCGTGGAATGTCGGATATGATTTGGTGGAAGTGACTCGTTTTTAATCCTTAAACCAGTCGAATTTTGAACCTCATCAATTTCTTTCTGCAAATTCTGATTGAAGATTTGAAAATCATCAGAATATTCGAAATAAGAGAAACAAAACGTTCCGTCATTTCGTCCAATCGTAGAACCAACGTGTACAATGTCGAATGCTATAACTTCATCATTTACAATCCTATAACCAAATTCTTCAACTGAGTTCACCGCTTTCATTGATTTGTGAAGATAATGTGCAAAAAAGGATTCCTTATTATCTTTTGCCAGCTGAAACGTTTCCGTGCAATCAACTTCTGTTACGATTCCAAAATAGGGACTTTTCATTCCGGAAAAGAATTCGAAATGTTCTTTTCTCTTCCAGGTTTCGATGTCTATCACTTTCATTTTTAATGAATTTCTTCTAATATTTTTTCTTCCGTTGCAATCTTATTCGGATTGGCCACTTTTCCAATTGTAAGACCTTGAACTACAATTGAAAAGACTACAACACAATAAGTTATACTAATGATGATTTTATTGTATTCATTCTGAGGAATCGACAACGCCAAAGCGATGGAAACTCCACCACGGATGCCACCCCAGACCAGAACTTTCACAGTTTGTGGACTGAATCGATATCTTAAAGACATAAACTTCGTCGGAACAAAAATCGCCACCCAACGCGCCAATAAAACGATTAAAATACAAATTCCACCAGCAATGAGATATTCATTTAAGTCTTTGATCAACAGCAATTCAAAACCGATAAACAGGAACAGAACGGCGTTCATAATTTCATCAATCAATTCCCAGAATTTAATCAAATAATCCTGTGTTTCCGATTTCATTTTGAAACTCTCGCTAAAATTTCCCATAAATAATCCGGCTGCAACCATTGCCAAAGGTGCAGAAATATGCATCTCGTGAGCAATCAAATATCCTCCCATAACGACTGATAATGTGATCAATACGGAAATAATATAATCATCCACCATTCGCATCGCTCTAGAAGCCGATAATCCAAGAAGAACACCTAAAAGCAATCCGCCGCCAGCTTCACGCAATAAAAGCAAGCCGACACTTTCGACATTCAAATCGATTTCTTTTCCGATAGCTAATTGCAAAACGACCGTGAAAACCACAACCGCCATCCCATCATTGAAAAGCGATTCGCCGGCCACTTTGGTTTCCAAAGATTTTGAAACATTCGCCTGTTTCAAAATACTTAGAACCGCCACTGGATCGGTCGGAGAAATCAATGCGCCAAAAACGAGACAGTAAATAAAAGGGATTTGAACTCCGGCAAAAGGCAACAAATAATAAGCACCAAAAGCGACTGCAAACGTGGAAATAATAACACCGACGGTTGAAAATATCAAGACTGGACCAAATTGTTCCTTTAAATCTTTGATATTAATGTGGATTCCACCCGCGAAAAGCAGGAAGTTTAGCATCGCGCCCATCAGAACTTCGGTGAAATCAAAATTGTTGATGAGTTCTGTAAGATGCGTGGTTGTCTTAGGCAAAAAATTGTCGCCCGAGGCAACCAAAGTTACAGAAACGACGATAGCGATGACCATAATTCCAATTGCACTTGGCAATTTTAGAATTCTGTGATTGATGTAAGCAAACAATGATGCTAATACGATTAGGACTGAATATGAGTAATATAACTCCATTAATATTTTTGTTTTATCTAAATTTCAGACTCCGTTAGAAGTCGTTATAAATGACTTTGATGTAGGTTTTTGTATTGTTGTTTTCCCAAATATCAAACATTCCGCCCGTTGCCGGTTTTGACGACCTCGACGCTTGTCTCGGAATTTGGATGACATTGATCAAAATATATTCGTCGCCGACAGAGTTGACGAGATAAGCTGAATCTTCCGATTTTCCATCGCCCGAATCCAAAATGGCGCTCGTCAGCAATTTGAACTGACTGAGATAATAGGTGAAATTCTTCACATCCTGCTGTTTGTCATAGCATTGTAACATGATCATCAGCAAGTCGAGATTGGTAGGATCAACGGACAAAAGCTGGTTGGCTTTTGTGATGGTTTCCGCGTAATCCTGTTTTTTGAAATCGTCCAAAAGTTTCCTGAACGATTTATCGCTTGTTGAAATTGTTTTATCTAAGAAAGTCCTTCCGTAATACAAATGCTGAGCCTCCACACTGTCTATGGACTTTGGCAAGCCTTTGTATTTGAAAAGCATTTTCTGATAATAAAATTCCGAATCTTTATCCGTAATTTCTTTCTTAATATCATCCAAATTGATTTTTGACTTCTGAGAAAACCCAAAAGTCGCCATCATTAAAAAGAAAAATAAAAAGATTCTATTCATTGATTTCTTCTTCGTCCTCAAAATATTCGAACAGCAAATCGTTGTAAGGGAAACGGGAAATGTGGATCCTGTGAACCTCATCGTAGATCATTTTCTTCATTTCCGGAAAGTTTTCTTTCGTCAAAGCTGAAATGAAAACGGTTGGGAATTTGGATTTCGCCATCCAGGTTTTCATCCATTCTTCCAAAGAAATATTTTTGTTGGAGCCCGGCGTCAAATCGTCTTCGTCCTTCTTCTCGTAACTGAAATCATCGATTTTGTTGAAAACCATAATCATCGGTTTCTGATGCGCATCTATTTCCTGAAGAATTTCGTTCACAGAATTAACATGGTCTTCAAAACTTTCGTGGGAAATGTCCACGACGTGAATCAGCAAATCCGCTTCACGAACCTCATCCAAGGTCGATTTAAAACTCTCTACCAACTGCGTCGGCAACTTTCTGATGAATCCAACGGTGTCCGTCAAAAGGAAAGGAAGATTTCCAATCACAACTTTACGAACTGTTGTATCAAGCGTTGCAAACAATTTATTTTCAGCGAAAACATCGGATTTTGACAAAGCATTCATCAATGTTGATTTCCCAACATTCGTGTAACCAACGAGCGCAGTTCGAACCATTTTCCCACGGTTGTTTCGCTGCGTTCCCATTTGTTTGTCGATGACCTTCAATTTGTCTTTCAACAATGTGATTCGGTCACGGATGATCCTTCTATCGGTTTCGATTTCCGTTTCCCCAGGTCCACGCATCCCGATTCCCCCTTTTTGTCTTTCGAGGTGGGTCCACATCCTGGTCAATCGCGGCAAAAGATATTGATATTGAGCTAATTCCACCTGAGTTCTCGCATAAGAGGTCTGAGCTCTTTGGGCAAAAATATCGAGAATCAAATTGGTTCTATCGAGAACTTTGACTTCCATCTCGCGCTCCAGATTCTTCAATTGAGAAGGCGACAATTCATCATCAAAAATAACCGTTCCGATTTTTTGCTCTTTTACATAATCACGGATTTCCTCCATTTTTCCTTTACCAACAAAGGTTTTGGAATCTGGCTGAGTCAGTCTTTGGGTAAAACGTTTATCAACAGAAGCGCCAGCTGTGAAAGCCAAAAACTCCAGTTCGTCCATATATTCTATCAGTTTATCTTCGCTTTGGTTTTGAGTAATAAGACCAACCAAAACCGCTGTTTCATACTGATGTTCTTTATTTTCTATCATTCAATTATATTATTATCTGATTCTGACAAGATACTATTTTTCGACAAAAAAACCAAAGATGAACTTTGGTTTTTATTTTCTACTTGAAATTTGAAAGTTGATTTTTCAAATTAAGCTAAAGTGGCCGTCAAAGATTTTTCGAAACTGAAAGCGACGCTGACAGGACATTGTTCTTCGGCATTTTTTGCGATTTTCTGGAAATCTTCTTCAGAGATTCCTGGTACTTTTGCGTTCAAGGTGAGTTCTGACAAACTGATTTTGCCGTCCACCAAACTGATTTTGCATTCTGTCTCCAAAGTTTCCGGTGTGTAACCTGCTTCCGTTAATAACGAAGACGTCATCATCGTGAAACAGCCTGCGTGAGCCGCTGCCAACAATTCTTCTGGATTGGTTCCAACACCTTCTTCAAATCTGCTTTTGAAAGAATATTGGGTATCATTAAGTGTTGTACTTTGCGTTGTCAAAACGCCGCTTCCTTCTTTTACTGTGCCTTTCCAGACTGCTTTTGCACTTCTTTTCATAATTAATTTTATTTGGATTTATAATTTGCTTAATTTTTTTTGATGTTTTAAATCGCAGATGAAATCATTCATCATTTATAATTCATCATTCATTTCCTAATCCCAATCTTGCTCAACAAATTTCATTTTGTCACCGTTTGCATTGGATAAAGTTAAAAAATGTCCTTCGATTTTGTATTGCGTTATAGTTGGTAAAGTTTTTCCGAATGCGTCTTCCAACTTCATCCTGCCGTCACAATACATCATTGTGGAACCAACGCCTGAGAATTTTGCTTTTCCGTTATTAAATTCTGCCGTGAAAAACATGCCGTTACAACCCATTTTTGCGGTGTAACGATTGGGCGATTCTGCATTTTTTGTCAAATCAATATTAGCTTCCAACTTTACCATTTCTTGTTTAGTAAAATCTTTGTATTCAACGAGCATCCATTTTTTGTGAAGATTCTGCATTGCTGACATAGATTGATTTGATGATTTACAAGAAACTGTAAGAAGTAATATTAATGATAAAATACCGATTGACTGTAGAAATTTCATACTTTGAACTTTGCTTAGTCTCTTATCCAAATTCATACCATTAGATTTAAAATAATGAGTAAATTAGCCCCATTAAAATAAATTTCTATTATGAAAAAAATATTTTTGGCGCTTACTTTTTTATTGAGTTTTGCGCAAATGAGAGCAGACGAAGGAATGTGGCTTCTGATGCTTGTAAAACGTCTGAACGGCGTGGATATGCAAAAAGAAGGTCTGCACCTGACTCCGGAAGAAATCTATTCCGTAAACAACTCCAGTTTGAAAGACGCCATCGTAAGTTTCGGAGGTTTCTGTACTGGTGAGATGGTTTCTGACAAAGGATTGATTTTTACGAATCACCACTGTGGTTATGATGCTGTTGCGGCGGCTTCGACACCTGAAAAAGATTATTTGAAGAATGGATTCTGGGCAATGAAACCGAATGAGGAATTCAATGCGAAAGGTCTTTATGTAAGATTTCTTGTAAGAATGGATGACGTTTCTGCAAGAATCAATGCAAAACTGAACAACAATATGTCTGCTGCTGACAGAAAAGCTGTTATCGATGCAGAATACAAAGCCATCCAGACAGAAAACTCTGAAAACGGAAAATACACTGTTGTAGTAAGAGATTTCTTCAATGGAAACGAGTTTTATTATTTTGTATATCAAGACTATAAAGACATTCGTCTAGTTGGTGCACCACCTTCATCTTTAGGGAAATTCGGTGGTGATACAGACAACTGGGAATGGCCAAGACACACTGCAGATTTCACAGTTTTCCGTGCTTACGGCGATGCTAATGGAAATCCAGCAGAATATTCTGAAACCAATGTTCCACTGAAACCAAAACACCATTTACCAGTTTCTCTTAAAGGTTACAAACCTGGCGATTTCACAATGATCCTTGGATACCCTGGAAGAACCAACCGTTATTTGACTTCTTACGGAATCGAACAAATGGTAGACAAAGATTATCCAGCTTGGGTTGAAGCTTCTAAAGTAGCGATGGACGTAATGAAAAAGTATATGGACAAGGACAAAGCGACTCAGTTGGATTATGCATCTCAGTACGCAAGTGTTGCCAATTACTGGAAAAACAGACAAGGAACCATTGATGCTGTAAAGAAAAATGGAACAGTTTCTGAAAAACAAAAAACGGAACAAATCTACACGCAATGGGCAGCTCAGTCTCCGAATGAGCAAACTTATTACAGCGTTTTACCGGAAATTCAAACTTATTACAAGCAAATCTCTGGCAGAAATGTTGAGCGTAACTACGCTTCAATCTTGCAGAGAAATGCGCATTATATTGCTACAGCGTTCCAATTAGGAAGTTTATTCAAAACTTACGCAGACCAAGACGAAGCTGGAAAAACGGCTATGAAACCAAAAGTTCTCGAGGCTGTTGAAAAGGCTTACGACGGTTTCCACGATAATGTAGAAGGCGAAATGCTTAACTCTTTGGCTTCTCTTTATAAAACAAAGGTGGCTAAAGAATTTGCTTCTCCTACCATTTCAGCAGCAGATGTTAATAGCCTTTCAACTATGGCTTTCTCTTCTATTTTTGCTAATAAAAAATCAGCTTTGGCTTTCATAGAAAATCCGGACAGACTGAAAATTGACGGCGATAAATTGAGACAATTCGTAAACGGCGTGGTTGAAGACCAAAAATTAGGTACTGAAAAATATGCCAAGGTTGATGAGAACTTTGCTAAAAACAGCAGACTATTCTTGGACGGACTTAGAAAAGCACAGCCGGAAAAAGTATTCTATCCAGATGCCAACTCTACAATGAGATTGACTTACGGAACGGTGCAAACGCTTCCTGAAAGGTCTGACAGAAACTACAAAGGCATCAAAGAAAACTATTACACCGATATCAACGGGATGGTTGCCAAATACAAAAAAGGCGATGAGGAATTTGACCTTCCAAAAAAAGTCCTTGACCTTGCTAAGAAAAAAGACTACGGTCAATATGCAGACAAACAAGGATTTATGCCAATCAATTTCTTGTCAAACAATGATATTACCGGAGGAAACTCAGGTTCTCCGATTATAGATGGAAATGGAAATTTGCTAGGTCTTGCCTTCGATGGAAACAGCGAAGCTTTGAGTGGCGACATCGTTTTCGAACCTAATTTGCAAAGAACGATCAACGTGGATGTTCGTTACGTACTTTGGGTGATCGACAAATATGCTGGAGCAACAAGACTCATCAGCGAATTGACTTTGGTAAAATAATTTTTTATCAAATATTATACAAGCCACCTATTTTGGTGGCTTTTTTGTTGGTCAAAACTCGCGAAACACTTCTTAATTATTTTTTTGTAAATTAGAGAAATCATTTTTTATGAGTTTAAAGTCTTTACTTCACTGGTCCTACATTTTCCCTTTACTATCGCTCGCATACTATTTTTTTGGTGTTGTTGATGACAACGCTTGGCTCGCCACTTTAGGAAGTTTACTTCTAATCAGTTCCGTTTTGGCAGCCGTACATCACGCCGAGGTTGTAGCACATAAGGTGGGTGAACCGTTCGGAACAATCATTCTTGCGATTGCCATTACAGTTCTGGAAGTTGGATTAATTGTCTCCTTGATGGTAGCCGGCGGTAAAGAGACCAGCACATTAGCAAGAGACACCGTTTTCGCAGCCGTAATGTTGATTCTGAACGGGATTCTCGGCGCTTGTCTCTTAGTTGGCGGACTCAAATTCAAAGAACAATTCTTCGCCAGAACATCTGGAAATATGGCATTAATAAGTTTGGTTGCCATTGTCGTAATGACTTTGATTTTACCAAATTACACCACAACAGAACTATCCGCCACATTCAGCAAAGCACAATTGATTTTTTTCTCAGTTTCATCTTTGGTTATTTACAGTACATTCTTGATGGTTCAAACCGTGAGACACAGAAATTATTTTCTTCCTGAAAATGATGACGAGCCACACGCAGAACCGCCAACGAATGTCGAAAGCATACTGAGTCTGATATTTCTACTTATATGTCTCGGCGTTGTTGTCGTAATGGCAAAATCCCTATCTCCAACGATTGAAAGCGTAGTCCACAATCTCGGAGCACCACAAGCCTTGGTAGGTGTTATCATCGCAGCGGTCGTCCTTTTGCCGGAAGGAATGGCCGCGATAAAAGCCGCAAGACGAAATCAGTTTCAAACGAGTTTGAATCTGGCTTTAGGCTCTGCTATTGCGAGTATTGGATTGACGATTCCTTGTGTTGCCGTAGTTTCCATTATTTACGAAATGCCTTTGGTTCTTGGACTTGACATCAAATCAATGGTTTTGCTAGCTTTATCACTTTACACCGTGATGCTTTCCTTAAGCCGAGGAAAAACGAATATTCTTTACGGAGTCGTTTTATTAGTAAATCTTTTAGCTTACATTTTTACCGTTATCGTTCCTTAATTTTTTATTTTTGATTAATGAAATTTTAGCTTTTCGCCAAAAACTGATTGCTTTATCTGTAGCATTTGCATTGTCAGTCTGAGGTTCTCGAAGACAAACAAAAACTCAAAAATCTTCAGATTTTTTCAATATAAATTAAAACCGGTATGAAAAATTACGAAACCGAAAGATTAATTCTAAAACCTGCAGCTTTAGAAGACGCAGATTTCTTTCTGAAACTTTACAATTTACCATCGTTTATTAAATTTATCGGCGATAAAAATCTTCGAACAAAAGAAGATGCGGAAAAGTACATCACCAATCGATTTCTTCCTCAAATCGATAAATTGGGATTTGGAAATTACGTGGTCATTCATAAAAAACTGAATGAAAAAATTGGTGCAGTGGGTGTTTTCGTGCGAGAAGGAATTGATGTTCCTGATATTGGTTTTTCTTTCTTCCCTGACTTCGAAGGAAAAGGCTACGCTTACGAATCGGCTGTCAATTTGATGGAAATTGTCAAAACGGAATTCGGAGTAGAAAAACTTTCGGCGATGACTTCTGACGAGAATATCTCTTCTCAAAAACTAATTGAAAGACTCGGACTTCAATTCAAAAAATATGTAATTTTCCCTGATGATAACGAGGAATTGAGATATTATGAAAATTAATTTACTGATTAAATTTTAATTAAATAAGATTTAAAACTAATGTCAAAAACTTACGAAACAGAACGCCTCATCATCAAACTCGTTGATATCGACGATGCCGAACTCCTGTTGAAATTACTCAACACAGAAAAATGGCTGAAAAATATCGGCGACAGAAATGTTCATAATTTGGAAGACGCTCAGAAATATGTGAGAGAAAAGAATCTTCCGCAAATTGAAAGATTGGGTTTTGGAAATGCTATTGTGATCCTGAAATCTAACAATGAAAAAATCGGAACCGTCGGCTTGTACGACCGCGAAGGAATTGATGGTGTGGATATTGGTTTTGCTTTTTTTGAAGAATATGAGGGAAAAGGTTATGCGTACGAATCTGCACAGAAAATAATGGATGTTGGAATCAATGAATTTGGTATTAAAAAAGTCAGCGCAATCACTTTGCCTGAGAATTTTTCTTCAATCAAATTAATAGAAAAACTTGGACTGAAATTCAAAGAAGTTGTGAGAATTCCTAATGATAACGAAGATTTGAATCTTTATGAACTGAATTTGTAATAATGAATTTACCGCACCGAATCGAAATCATCGAATCAAAGAAATTAATTGGTTTTAGCATTACAACTTCTTTTCAGGAAGACAAAACGCCGATTGTTTGGAGAAAATTGATGATGCGAAAAAATGAGATTACCAGTCGGATTTCTGACCATCTTTTTTCACTTCAAATCTATCCTGAGAACTTCACACCCGATCAATCTTTCACAAAATACGCAATTGCCGAAGTTTCTGATTTTGATAATATGTCTAATGACTTTGAAACCTTTGCATTAGAAAGCGGAAAATATCTGGTTTTCACTTACAAAGGAAAAGCTGAAAATGGACCGGAACTTTTCGGCTATATTTTTCAGACCTTCATTCCGGAAAATAATTTTGAGGTTGATGACAGACCGCATTTTGAGATTTTCGGTGAAGATTATAATCCATCCGATGAAAACGCTCAGGAGGAAATCTGGATTCCTATCAAATAAATTATTCCAAAATCTGCGCAGCGTGGTCTTTCGTCTTCACTTTATCAATGACTTGGATGCAAATCCCGTTTTCATCAAAGACAAAAGTCGTTCTCACGATTCCCATAAATTCTTTGCCCATAAACTTCTTCAACTGCCAAACTCCGAACTTATTAATGACATCGTGGTCTTCATCCGCAATCACATCAAAGGGTAATTCATATTTCTCAGAGAAATTTTTCTGACGCTTTTCAGAATCCGCACTTACGCCAATCAACTGGAAACCTTTTTCTTTCAAAACCGAATAATTGTCTCTCAAATTACAGGCTTCTGCAGTGCAACCTGGTGTACTTGCTTTTGGGTAAAAGAAAACAACGAGTTTTTTGCCTTTCAGATTTTGAGAATCGATTTGTTCTCCGTTTTGATTTGTTCCGATAAATTCTGGTAAAGAATCGCCAAGCTTCAACATAATTTCTAATTTTACACAAAATTAGTTTATTCTTAGATTTCGCATCGTGAATTTGATGTGAAATGTTGAATAAATGCTGAAATCTGCAGCCCGACTTGAGTGGAGCTCTTTTTTGGATAAGGAAAGGTTTGGCAAAAAAAGCGGGAACGGAAGGCGGATAAAGCTGCCATAAAAATTAAAAAAATATGACCAAAAAACAAAGAGCGAAAATAGTTCAGGAAGAATTGGAAAAATTATATCCCGAAGTTCCGATTCCGCTGGAACACAAAGACGCTTATACTCTGATGGTTGCAGTTGCACTTTCTGCCCAGACGACCGACAAAAAAGTGAACCAGGTCACGCCTCGCCTATTTGCGGTTGCCGATACACCTGAGAAAATGGCGAAGCTGAGTGTTGAAGAAATCAAAGAACTGATCAAAGAAATAGGCCTTTCAAATTCCAAAGCAAAAAACCTGAAAAAGATGGCAGAAGTTCTGGTTGAGAAGCATAATTCTGTGGTTCCTCAGACTTATGAAGAGCTGGAAGAATTGGCTGGCGTTGGCCACAAAACGGCATCTGTTGTGATGAGTCAGGGTTTTGGATTTCCTGCTTTTCCCGTCGACACACACATCCATCGATTGATGAAGCAATGGAAACTGACTTCAGGAAAAAACGTGGTGGAAACTGAGCGCGATGCAAAAAGTATCTGGAACGAAAATGTCTGGAACAAACTACATCTTCAAATCATCTTTTACGGCCGGGAATATTCGCCTGCGAGAGGCAGTCGGGAGAAGGATTATATCACGAAAATGCTATTCGAAAAATAATTTAGATATCCAATAATCTTCTGTGGTAATTGATTTGCCCAAGATGATAATTGAGATGCGAAAGCAAATGGATTAGGAAATATCCGGTGGTCATTTTGTAGCCTAAAGCTTCTGTTGGATACTCTTTTTTCAAATCTTCATCGGACAGTTTTTCTAATGTAGAATTGACGATTTGTATCAGAGATTCAAGTTTTTCCAGAAGTTCGGTTTTTGGAATATCTTTCAACGAAAATTCCAAATCGCGCTGCCTCACATAACTTGAATTCCCCAATTCTGCACCAATGTAAGTATTGAGATTTCCAAGCAAATGAAGACAAAGGTTTCCGCCGGAATTCAAAATATGCTTATCTATTTCCCAAAGCGTTGTTTCGTTTTGATAAGATTTAATTTCAACTTTCAGTTTGTTCAGATCCCTCTTGTAGAGCGATTTTAAAATATCTATTGTCATTTATTTTTAATTTTTCTTGTTCAACATTCTTCTCATATGAACATATTTGGATTGCCGAACGTGATGCGGATATTTTCTCCCTTTTGGAATATTATTGAAAATCAGAGCGACAATCAACAAGATAAACGCACCACTCAAAACCGGCGACAATGCGTACCAATAGCCTAATTCCTGGATTTTCTCTGATGGAAGAACTGCAATCAAAGCTGTTGCGCCGCCTGGTGGATGCATTATTTTTGTAATTTGCATTACTACGATTGAAGATGCGACTGCAATAGAAGCATTCAGCCAAAGAATCTCAGGTAAAAATTTAAAAACCGTCACGCCAACCAAAGCCGATAGAACGTGACCGCCAATCAAATTTCTTGGTTGAGCCAATGGACTGTTGACCGCACCATAAATCAAAACGCTTGATGCGCCGAATGAACCTATTAAAAATACATTTTCGATTTCGGAAATCTGTTGAGACTGCAGAAAAGCAATCAATCCAATTCCAAAAAAAGCGCCGAGAAAAGACCAAAAGTGGTCTTTGAAATCGACTAAAGTTTCCTGGTAAAAAATATATTTGGTTTGTCTAAATCCTTTTCTGATCTGTTTCTTCATTTCATTCTTACTTTACATCTTTCGCCCACAAATCCATTTTACGTTCCAAAACCTGAAGCGGAAGGCAACCTTGACTCAACACTTCATCGTGAAAATCCGCAATATTGAATTTCTTTCCTAATTCCGATTTATATTTTTCCCTGAGTTCACGGATTTTCATTGCGCCGGTTTTGTAGCTCAAAGCCTGTCCGGGCATCGCCATATAACGCTCCACTTCTGCCGTTGCGCCCGCTTCATCATAAGCGACGTTGCTGAGGAAATATTTAATCGCTTCTTCTCGCGACATCTGTCCGGTGTGAATTCCTGTATCAATTACTAAACGAACGGCGCGTAACATTTCGTCACTCAAAGAACCCATTTTCTGATACGGGTCGGTGTAAAGTCCAAATTCCGGTCCGAGTGATTCGCAGTACAAAGCCCAGCCTTCGCCGTACGCACCAATCCAACCGAATCTCAAAAACTTAGGCAATTTCATATTTTCCTGTTGAAGGGAAATTTGATAATGATGACCAGGAATGGCCTCGTGAAGGAAAAGAGATTCCATTCCGGAAGTGACGTTGAATTTTGTCGGGTCAGGAATTGGTGTATAAAAAATCCCAGGACGTTTGCCATCCGGACTTCCTTGAATGTATTCTGCACTCGCACTGGCTTCTCTATACTTTTCAGTTTGTCGAATTTCAAAAGGTGTTTTCGGCGTGACATTGAACATCGTTTTCAGCTTCGGCGTAATCTTATCTAGGATGGATTGGAATCCGGCTAAGACCTCTTTCGAAGTTTTGTAAGGCATTGCTTTCGGGTCGGTTTTCACATAATTGAGGAATTCCTCCAAAGAACCTTTGAAACCGACTTGATTCTTCACTTTTTCCATATCGCCACGAAGTCTTTCCACTTCTGAAAGTCCAGTTTTATGGATTTCTTCCGGCGTTTTATTTGTTGTTGTCCAGCTTTTTACGTAGTAAGTATAAATATTGGTACCATTTGGCAAAGCATTGTAACCGTCAGTCGTTCTTGCTTTTGGCAGATATTCTTTTTCAAGAAAAGTTGCCATTTTTAGATAAGCCGGAATCAATTTATTTTTGATAGCATCCTGATAAAGTTTTGCGTATTTATTTGCGGTAACAGGGTTGAAATCCTTCGGCATATTTTTGATTGGTCCGTAGAAAATATTTTTATCGATTTCGAAAGTCGTGATCTCTTCGGCTTTCATCTGAGGAATCATTTTTATCACCAATGATCTTGGCAGAACAACATTGGTTTTGATTCCAGCTCGGAAGTTTTCTATTGCAGAATCCATCCAGACAGGGAAAAGTTCGATTCTCTTTAACCAATTATCATAATCTTTTTCTGTTTTGAAAGGCTGAATACCGCTTCCACTTCCCAACATCGGAAGATCCAAAGGCAGTCCACCAAACTGCGTGAACGGAATATATTCGGGATGATACGCGTAACGCTCCTGTTTATCAATCAGCGTATATTCCAAAACATCGAAAACCACTTTTTGGTCATTGTCCAAACTGTTGTAGTCCACAGACTTCAGTTGATTCTGAATGGAGTCATAAAAAGCAATCTCATTTTGAATAAATTCCTGACTCAGATTGTTTGGCAGAAGGTCGTTATATCTTTCATCTCCTTGCGAAGTAGCTTCCAAAGGATATAATTTGAGATATTCCTCGTAATAATTGGCAGCGATCGTATCCAAACTGGATTCGAATCCTGTATTTTTTACCATTGGTGAATCTCCTTTTTTACAAGAAACAGCAGAAAGTGCAAATACCACAATGGTCAATATTGTATAAATAGATCTCATTCTAAATTTTTAAGTAGTGTAAAGATAATATTTTATGATTATAAATTTTCACCCTGTTTATATTGCGGGTTATGCTTTCATATTAATAGAATATCAACAATTTTATTAATTTCAATGATTATTGCCAAAAATAAGTAACAAAAATTTTTCACATTCATTCTATTTTTTATCTTTGTTCAACACTATTAAAAAAAATCATTTCATAATCTATTATCCTTACAATGAAAGGAATACTAAAGATCTATCACCCAGAGGAAACTCTGAAGTATTTTATCAAGAACACTTATTGCAAGTCCGTTTACATCAATGCGCAGAATTTCTTGGAAGTAGAGGTCATCACAGATGATGCTTTGGACCATGTTGATGACGACTCTTTGCAGTACAATTTCCCTCAACTATCATTAGATATCATAGAGTTTCCAGTAACAACGTCTGAGTTGGAAGGGCAGACTTTCATCGTAGAAGATACAGATGACGAGATCTTTACAGAAGTTGACCTTTTTGATGACGAGGAAGCATTTCTATTCGACAACGAACTCAAATTTGAAAAAAATGAAACAGATGACCTCCAACTTTATTGGACAGGAAACATCACAGATTTCTACACAGGTTCAGACAATCCGATCCCTTTCAAGCTGAAATGTCACTTCCGTCCGGACGAGATAGAAGTTGACGACTAATTTTTTCAGGAAATAATATTTATATTTACGAATCGTTATAAAATTAATTTATAACGCAAACAAGTTTTTCCTATGTATCAGGATCTGGATGATATTATTTTCGAAGACCGACACAAGGCCTACGGCGCCTACGAGTACCGCAAGCATTATGAGTTTACGCTTACTAAAGCTTTGGTGGTGGGAGTTTTCATTTTCTCAGTCTTGTTCTTTCTTCCTGCTTCATTCATCAAATCGCACCAAAAAACGGCAGTTAATAGTGAAACCATCATTCCTGTAGACCTGACGGAAATGCGCATCAACTATGGTGACAACAGAAATGGAAAAGGCTTGGAAGAGCCAAAAGAGGAAGAAGGAAGTCCTGCGCCAATCGTAGAAAAGAAAGACGAAAAAGAAGTCGTGGCAGAAGTTGCAAAAGTTTCTAAAGAAAAAGTGGATAAAGACATTTCAGAAAATACAGTTCCAATCCCAACCAGAACCAAGAATCCACCAGTCGCAACCAAGAAGTCAAACGAAAAAACCAATTCTCCCCCAGTTGCCAATTCTACAAAAACAACCACTGGAAAAACCAACACCAAAGGTAACATCAAAAAAGAAAATGCTACAGGAGACGGCCGCGGAAACGCAGCTATTGGAAATCTGCTAAAAGGTAGAGGAACCAAATCCGGCTCGCAAGGAAACGGAACTGGACCTGGAAACTACGGCGACCCACTTGGTGGCGATGGCGACGGAAACAGCTTGATCGGCGTGGATAGAAAACTAGTTGGATTCATTCCTGGCACAATGGGAAGAGGCGGCGCACAGCCAAATCACGATTGCAAAGCCAGCGGAAGCATCAGTATTTCCTACACGGTAGACAAATCCGGAAAGGTAATTTCCGCAAAACGTCTCAGTGGCGTTTCCGATCCTTGTGTGGCCAGTACTGCTGTAAGTTGGGTGAAACAATATGTGAAAGCTGAGGCATCAACAATATCCTCAAAAGGGACTTACAAGATTATTTTTTAAAATTCCTATCAATAATCATTTCTCGTAAACTTTTCAATAATCTATCAGGATTAATCTTTAAGTTATTTATAAATTTGAAACTGTAAAAAAATAAACAAAAACTATGGCAGAGCAACATATCTCTATTTGGGAATTCCTTTTTGGCGGAGGCTTGCTGAGCGTGACGCTCATCATCATTCTTATCATTTCCGGAATAGCAGCCATCGTTTTTTTCGGACAGAAATTTTATGCACTCAACCGCGAAAATCAGGTTGACCCCTATCTTTTGAAAAATGTGAACGACCTTCTGAATGACGGACGAATTCAATCCGCTGTTGATTTTTGCAGAAGAGATAATTCTCCGGAATCCAGGAGTGTGGAAAAAGGACTTAACAGATTGGGAAGACCAATAAGTGAGATCTCCAACGCAATGGAAACGCACGCCCAGATCGAACTCCACAAAGCAGAAAAAAACATCGGTTTCCTTGCAACGCTTTCTGGCGCAGCACCAATGCTTGGACTTCTTGGCGGTGTTTTGATACTGACCTCTACTTTTGGAACGTTATCAAAAACCGAAACCGTTATTTCTCAAAATATTTTAGCAGCAGACTTCTACAAAGCTTTAGCACCGACTGTTATTGGACTTATCGTCGGATTTCTATCTTACATCTTTCACAATATTTTGGTAGCGAAAGTGGATTATCTATTGATGAAAATCCAGTTTCATACGAATGAGTTTTTGGATATCATCAACAAACCGGCTTAAGTGAAAAATTAGAAGTTAGATCGATCATCAATATTTTTAAAATAATTAAATGGAATTCCGAAGACGAACAAAGAAATTATCAGGATTGCCAATTGCATTTTATGTAGTTGCACTTCTGTTTTTTGTGCTTTTATTTTCCTTCAATTCCCTTTATTACAAAGCTTCCGAACAACCAAAACCAATTGTTGCAGAAGTTCCGAAACCGGTAGAAGCTGAACCCGAAAAAGACTCTGTCGTAAAACCTGAAATCTATCTTCCTGATATTGAAGTTTTACCTGCAGATACCGTTTCCATAGCTAAAGGGGCCATTCCTGTAAAAGAAGAAAAAAAGGAACCATCAAAATCCGAAACCGAGGATAAAAAACTAGCCAAGAAAGATGACTCTTCGACTCCGCTCAGAAGCCAAGATCCGAAGGACGACAAGATCACCAAAATAGGCAAAGACAGAATCCTGACCGCCTTCATTCCTGGAACTATGGGAAAAGCCGGAAAATTGCCTTCTCATAATTGTAAAACAAAGGGTCAACTCGTCATGTTCATCACCGTTGACAAAGCCGGAAATGTAACTTCTGCCGGACGTAGTAGCGGAATCAAAGATGCTTGCAACGTCACCGCAGCTGTGATTTGGACAAAGAAATATGTGAAGGCGAAGAAGTCCCAAAATGTTTCTCAGGGAACTTACACGATTGTTTTTTAACTAGCTAAATGAAAATTGCAAGTCTAAATATCGACTGGGCTTTGCAAACAAGTAAAGAAAAAATCGCACAATTCCTGAATGCGCAAAATTTCGATTTTTTAATTCTTAATGAAGCCATCGATTTAAGCATCAGAAATTTTCCTTACAAATATTTTTCTGACCAAATCCCTGATAATACCGACTATGAAGGTTTGAACTATTCAAAATATTTGAAAGGAGAAAAAGCTTTCCGGACAATGATTTATTCCAAAATTCCGGCAAAAAGAAAATTCTCTGTCATTGACGAAAAGACGAGTCTGGCATTGGAATTTGAAACTAAGTTTGGAGATTTTATCATTTATGCTACAATAATTGGAACTCGATTTAGATTAAAACCTTTTGCGAAAAATGAGCTTGAGAATTGCATCAATGATTGCAAAAAAATCTCTGAAACAAATCCAAATCTGATTATCGTTGGCGATTTGAATACTTCTTTTTTGGATAATGAAAGACAATTCTCAATTAATATTGAAACGACAGAATCATTGAAATCACTTTTCAATGATCTAAATCTGATAAATGCGACGGAAAATATCACACAAAATATTGACCACATCATCATTCCTAATTTTCTTACAAAAAATCTGACAGACGCAAATATATTTTTAGAAAAAGATATGTTGAGTGATCACAAAGGCGTTTTTATTTCATTTAATTAATTCAAATTCTCACAATTGATTCTTTTTCATTCTTCTTATTTCTAAATTTGTTCTTTCATAAAGATTATGACTTCACAAGATTATAAAGATGCCGTAGAATGGCTTTTTGCTCAGGCGCCTAATTATCAAAGAGATGGTTCTTCGGCATACAAACCTGGCCTTGACAATATCAAAAAGCTCTGTGACTTTTTCGGGAATCCGCAGGACAAAATCAAAACGATCCATATCGGAGGAACCAACGGAAAGGGTTCTACGAGTAATATGCTGGCCTCGGTTCTTCATGAATCAGGTTATAAAATAGGTCTTTACAATTCCCCGCATTTGATAGATTTTACGGAGAGAATCAAAGTGAATGGCGAGAATTGTGACAAGGAATTTGTTTTCAATTTCATTATGAAGCTGCAGGAATTGCCGAGTGAGATCCAGCCTTCCTTTTTTGAATTCACAACCATAATGGCTTTCGAATATTTCTATCAGCAGAAAGTAGACTTTGCAATCATTGAAGTTGGCTTGGGCGGAAGGTTGGATTCTACGAACATCATCAAACCATTGGTTTCTGCGATAACAAACGTTCAACTGGACCATCAAGACCTTTTGGGTGAAACGATTCAAGAAATCGCATTTGAGAAAGCCGGAATCCTCAAAGCAAATGTGCCTATTATTTCCGGAGATGAAAAAGATGTTGTAAAAAACATTGTCATTAGTAGAGCAAAAGAATTGAACGCTGATTTCATTGATGCCACAACGATTGAAAATTCACTTGAATCCGACCTTAAAGGAAAATATCAAAAGAAAAATATACGGGTTGTTTTGGCTTTGGTCGATGAATTGAAAAAACAAGGATTGACAATCAACGAAGAAAATTTAAAATCCGGACTTCAGAATGTCCATAAAAACACCAACTTCATCGGACGTTGGTTTGAGTTCTCACAAAATCCATTGACCATCTGTGATACAGGTCACAATCAAGCTGGATTGGAAGAAGTCTTCAACCAATTGAATGAATATTCTTTACATAAACATATTGTTCTTGGTTTTGTAAACGATAAGAAAATTGACGAGGTTTTGCTGATTCTACCCAAAGATGCCCATTACTATTTTGTAAAACCAAGCGTTAACAGAGGACGAAATCCTGAAATTTATGCAGACCTATTGAAAAAAAGTGAAATTAATTACAAAATTTTTCAAAACGTTCAAGACGGTTATCTTTCTGCAAGACAGAATTGTAAAGCGGACGAAATGATTTTTATTGGCGGAAGCAACTTCGTAGTGGGAGATTTTTTAGAAAAAAATTTGCTGACTTCGTAATAATTTGTATATTTGCACCACTCAAAACGGTAAGCCGTTCAGTGGGGCTCTTAGCTCAGTTGGTTCAGAGCATCTGGTTTACACCCAGAGGGTCGGGGGTTCGAATCCCTCAGGGCCCACAAAAAGGATACTGAAGCCTTTAAAAAAATTTCAGGGCTCTTAGCTCAGTTGGTTCAGAGCATCTGGTTTACACCCAGAGGGTCGGGGGTTCGAATCCCTCAGGGCCCACAAGATCTCTCAGGAAACTGGGAGATTTTTTTTTATATTTCCATCTACAATAATTTTGGGCAGTTAGCTCAGTTGGTTTAGAGCGTTGCGTTGACATCGCAGAGGTCACTGGTTCGAATCCTGTACTGCCCACTTTCTTAAAATTATGTTAATTTATCAACCCAGGCTTAACAAAAACGTTAAAGTTCAATAAAAAGGTTAATCGCTTGTTTAATTTTTTATTTTGGAAAGATTTTTGATGGCTGTAGGAAATAAAATTGTTACGCCTTCTTTTGGTATAAACTCTTTTAATTACTAATCCCCTCAAAAGGAAACCTATGAAAAGATATTATGCAGTGTTAATTCCCTTCTACACTATTTTTCTATTGTATATGATGTTCTACGGTTGCGGAAGACATCCGGAATTCGGATTCTTACAACTCAATCCGCTCCAAAGCATCACTTACTTTTTGCGCTATAACAATTTCTTCTCAGAAAAATTTATGGTCAACATTGTTGGGAATATTTTAGTTTTCATTCCTTTTGGTGGACTTGGATTGTTGATAAAGAAACTTAACAATCTCCCATTATTATTCTTTCTTTTCGTTTGTGGAATTTCTATGATAGAATTGGCACAATATTACACAGCAAGGGGAACAGCAGATATAGATGATGTTTTCCTTAATACATTCGGAATGCTAATTGGATATTTTGGATTGAAAGTGGCAACTTGGATGAATATTGCCAATCTGAAAATAGACCTAAATTATGATCAAACTACAGCCTATTCATATACAAGGTAAGCTGGCCTAATTTATAAAGATCAAGAGCTCTTAGCGAGGCACTGCCCGTTAAGAGCTTTTTTTCTAATCGGGATTTTACGATTCTGTAAAGCAATCTATAAATGTAGATAGTTCCTGTTTTGTGCATAAACAGATAAGCTTTTGCCAATTTGATTTGAGAAACCCTATCAAAGTTTTTATCATTTTTTATCAGCTGAGCTAGACTTCTTGCAGACTGCTCAGCTTTGGCTAGAAAAACAGCATTAGTCTCAACATCATTATTGAAAATCGGATTGTCTATGTGATCAATTTTTATATCTTGGTCGTGCAGATCTTTAGAAAAGACCAGATCTTCATAGCCATATTGTGTGATTCCTTCATTGAAAGGCACCTTCTCAAGAACAGACCTTTTAACAACAAAATTATTGGTCTGAAAGTCCAAATACGGCGATTCTACACGTTTTTCAACAGGTAGATTTTCCCTTTCTGTAGCAAATTTCCATCGCAGTCCATATTCAGAATCAGGTTTGACATCACTCACTTTTCTGCCACCAAAAATGACATCTGGATTTTTGGAATCAATGTACTCAATATAATTTTTGAGAAAATTCTTGCTAATGACCTTCCCATCACAGTCTAAAAATAGCAGATAATCTGAATTGGAATACTTTAAGAAAAGATTTCGGATCTTGGAGCGCCCAATGTTTTTATCGAGAAAAATAAATTGGCCTACCTTCGATCTTAAATCTCTATTACTTTCAATAAAGGACTTTTCTGAGGCATCATCAATCAAAAGAATCTCTGCTTCCAAACCTTTATCAATTTGGTATCTAAGTTCATTGACCAGTTCATTGACATCAAAATTGTAAACGGGAACACAGATACTCAGTTTCATATCCTATCGACAATTTTCTGAATGTTAAGCTCCTCAAGACAGGCATAATCCCCACGGAAACATTCTCTGTCCCCGAAGACAGAACATGGTCTGCAAGAAAGATCTTTCACTTGGATAATATCCTCCTCACTTTGCCCATAGCCCAAAAAGCCGGCATAATGATGCGTGGAACCCCAAACGGAAATACACCTGGTCCCCATAAGACTTGCCAGATGCATGTTCGCCGAATCCATAGAGATCATTGTCTCCAGGTCAGCAATCTTTTTAAGTTCCTCTTTCAGTTTCAGTTTGCCAGACAGGCTTTGTGTATTTGGAATTTGACTTTCCCATTTCCTCAGGATTTCGTCCTCCTCTTTTCCGCCTCCAAAAAAATATATTTTATGTGATTTGGCAAGAACTCGAGCCAGTTCGAAAGACTTTTCAAGCGGCATCATCTTGCCTTTGTGTTGGGCAAAAGGTGCAAAACCGATTCCGCTTTTTTCATCAGCCTGAGGTCTTAATTGATGTGATAATTCCAAGGGAAATCCCATTTTTCTGAAAACGTCCGCATAACGTTCCACAGTTCTTTTCAATGGTTTTTTATCGAGATTCCAAACGTTGGTCAGTTTCTCTTTTTCCTCTTTGCCTTTGTTGATTTTAAAAACTTTATACCGATGTCTTTTGAAAATAGAATTCACCATTTTTGTTCTGATCACATCGTGAAGGTCAGCTACAAAATCAGGTTTGTATTCTTTGATGAGTTGTCTTGTCAGTTTTCTGATACCAAAAACCCCTTTGTAATCATCAAAGCTAATTCCTTTGAAGATCAATCTGGGATGACCATCAAAAAGATCTTTAAAATGACCTCTGCTGATGAATATAATTTCCACATCCGGATTTTGCTCCAGAAACTCGATACAGACGGGAACTGCCATGGCGACATCCCCAAATGCGGAAAAACGATATGCTAAAATTGTCTTCACCTATTTCTTTAGTTGAAATGCGACCGCGTAAAATTTGATTTGCTTGGTCATTGCCATCAATCCATTGGCTCTGGATGGAGACAAGAATTCCTGCAAACCGATTTGTGAAATGAAATCAAAATCCGAATCCAAAATCTCCTGCGTAGAATGTCCACTGTAGATTCTAACCAAAAGCGAAACGATTCCCTTTGGCAAAATTCCGTCAGAATCTGCATTGAAGAACAATTTCCCGTCCTTATGTTCGGCATCTATCCAAACTTTGGACTGGCAACCACGGATGAGATTGTCGTCCGTTTTTTTGTCATCGGGAAGTCCTTCCAACTCTTTTCCGAGGTCTATGATGTACTCATACTTCTGTTCCCAATCTTCCAGAAAGGAGAATTCTTCTACTAATTCTTGTTGATTTTCTTTGATTGTCATTCAGAGATTTTATTTGATTTAATGAATCAATTACTTTACCAATTGTGAGATATGAACGATTACGCTCACGGCCGCTATCATACTTTCCAAAGGTACAAATTCGTAAGGACCGTGGAAATTGTGTCCACCAGCGAAGATATTCGGGCAAGGCAATCCCATATAAGATAGCTGTGCGCCGTCTGTTCCGCCTCTGATGGCTTTGATTTTCGGGGTGATATCTGCGTTTTTCATTGCTTGTTCAGCGATGTCCACGATGTGCATTTTCCCCTCGAATTGTTTTTTCATATTGAGATACTGCGGTTTTATTTCTATCTCGGCCGTTTTCTCTCCGTATTTTTGGTTGATTGCTTTTACTTTTTCAGCAATCAGTTTTTTTCTATCTTCAAACTTTTGGTCATCGTGGTCACGGATGATGTATTGAAGTTTAGCTTCGGAAACATCGCCTTCAAAATCCGTCAGATGGAAAAATCCTTCGAAACCTTTTGTTGTTGCTGGCGTTTCATTTTCCGGTAATGAATTGATGAACTCTGAAGCCACCAATCCTGCATTCAGCATTTTACCGAAAGAATAACCTGGATGGACAGACAATCCGTGGATTTTCACAACCGCGCCAGCCGCGTTGAAGTTTTCATATTCCAATTCGCCAATTTCGCCACCGTCCATTGTGTAAGCCCATTCTGCACCAAACTTTTCAACATCGAAATGATGAGCGCCTCTTCCAATTTCCTCATCCGGATTGAATCCAATGGAAATTCGGCCGTGTTTGATTTGAGGATTTGCTAACAAAAACTCTGCAGCTGTTACAATCTCTGCAACGCCGGCTTTATCATCTGCGCTTAGCAACGTGGTTCCATCTGTTGTGATGATGGTTTGTCCTATATATTTTTTTAAAGCTTCAAATTTGGTTGAAGACAAGGTGAATCCTGTTTCTTTGTTCAACAACAAATCTTCGCCGTCATAATTTTCCCAGATCTGCGGATTCACATTCTCACCGCTGAAATCTGGTGAAGAATCGTAATGCGCAATGAATCCAACTTGTGGAACCGTTTCCTCGATATTGGAAGGAATGAACCCAAAAACATAGCCTTTGTCATCGATACTGACATCTTCCAAACCGATTTCCTGTAACTCATTGTGAAGGTAATTCGCAATGTCCCACTGTCTTTCCGTGGAAGGTGTGGTCTCACTTTCTGCGTCGCTGGTTGAAAATATCTTGATGTATGTGATGAATCTGTTCAAGAGTTTTTCTTTCCAAACTCCGTCCAATTGGATGTTTTCCATATAATTTGCTATATCTCCGCAAAGTTATATATTTATGCAGTGAACAACAAACAATTCGTGGCTAGAGTTAAGCGATAAATGATAAGCGATAGATGATGATTGATTGTTGACTATTGAAAGATGTTGCAACTCGTAACCGCAGCCCGACTTGAGCGGAAATCCTTTTTTACATTGGGAAAAGCCTTGGCAAAAAAGATTGGGAGCGGAAGGCGGATAAAGCTGCCCAAACCTAACAAAGTGGTTCGACGCAGTCAAATAAATTTAAAACATAAATAAATGTTCTTAACCGAATGTCCTAGAGACGCGATGCAAGGCTGGGGAGAAATGATTCCCACTCAAACGAAAATAGATTACATCAATAGGCTAATGGAAGTTGGTTTTAATGTGCTGGATTGCGGAAGCTTTGTAAACCCGAAAACGATGCCTCAAATGGCGGATTCTGGAACTGTGCTGGACGAAATCGATAAATCACTTTCCAATACAAAACTTTCCGTAATAGTTGCCAACTTTAAAGGTGCTGAAAAAGCGTTGAGCCACGAGCAGGTTGATATTCTGGGATTTCCGTTTTCGATTTCGGAAACCTTCCAGCATCGGAATACAAACAAAAGCCGTGAAGAAGCTTTTACGGAAGTGGTGAAAATCTTTGAATTGGCAAAGTCTGAAAGCCGACAGTTGAATCTTTATTTTTCTATGGCGCTTGGAAATCCTTACGGCGAGAGCTGGAAATGGGAAGATGTGGATTTTTGGGCGAAACGTTTTGAAGAGATGGGAATCAAGGATATTCTACTTTCCGACACAACTGGCATGGGCGATGTGGAAAGAATTAAACTTCTCTTCAGCAAAGTGCCTCACAAATATCCGGAAATTAATTTTGGAGCGCATTTCCACAACCGTTACGAGGATTCTTACATTAAACTGAAAGCGGCCTACGATGAAGGTTGCAGGAGATTTGATAGCGCGATAAAAGGAATTGGCGGTTGTCCTATGGCGAAGGATGATCTGGTAGGAAACATGCCGACGGAGAAGGTTTTTACTTTTATGTCATCTGAGAAAATTGACATTCACCAAAATCTGCTTCATTTTGAAAGCGCTTACAATATGGCGAAGGATATTTTTCATTTTTAGATTGGTAGATCAAATATTAATTTTATCACATTTTGATAATTAGTACTATTTGAAATTGTAAATTCCGAAAAAATAGCGTAGATTTATTACAGAAAAACAATTTAAAAACTATCATTATGACTTCAAAAACTACATACTTAGGCGACTTCAAAATTGAATCTGTACACGAAGCTTCTGGCGACGTTTTCTCCACCTATGTTCCTTCCAACGACTTTACGAAAAGAGAACATTTTTCTCCTACTGACATCTTTGCCACGGCGTTGGCAGAAAGCGCATTTGCTTCGCTTGTTGTTTTGGGGAATGACAGACACGTTGATATCACCGGAGCAAGTTGCGAACTGAAAAAAACAATGTATTTTGAACCAAGAAGGATTGGTGAGATATTCGCAGTTTTCAAGTTTCCACATTCTTACACTAGCGAAGAACAGGAATTCATTGAGCATACTGTGAAAACCAGTCCGGTTTATCTCAGCTTGCATCCGGAAATTAAAAAGATATTACTTTTCGAATATAAAAATTAAAATAAAAAATCCTGCGAAGTGCAGGATTTTGTTTTATAACATACCGAGTTCAAACTTGGCTTCTTCGCTCATCATTTCTTTGGTCCAAGTTGGTTCAAAGGTGAGTTCTATTTTGGCAGATTTTACACCTTCTACGCCTCGTACTTTGTCTTCCACTTCCACTGGTAAAGTTTCTGCAACCGGACAGTTTGGAGATGTCAAAGTCATTATTACCAAAACGTCTGCTTCTTCTGAGATCTGAACATCGTAAACCAATCCCAATTCATAAATATCAACAGGGATTTCCGGGTCATAAACGGATTTCAGTTCCTTGATTATTTCTTCGCCTATATCAGCGATTTGATCGTCTGTCAGTTTCATTTTAATCTAATCTTTTTAATATATCTTCCTGACGCATACGCCGGAAAACGTTTGCCAAAGTTAAGACATCTTTTTCACAATAATGAATGATTCTGTCTATATCACCGTCTTTGTAGTATATATCGGCAACCATACTGCCGTCAATATCATCTTTTGGTGTTGGAATTCCGAAAATGTGAGCCAGTAATTCCAGTGAAACATAACTTTTCCAGTCTCCGAATTTCCAGAGTTCCATTGTATCGATATGCGGAATTTCCCAAGGTTTCTTTCCGAACATTTGAAAAGGCATAGGTGGCTGAATCCCGAGAACCAAAAGTCGTCTTGCTATATAAGGGAAATCGAATTCTTTGCCGTTATGCGCACAGAGGATCACATTGTTCATCCTGGGAACATTGAACAATTCACAAAATTCAATTAGTAAGTTTCTTTCTTCACCTGAAAAAGTCTTGATCTTCAACTTTCCGGAATTGGTATCGATCATTCCAATCGATATGCAGATGATCATTCCAAATTCTGCCATTATTCCGGCACGTTGCTCATAGAAATCGGAAGCTTCTATTTCTTCTTTCCTTTGAGACTTTGTTTTCTTATCCCAAAGATATTGAGTTGTAGTATCAAGATTGTTCCATGAATCTATTTGAGAAACTGTTTCAATATCCAGAAAAAGGATATTTTCTATAGGGAGTTTATGGATCATCTGAGTTTTGTTTCTTTAAAATTAATAAAAAAACCCAACATCTCTGCTGGGTTTTATATTTTCAGTTCTAAAATTAATTAGAAAGGATATTCGTAGATCTCTGATTCGTGGAAGAATGGGTTTCCAGTTGGCATCAATTTCAGTTTTGACAATGCTGTCATCACGGCGAAAACGAAAAGACCAACAAAGAAAATGAACGATCCAAATACTAAGAACAACATTGAAATATTGTTCCAGTAAGGACCAACTGTTCCCGGCATTACCATATTGAAGTAATCTACTGCGTGACCGAAAATCACAACGCAAGCCATAAATGTTACCACTTTGTAATTTCTCTTGATGCTGCTGCTTACTAAAACTAACAACGGTACAAGGAAATTGATAACCAACATTGGCAAGAAAGTCGGTTTGTAATATTCGAATCTACCGAAGAAATAATTGATCTCTTCCGGAATGTTCGCATACCAATACAACATAAACTGACAGAACCAAAGGTAACTCCAAAGCATACTAGTTGCAAATAAGAACTTACCAAGATCGTGAAGGTGGTTATTATTGAATTGAGGATAAACGCCTTTTTTCTTAATATAAACACTTACCAAAATGATACAGGCCACAGCAGTTGACAAACAACTAACCATTGAATACCAGATATAAAGTGTAGAATACCAGTGTGGGTCAATAGACATCAACCAATCCCAAGCCCAAGCTGCAGAAGCAAACCCGAAGAATGCGATGTAACCTACATTCCAGCTGTAAAGACTAGCATAGATTTTTCTGTCTCCTTTGTTTTCATCTACTTTTTTAGAAATACTTTTCAGTTTTAATACAAAGAAAGTGGCTCCTAATGTATAGATTAAAGTTCTAATAACATAGAAAGGAATATTAAGGAATCTTGATTTTTCGTATAAAATAACATCAAACTCTGGAGAATTCGGATCGGTTAGATTCGGATCCATCCAATGGAACAAATGTCCATTGTGAGTAGCATTAAGAAGCGTCAGAATAATTAAAAGCGCTCCTCCATAAGGAATGAACGAAGCAACTGCTTCCATCACTCTCGTCACAATAATAGACCAACCAGCGTGAGCCGCGTGCTGGATACTATAGAAGAACAATGCACAACAGCTGATCCCGAAAAAGAATACTGCAAATGTATGAACTGCCGCCAAAGGCTGATTGTGGATCTGGTGTTTTGCATGCTCCAAATGGGCATCGTGATCCTGAGGACCAACTAGCTCACTAGAATGAGAAGGCGCCTCGTGACCTTTTGAATGAACAGACTCCATCCAATGAGAAATTGCAGTATCATCCAAACCATGGTTAAGAGCATAACCAATCCCGAATAAAACAACTCCTACAACAATGAGTATGATAGAATACAATTTTAATTTAGGTGAAAAACTATACATTTTTTTCTTTTTTTATTTAGCATTGGTTTTAGCTTCCGGTGCAGGTGCTGCAGTAGAAGTTTTTTCTGTCGTAGCTGTTGCCGTCGCAGCTGGAGCAGCAGCGGCTGGAGTTGCTGTAGCAGCTGACGCTTTGAATGTATTATAAACATATAAAGCTACTCTCCATCTGTCTCCTACATTAAGTTGTCCTGCGTAAGATCCCATCGCGTTTCTACCATTTGTCAAAACATAATGGATCGATCCGATCGTGATATCTCTGTCAGCATAATTAGGAACACCTGCATAAGCACCACTTTTTACAATTGGTCCTTGTCCGTCACCTCCAGTTCCGTGACAAGCAGAGCAAGTATGATCAAATAACACTTTTCCTCTTGCCAGGTCTTTTTCAAGATTTTCTGGTTTCAAAGGAGAAGCTGTGATCAATCTTGAAGCTTCATAGCCTGCGTTGTACTGATCTACATTTTTTGGTAAGGCTTCTTCAGTTACGATTCCATCTCTATTTTGAGCGACACTGCCTTCCACAGGAGAAAGTCCGGTTGCACCATTGCGAGCAACGAATGCAGGGATCTCATTTTCGTGATCAGAATAAGCATCTTTCGCTTTCATCAAAGGATCATAAGCTACAGGAAAATACATATCTGGAAAATATACCAAAGGTGGATTGTCTTTTGGACCACCGCAAGAATTCAGTAAAACAGTAGTTAAACCAAAGATTGCCGTAATTTTTAATATACTATTCTTCATCTTAAGCATCTTTAACTGTTATTTCTTCAACACCTGTATCAATCAACAGTTGTTTAATAGTTTCAACATCATCAGAAACAAACTCCATCATAAATTTGTCATCCGTAGTTCTTGGATCTGGATTCTGAGGTTTTGCACCTGGATACATTTTATTTCTAACCAAGAAAGTCAATGACATCAAGTGAGCAGAACAGAATACCATCAATTCGAACATTGGATCAATAAATGCCGGGAAATTGTGTGCCCAGTCAAATGACGGTTTACCACCAATATTCTGCGGCCAGTCGTGGTTCATGATCCAAGCGGTCAAAGTAATCCCAATCGTCACTCCATAACAAGCATAGATGAATGCTGCGTCAGAAATTCTGGTCTTCTTTAATCCAAGTGCTTTGTCTAGTCCGTGAACAGGAAACGGTGTATACACTTCGTTTATACTGATTCCTTTATCCATAAAGGCTTTAACGCCGTGCATTAGATCATCGTCGTCGCCGTAAAGTCCATATATAATTTTAGTGGTGCTCATCTCCTTCTTTTGCTTTATAAGTTTCACCGGAAATTTTCAAAATACTTTTCAATTCTGCTTGTGCAATTACAGGGAATGTTCTTGCATACAATAAGAATAGTACTGAGAAGAAACCAATCGTTCCTAAATATACTCCAACGTCAATGATCGTCGGTTTGAACATTGTCCAAGAAGATGGTAAATAATCTCTTGACAAGTTGATGACGATAATGTCAAAACGCTCAAACCACATTCCGATATTAATGATCAATGCGATAATGAATGTCCAGAAGATATTGGTTCTAACTTTTTTGAACCAGAATGCTGCAGGAACAACCAAGTTACAAATGATCAATGCCCAGAAAGCCCACCAGTAAGGTCCAGTTGCTGCTCCTGGAGATAGATATGTAAAATCTTCAAATCTTGATCCAGAATACCAACCGATAAAATACTCAGTTGCGTAAGCTACAGTTACCATTCCACCTGTTACTACGATTACGATGTTCATAATTTCGATATGATACATTGTGATATAGTCTTCTAAGTGACAAACTTTTCTAGCAACCAACAATAGTGTTTGTACCATTGCAAATCCTGAGAAGATCGCTCCAGCCACGAAATATGGTGGATAAATGGTCGAGTGCCATCCTTTGATCACCGATGTAGCAAAGTCAAATGATACCGTCGTGTGTACCGAGAATACAAGTGGTGTTGCCAAACCTGCTAGAACCAAAGATAACTCTTCGAATCTTTGCCAGTGTTTTGCTTTTCCACCCCATCCGAATGCCAGTAGTGTATAAATTTTCTTATTGAAAGGCGTTTTTGCTCTATCTCTGATCATTGCAAAGTCAGGAATCAATCCCATAAACCAGAATACAACTGATACTGAGAAATAAGTCGAAATCGCAAATACGTCCCAAAGCAATGGTGAGTTAAAGTTAACCCAAAGAGAACCAAATTGGTTTGGCAAAGGGAAAACCCAATATCCAACCCAAACTCTACCCATGTGAATTACCGGGAAGATAGCCGCCTGACAAACTGCGAAGATCGTCATCGCTTCAGCAGAACGGTTTACAGACATTCTCCATCTTTGTCTAAATAATAATAGTACGGCAGAAATCAATGTTCCTGCGTGACCAATACCTACCCACCAAACGAAATTGGTAATATCCCAACCCCAGTTAATGGTTCTGTTGAGTCCCCAGGCACCGATACCGGTTCCGATGGTGTATGCAATACAACCAAATCCGTAAACAAACAGAATTAAAGCGGCGTACAATGATGCCCACCATAATTTCCCTGCGCGTTCTTCGATAGGTCTTGCGATATCCTCTGTGATATCATGATAAGTCTTGTGACCAATAATTAAAGGTTCCCTTATCGGAGCTTCGTAATGTCCTGACATTTTTTACCTATTTATTATTTAAACTTTCTTTTCTGTTTCTGATTTTTGTATGATAGAAAACGTTTGGTTTTGTACCAATCTCTTCTAGCAATACGTATTTTCTGGTGCTGTTGAACAAGCTACGAACTTCTGAAGCTACATCATTCATATCTCCAAATTTAAGTGAACCTGTAGAACAAGCATTTGCACAAGCAACCTGGAACTCGCCATCCTTCACTCTTCTACCATCTTTCTTAGCTTCAAGGATCGTAGATTGAGTCATTTGGATACACATAGAACATTTTTCCATCACCCCTCTTGTTCTTGTAACAACATCTGGGTTAAGAACCATTCTTCCAAGGTCATTGTTCATATTGAAGTCAAATCTGTCATTCAATGCATAGTTGAACCAGTTGAATCTTCTTACTTTATATGGACAGTTGTTCGCACAATATCTTGTACCGATACATCTGTTGTAAGCCATTTGGTTTTGACCTTGCTTCCCGTGAGATGTTGCCGCAACTGGACATACAGTTTCACAAGGAGCGTGGTTACAGTGCTGACACATTACCGGCTGGAAGATCACATCTGGATTATCAGCTGGATGGTTCAAGATACCTTCTGTGAAAGGACCACCATAAAGTTGAGCAGCATTAAGACCTCTGTCGATCTGCTCTTTTGTCTCGATCTTTTCGATTGCAGAGTAGTAACGGTCAATTCTCAACCAATACATATCTCTGGACATTCTGATCTCTTCCTTACCAACAACAGCAACGTTGTTCTCTGCCTGACAAGCTACAACACAAGCACCACAACCGGTACAAGAGTTAAGATCGACTGACAAGTTGAAGTGAGGGCCATCTGTATCATCAAATGCATCCCAAAGATCGATCTTCCCGATAGGAAGTTCACCTCCAATAGTATGCATTGCCAAAGGCTTGTTCCACTCATCTGTTGGTTTGTTGATGAAATCTTCCAAAGAAACTTCTTTAGCGATCTCATAACGACCCATCAAAGTATTCTGAAGCTGCATTCCTGCGAACTCATAATCTTCTCCGGTCTTTTCAATTTTTACATTGGTAAGAACTGTATTATAACCATCGAATAAAGGATAAGCATTGATACCTGTATCAGCCACTTTCCCTGAATCTTTTTTACCATAACCCAAAGCCAGACCCAAAGATCCTTCAGCTTGTCCAGGTTGGATGAAAACAGGAACATCTTTCAATGTTACACCGTTTACAGTCACGTTAACCAAGTCTCCATCTAGCTGCATTCTAGCGTTAAGGCTATTCTCAAGCTTCAAAGCTTCTGCATCTTTTGGAGAGATCGTCAAGTAATTATCCCAAGACAATCTAGAGATAGGATCCGGAAGCTCCATCAACCAAGGGTTGTTAGATTGCGTTCCGTCACCAATTGCTTGTTTGGTATAAAGTTGTAATTCTAATTGAGCCGGTTTGAAAGCTGATAATTCAGCAACAGCCTGAGCTGCATTTCCGCCTGAGTAAGCCAATCCTGTAGAAAGACCACCAGTCGTGAAACCGTTATATAAAGTCTTATTGAAAGTTTTTCCTTCATTAAGCGTTAAAGCATTTGCTTTAAGATATTCGTAGTAATTATTGGCTGGACTGTTTTTTCCATTGATCCAAACCAGAAGAGATTCTTCAACCTGTCTTGATTTAAAGATCTTTTGAATCGTTGGCTGCATCAATGAATATGCACCAGTTTCCGGAGCAATATCACCCCAAGATTCTAACCAATGTGTAGCTGGAATAACTGCTTTGGAAGCTTTGTAAATATCATTTTTCTTATCTGTAATTGCTACAGAGTAAGGAACTTTTGACAAAGCTGCTTTTAGAGATTTTCCTTTTGCATGAGAATAAATCGGGTTAACATTGTTAGAGATCAAAACGCCAACCTGTCCGCCATTCAACCAAGATAAAAACTCATTGAATCTTGCGTTGTCATATTCTTTAAGGAAATTAGCTTTACCTGTGAAAGCTTTAGATCCTAATTTTTGATTGATCAAGTGAGCTAGAACATAAGCTGCTTTTGAACCATCTGCCAAAACAACTGCGTTGCTGCCTTTCGCCTGAAGTTCTTTTACGATCTCAGAAGCTGTTTTATCAGCAGTTCCACCGTTCAATCCGTTATAAACTTCTACCAAAGTTTTGAAGACAGCACTTGGCTTCAATCTATATCTAGAATCGGCGTTAGCTCCAGTTAAACTCAAGTTAGATTCAACCTGGATGTGTCTCAACATATCCTGACCTGGCTTTCTTGCCGCAGCATAAGAAACTTCTAAGCTTGATGCATTATAGTCTCCTAAGAAATCTGCTTGGAAAGAAACAACCAACTGAGAAGTACTAAGATCATAAACAGGCAATGCTCTTTGTCCGAAAACTTCCTGAGCTGCGTCCAATGCTGCAGCGTAAGGAATTGCATCGTAAGTGATCAGTTCAGCAGAAGGATATTTGGTTTTGAAATCTCCAAACAACTTTTTGAAAGTCGGGCTTGGGAAAGAATGTGATAATACCACGATCTTCTTACCACTTGCCTGAGATTCTGTTAGGCCTTTTAAAACGAAATCATCGATCTTATTAAAATCAGTTTGCTCATCTCCATTCAAAGCTGGCAATTTCACTTTATCATTATCATAAAGAGAAAGTACACTTGCCTGAGCTCTTGCATTGGTCTTACCTAATGAACCAGCTGTTGGGTTTGCCTCGATTTTAATTGGACGTCCTTCTCTAGTCTTAACTAAAACACTAGCGAAATCGAATCCGTCAAAATATGAAGATGCGTAAAAGTTAGGGATCCCAAGAATAATATCGTGTGGTTTTACCACGTAAGGGATCGTTTTAAGAACCGGAGCCTCACAAGCTGCTAAAGTAACAGCTGCTGTAGAGAAACCTAATATCTTAAGAAAATCTCTACGAGAAGTTCCTGAGTTACCAGCATCTTCCAAGAATTCATCTACCGGAATCTCATTCTGAAACTCTTTCAGCGCCCACTTCCCGTTCAGGGTTGGATCTTTTAGTTCGTGAATACTTCTGAATTGTATTTTATTTGAAGCCATTTATACTTCTAATTTTTGTTATTAATAATGACATTTACCACACTCAAGACCTCCAATTGCATCTACAGTGATCTTACTTCCTTCACCGTATTGTTTTTTCAACTTATCATGCAGATTTTTGAAGTATTCTTTATTATAACCGTTATTCATATCTACTTCTGTAGTTCTGTGACATTCTATACACCATCCCATGGTGAAGTCGTTGGCCATTTGAACCACATTCATTGTATCAATTTTTCCGTGACAAGCTTTACAAACAACATCGATTTTGTTCGCTGCATCTTTTTGCTTAGAATTGAATCCATTGATGATCGCCTGCTCACCAGCAACAACGTGCTGAGAGTGATTGAAGTAAACAAAATCCGGCATATTGTGGATCCTTGTCCACTCTACAGGTTCTGTTTTACCAGTGTAGGCTTGCTTATCTTCATCCCATCCTACATGCTGATAGATCTTTTTGATCTCACCGGTGTAGAATTCTCTGTCTTTTCCAGGTTCGATATATTTCCCTTTGTATTCAGAAATAGAACGGTGACAGTTCATACAAACATTAAGAGAAGGGATCTCAGAAACTTTACCATACTTTGCACCTGAGTGACAAAGCTGACAGTCGATCTTGTTTTCGCCTGCGTGGATCTTGTGAGAGAAATAGATTGGTTGTTCAGGAGCGTATCCTTTGTAAACACCGATCCACATCAACCAGTTCCAAACGCCGTATAATGCAAACAATGCCAATAATGCCACAACACCTTTTCCTACATAGCTGTACTTCTCGTACATCGCAGAGAAATTGGTAACTCTAGTTGTATTAAGCTCTGACAACTCTGGAGTTTGCTGCAATTTTACTAATTGTCGAATTTTCAACAACAACCAGAACAACAAACCAGAAATTGCAATCAACGCTGCAATTACGATTTTAGAATTAAGCTCTTGTGCTTTTTGAGCTTCGATAGCTGCAGTACTGTTTGCTCCTGCATCACCAGCGGCGGCATCGGCAACTACTTCTTCTGCAGGTGGATCTGTGGTGTAAGCCAAGATATCATCGATATCCGTATCCGATAAATTTGGAAACGCAAGCATTTCGGTTTTGTTGAATTTCTCAAAAACCTCGTTTGCATACTTATCTCCAGATGCTCTTAAAGCCTTGTTGTCTTTAATCCATTTGTGAAGCCAATCTGTATCAAGATTGTGCTCCGTTTTCAATCTGTCGACAACGCCACCAAGCGCCGGTCCAATAACCTGTTTATCCAGTGTGTGACAAGCTGTACAATTTGCTTTGAACAACTCTTGCCCCTTCTTTGGATCGCCTTGTGCATAAACAGAAGCGCCGGTTGACAACAATAAACTAATTGCTATCAGACCCTTTTTGTAATGCTTTCTCCAACTAATCATTTATATAATCTTGGGTTAGTAAATTCTATTGACTGTTTACATTCAATTCCGCAAAAATAGCACATTAACAAAAATTAAGAAGACCTTATCGCATGCTTTTTGTCAAATCCAATTAATTTGTAAACGTTCTAAATAACAAGGTTTGCGTTTCAATCAATTTATTTTAAATTTGCCTAAAATAAATATTAAATGAACAATCTGCTTAAGCTTTTCATAATCGCAACTGTATTTTCTTTTTACCAAATTGATGCTCAATACATTGTGAAGAAAGACACACTCTCTGGAACCGAGCTTTCCTTCTCGCTGGACGAACGCATTAATGATGCTTTGGAAAAGGTAGAAGGCAATTGCAACCGTTCTGCCGGAACAATTGTGAAGGCACCACCAAAAATTTTGGTAGCCAATAGAGAACTTACAAATGCCGAGATCTGCAGAAAAAATCCGAAGATCATGGGTTACAAGATCCAGGTTGTAGTGGTAAAAAGCAATGAAGAAGCCAGCAAGATCAGTGTAGAATTCAGAAATAATTTCAGAAACCTGAAAGTTGAGAAAGACGCTTCTCTCAGACCAAACTATAAGATCCTTGCCGGAAGTTACTTTTCAAAGCAAAGTGCGGCTGACGACCTGAGAAATATCAAGAGGGTCTACCCATCGGCCATGGTCATTCCTTACGCTGTTTTTTGTGTCGAAGCTAAATAAATATATTAACCGGATTCAGTTCCGGTTTTTTTTATGTCTTATCTTGAAATTGCAATTTTTATTAGATCAATAATTTAGCTAATTTTACTTGACAATCTCTTCACGTCTGCACCCTTATGAAGTTTCTGCTATCCTTTCTCATCCTACTTTCTGGGTTACAAAATGACACTTCAAAAAAACGATGTGATGAATTGATATCCAAAGGAATAGACGCATTATATCAGAAAAATCACACAAAATCTTTAGAATTATTTACCGAAGCTAGAAGCCTGTCCGAACAGAATGATTGGTATCTACAGCAATTCATTGCAACCAATTGCATCGGTCTTAATTATTATCAGATGTTGGATTACAGTGAAGCCCTTGATTATTATCTGGAAGCTTACACCATTGCTCTGAAACATCTGAACAAAGACAGAGAAATGACGGTTCTGAACAATATCGCACTCGTTTATCTGCGACAAGGAAAGTATAAAGAATCCGAGAAACATCAGAAACGCGCATACGACCTTGCTATCTCGAACAAAGACACTATAGGAATTGCCCTGTACGCGGGCAACCTTGCCGATCTTACAATACGACCAAAGAACTGGACAAAGCCTCTTATTATATTTCCGTTGCCCGGCCGATCGCAAAAATGGATATCCAGAGAGCGCTTGACATTGCGGAAGCCAAAAATGCAATGGAGCGAAAAGACTATAAAAAGACACTCGCGCTTCTCAATCCCTTGATCAATAAACTAAACACACCAGAATATAACGACCACAAAGTGTCTGCTCTTTTGATATTGTCCAAAGTTTATGAAGACGAGAAAAATCCAGAAAAGGCACTTTCAGTCATCAAACAGGCACAGAAAGAAAATCTGAACTACAGCAATATGACGGATATCTACACTCGGTTTTCCGATAATTATTTTGCTGGAGGCGACTACAGAAAGTCTCTTGAATACAAAGATTCTGTGCTTGTCGTGAAAGATTCCCTCAATGCGATCCAGAATCAAGCAATGTATCAAAACAGCGAGATCAAACTGAAGCTTCAGGATTCTCAAAAAGAACTGACAAATGAGAAAAAATTAAAGTTCTACATCATCGGATTTTGGATCGCTGTGGTTGCATTTATTCTCTGGCTTTTCCGAGGTTATCTTCAAAAGAACAAACAGAAAAGAAGACTTGCCGAGCAGAATGAGCAGATCATTGCCCTGGAACTTAAAAATAAAGAGAATTACGCTTTGCTTCTTGAAAAACAGATCAAAGAAAAAGAAACCGTCGCTCTTCTGGAAAAAGAAAAACTGAAAAATGAACTCGAAAATAAAAATCGAAAAATCGCTGCCAACGCTATTCATCTTGCCCAAAAAAATGACAAGATCGAGGATTACATTCTCCGCCTGAAAGAACGTCCGGAAATGAAAACGAATCCACTTTTAGCAAAACAATTGGATCAATTGAAAGAAGTACTCTCAAAAGAAGACAACAGTGACGATTTTCTGAATCACTTCCAAGAGATCAACAGCAAGTTTATCAAATCATTAAAAGAGAAACATAACGATTTGACTTTAAACGATATCCGTTATATTTCCTACATCTATATGAATCTCTCTACCAAGGAGATCGCCTCAATTTTCAACATTACTATCGAAGCTTGCCGAAAGAGAAAAGAAAGAATTTCCAAAAAATTAAATCTTGAAAATTCCAACGATTTATATGCGTATATATCAAGTATATAGAAAAATGTCACGTTTTTTCTTAAATAGTCCTGTTTATTCATTGCGGAAATAATTTTATTCGTTGGCAGAAAAATACATTTGCTTTCAAATAAAGTTAATCTATTATGAAAAAAGCAATTTTTACTTTCTTTTTAATTTTCCTTGTGACACTGTCTTTTGCCCAGGTCAGTTTTGAAGGTAATCCGCAATACGGACAACTGAGAAATTTTGTTTACGACAAAGTGGTCCAAAACAAGGTTTACGCCACCACCTTTATCGATAAGAACATTATGGTATCAATGGATAATGGCGTGACATGGAATGTCTTATACACCCTTCCATATCCAGCATTTTCCGGGAATATCTCCCAAGTGAGACTTACAAATAATGGAACTGCTCTTAGTTTTATCCAATATTTTGGAAGTGGAAGCTCATTAAATAAGATCATCGTTTTGGATCTGCAATCTTTGACTCCTATTAAAGAATACGATGTCCCCGCAAATGAAGATATCTACTCTATCAGCAACTACACCATTCACGATGACGGTACAATGAACAATGTATCGATGTTAGCAAATGATAAATTTTTCACGACAAACAATGGTGGAAATACCTGGGCAAAAGTATATGATGGAACAGACTATGAAGGTGTTCTTTTGAACGATGCCGTAATGGACCCTCAGAATATCCAAAAACTTTTTGTTGTTCGTAATGGTGGACCAGGAAATGTAGATGGTGGTTTGATGATCTCTACAGATTCTGGTGAAACTTGGACAGAAAAACTGAACGGACTTATCCTGCAGACAATCGCCATCGATCCACAAAACAGTGACATCATCTATGTTGGAACTGGTCTGAGATGGGCTTATCTTGACCAGCACGAAGCTGTTTACAAATCTACAGACGGCGGGAATACCTGGACAGAACAAACAGGTATTACTTGGGAAGCAGGTTCAGGCTTGAAAAACGTCCCAAAAATAGAAATCAACCCGAATGATACCAATCACGTCGTTGTTCTGGCAGACGATAGAGTTGCTGTAACAACCAATGGTGGTGCAACTTGGACATCTACTCCACATGACGGGCTTGTAGATGGATCTTCATATTTCTACGGAATTAATGCAGCATTCAATCCTAATGATCCGAATCAGGTCTTGATCTCAAATAACAGATATGCCAAATCTTCTACTGACAAAGGTATGACGCTTACCACAATGACAAATCCATTTTTCAACTGTATGGGAAAAGTGGACATCATAAAAAACAACAACGGAGAAGATCAATTAATGTATGGCGTTCAGTATGGTTATGTGCTGAAAAATCTTGTGAGCAATCAGGAAACACCACGTAATGTTTATCCACTGAGTGAGTTCCCAATGGGACAAGAAATAAAATTGGTCTATCCTGACAAAAAACATCCAGGAAGAGTCTACACATATGCGCCTTCTTTTATGGGAAATATGATAAATGTAAGTGATGATTACGGACTGACAGAAACACCACTTTACAGCACATTCGATACAGGATTTACTGCAGCAGAATCTGACCCTGCAAACCCAAATATCGTATGGATGTCCGTATTCAATGGGGAAACGGCAACGCTAATAAAAAGTGATTTTACGAATCGTGACAATCCGATAAACGATTTTATCACCCTGCCTTATAGCGGTGATTATCTGCAGGGAATTAAAATCAATCAAAGTAATTCCAATGAAATATTGATAACAGTTGGAAACCAAATTCTGAAAACAACCGACGGCGGAACTTCTTGGACACGCATCACTGCTGGCCTGGAGGAGTTAACCTTACCAAATATCGTCATCAGTCTTACACAAAACCCTTTGAATTCTAACCAGTATACCATCGCTGCATCAAACGGGATCTACACTTCTCTTGACTCTGGAAACACGTGGACAAAAATCTACACTGGATTGGTTCACAAAGTAGAGCATTCAACAGAAAAGGATGGGCAAATTGTAGCGATCGGAACCATCTATTTTGACACGCTTCCAAAAGTAATTTACACAAATAACGGCGGCGCTAACTGGACAGAAAGAGCATCATCTAACTATTACAACTCAATTATTATCAGCGGCACAACACGTTTTACAGATGATAATAAAGCAGAAGTCTTTTTGGCAACAACTTCTCTAGGCGTTTTGAAAGACGTGATTGATTTTACATCTTTGGGAACTTCTGCACCGCAAATCATTAAGGACAATATCAGTGTTTATCCAAATCCAACGCAGGACATCATCAATATCAAATTGGATCAGAACGTTTCGAAATTCAAAGTAAGTCTTTACAATGCGGCTGGACAAGTATTATTGACAACAGAAAACAGATCAAGCATTGATATTTCTAACTTGAGCAAAGGTGTTTATTTCATGAAAATTGAACCTGAAAATGGGAAACCGGTGACCAAGAAAATTATTAAGAACTAATTTTAATTTTTACAATAAGAGCCTTCGGATTTTTTCGGAGGCTTTTTTATTTGTAGTAAGTTTCCAGAAATTGGTAGAACTCGCCAAGTCGGTAAAAGTTATTGAAGGCGAGATAAACTGTCAAGACCATTAAAGTTCCGTACAAAAATGTGAGTGGCAAAGTCTTGTCTTTAAAACTAAAAAACAGCCAACCGATCAACAATGGAAAGACAAAAACAAAATGCCCGCCGTAAATGTAAGACGTATGAAGGCCAAATTTCAAAACGCAATGGATCATAATATCCACCAAAAAGGAAATTACCAAGATCCAAACAAGTTTATTTTTATAATTTTTGAGCACGCTCCAGATGATCATTAATAAAATAATTCCAACAAAAATATAAGGAACGAAAGACGAATAAACGTCCATGAACAAAGCTTTGTAGTAAAAAGTTTTGTCCTTATTGTGATAATCTCTGATCTCATAATTCGAGAACAAAATATTGCCGCCAAAAAACCACGAGGAGATCATATCCCAAAGCGGCGTCACTTTCGGTTTGGAGAATTTGTCATACTGTTCTTCGGTCTTGTTCAGGAAATTCTGAAAATTAAAATCCAATCTCAACAAAAACAGAAACACAAAAACGCCAATTGAAACAGCAATTTTCGAAACGGCCATTCCAATTTTCTTCCAGTTCCAGAAAATCTTCTTTTCAAACAAAAATGGAATGTAAACTTTGACAATATTCGTAATGGTAAGTCCGCCGATGAAAACAGAACCGAAAATGCTCGCCCCAAATGAGATTGGTTTTTCTTCATTAATTTTCCTTGCCGAATAGTAATTGAAAACCGACAGAAAAAGCAAAGTATAAGTGTAAGTTTCCGGTGTGAAAGACAAAAGGATATTCGTCACAAACAAGCCGTAGAAAGCCAAAATCAAAAGACTGATCTTCAATGGAAGGCCGATGATATTATTGAGATATTTGAAGATCTGAATATTCGCCAAACTTACAATCAACGTTGACAGCAATGCCAAAATCAATCGGAAAGTCGAATTGTAATGATTGTCCGAAATCCAAAGCGCAAAATCCCGAATGACATCAAAGAAATAATTGGACAACGGATGTCTCTCAAAACCACCGCCAGTCTGAACAATTGCACGATTATCGAAACTAAAGTAACCATCCCACGGAATCCTGTCGTCATAGACAATTGTGAAATTGTCTGCGATAAACCAAGCGTTAACGCCATAAGCAATCACGAAAAACAGGAAGATAAAACCTTCGGTCTTGGTGGATGGGAAAACGATCTTCAGAAAGGATAGAAATTTGTTCAGGAGTTTCAAAGTTTGATAATTTCTGCAAAAATAAAAAGTCTAAGGTCTAATATCTAAAAATCTAGCATGTATTTTACGAACTACAAGACAACTGGCTGCTTCCCGTCTGGTTATCATACTTCGAAGGTCGCTTTTTATTGAATTCCGGAAATAGATTCTCGTAAGGATTTTCCAACGCTTTTTTCAGTTTGAAGAACATCTCGTAATTTCCATTTTCCGCGTCCTGAATCGCTTCGAACAAGAGATAATTTCTGAGAATGAATTTCGGATTCGTTTTGGACATTAATTCTAACGATTCACTTTCCGAGATTTTGTTTTGAAGTTTTCTTGCCTGATATTTTTCGATGAATGTCGACAGTTTTTTCAATTCAGTTTCATTTAAAACACCGTAAAAACAATCTTTGAAATCCTCAACCTTGATTTCAGAAGCAGGTTTTTCAAGGTGTTGGAAAAATAAAGTATAGTCCAAAGTTAGATCCTGCATCGTCTGTTGCCACTCGGTGAAGAACTTTTCATCTTCCTTTAAAACCCCATCAAAACCAAATTTGTCCGCCAACATCTTGTCATGCTTCACCCAAAATTGCTTGCCAAAATCATCAAGGATTTTCTCTAAAACCTCAGCATCATTAATTAGAGGAAAAATAGCATTGGCCAAAGTTGCTAAGTTCCAATGTGAGATTTGACCTTGCTTCCCAAAAGCATATCGTCTTCCTGGCAGATCGGTGGTGTTTGGTGTGAACTCCAGATCATAGCCGTCCATCATAGAATAGGGCCCGTAATCGATTGTCAAACCAAGGACAGACATGTTATCAGTATTCATAACACCGTGAACAAAACCGACGCGATACCAATCGATGATCATCTTCAAAGTCCGGTCGCAAATCGCTTGAAACCAATCGATGTATTTTGTGGAATTATTCTCTGACTGAACTTCTGGAAAGAAATTTTCAATCGCATAATCTGCTAATTCTTTTAGTAGATCTTCTTGTTTTCTAGCAGACAGCAATTCAAAATGTCCGAAACGAAGAAATGATTCCGCCGTTCTCACCACCACTGCGCCTTGCTCCTTCTGCGGATTCCCAGAATATTGGATATCGCGGATGACATCTTCGCCTGTTTTGGAAAGACTCAAGGCTCTGGTCGTCGGAATACCTAGGTGGAACATCGCTTCACTCATCAGATATTCCCGGATCGAGGAACGTAGAACCGCTCTTCCATCCGCATTTCTTGAGTAAGGTGTTGCGCCAGAACCTTTCCATTGGATCTCGGTCTGCCTGTTTCCGTTTTGAATTTCACCAGCGTAGATCGCTCTTCCATCGCCCAATTGTCCTGCCCAATTACCAAACTGATGGCCTGCATAAGCTGTGGCGTAAGTTTCCACATTGTCAGGGAGGTCTTGAGCAGCAAGAAAAGCTTGATCACTTTCTAAATTTCCCAAACCAATTTCGACCGACAGATCTGTATTAAAATCAATGAGTTCAGTATTAATAAAATCAGCAGGCTTTACGGCGCAAAACATCACGTCGGGCGTTTGTCTCTGCATCGTGTTTCCGGACAGATCACCTGGAAACAACTTAGTGAATTTTTGGGTAATGAGATTGAGTTTCATTTGTATAAAAAACCCACATCAGAAATGTGGGTTATATTTTTATTTGTTAAAATCTATATCTTCTCCGGAATTAAGGGCTTCGTTGGTACGATCTTCTTTCTTCACGGGGTTTTCTGGAACGATTCGTGTTGGATTTTTCAGTTCATCTATCGACTGTAAGCCACCTTCGTCGCCGTAGCCATTTCTTAGATTATTGAGATCCGAACAGCTTCCTGTCCAATTGGCAGGCTTGATAAACTTGTCCTCTGGAAGAATGTTCAATTCTTTGTTTGCTAAAACTTTTTTCATGTAGATCGCCCAGATCGGAAGACCCATTTTAGCTCCTTGTCCTTCACCAGTACTCCAGAAGTGGGTAGCTCTATCTTCCCAACCAACCCAGACGCCAGTTGCCAGTTTTGGAACAATTCCCATAAACCAACCATCCGAGTTGTTCTGCGTGGTTCCAGTTTTACCAGCAATCTCTACAGATGCAGGAATACCTCGTCTTCTCAGCTCGCCCGATGCGGTACCGAATTCTGCTACACCTTTCATCAGATCGATCATGGTGTAAGCATACATTTCGTTCATCACTTCTTTTACGACAGGCTTCACTTCTTTGATCACACGGCCGTTCGCATCTTCGATTCTCCAGATCATCTCTGGTTTGGTGTAATTTCCGAAGTTTGCAAATGTGCTATACGCTCCAAGCATTTCGTAGATCGTAATATCTGAAGTTCCCAATGCCATTGGTAAACTGGTAGAAATATCGGTTGTTACACCAAGATCTCTTGCCGTTTGAATGACATTCTTGGTTCCGGACATCTCTGCCAAACGCAAAGCCACCGGGTTTTGAGATTGTGCTAAGGCATTTTTCAATGTCAGCATTCCGCCACGTCCTGGAACGTGATAAGAGCCCTTGTTGAAACTTGCGTTGGAAACCTCAGAACAAGGTGTCATCCCAAGATGCATGATAGCCGTTGCATAAACGAAAGGTTTGAAGGTAGATCCTACCTGACGTTTCCCTTGTTTCACGTGATCATACTGGAAGTGCTGCCAATCTATACCACCAACCCAAGCTTTTATATCGCCTGTTGCTGGTTCCATGGACATCAAACCGGCTTGCGCGATCTGCTTGTGATAACGGATCGAATCCCAAGGCGACATCTCCACCTCTTCCTCTCCTTGCCAAGTAAATCTGGACATTTTCACAGGTTTGTGGAAATCTAACATGATAGAATCTTCCGGCATTCCCTCGGCTTTCAGCTGTTTGTATCTGCCTGTTCTTTTGACAGAAGACATCATCAAGGAATTGATCTGTGTCTTGTTGATCTTGTAATAAGGACGATTTGGATTACGTCTCATTTCGCCATCAAAACTTTTCTGAAGATTGGTCAAATGTTCTTTGATCGCTTCCTCAGCATATTTCTGCATTCTGGAATCCAATGTCACATAGATCTTCAGACCGTTTTTGTAAAGATTCAGTTCTTTGCCTGTTTCTTTTTCGTAGGTCTCAAGATATTGTGCAATTTCTTTTCTCAGATAGAATTTGTAATAAGAAGAAAATCCATCTTCCACTGTTTTGATCTCGTGGAAATCTACAACAATCGGTGTTGCTATTGCTTTTTCGTAAGTATCATTATCAATGTATTGAGTCTCTAGCATCTGCTTCAAAACCACATCTCTACGTACTTTTGCTCTTTCTGGATTTCTGTAAGGATTGTTTCTCCTTGGAGCCTCAAGCATTGCTACAAAAGTTGCAGCCTCAGGTAAAGTAAGTTGATTTACTGATTTATTAAAATATATTCTTGAAGCCATCTCAATACCTTTGGCATTGAAAAGGAAATCCATCTTATTGAAATATAATGCAATGATCTCTTCCTTGGTGTAACGCTTTTCCAAACTTACTGCCACGCTCCATTCTTTGAGTTTTTGGAAAGCTCTTTCAATCTTATTTTGAGAAGCATTTCCTGTGAACAATAGCTTTGCAAGCTGTTGCGTAATGGTAGAACCTCCACCTCTTTCACCTCCAAATCTGATCGCTCTGGCAATTGATTTGAGGTCGATCCCGGAATGTTCTTTGAAACGCTCATCTTCCTTGGCCATCAAGGCATAAACCAAAAATGGCGGCAACTGTTTGTAAGTCACCGGTTTGGTCTTTTCCTTCTCAAATTTTCCTAATAAAACATTGTCCGATGAATAGATCTCTGATGCGACATAAATATCTGGATTCTCTAGTTCCTTCACATCCGGCATATCTCCCACAAAGCCTTGGGAAACGGCGAAGAACAATCCGGAGATCCCTAGAACCACTGCAAAGAATGCGATCCAAACGATCTTGATCCATTTTCTAATTCCCGACTTCGCTTTTTTCTTGTCTGGCAGTGGAAAAGTTTTATTTTCAGTTTTCTTATTTTCCATTAATAAATTATGGCTTTAAGTTTTGAATTTTAATTCCTATATCTTCAATTCCCGGCAATTGGTTGTTTCGCATTGCCTGAATAACTTTCACAGAATAATTACCGTTTTGCGGAAATCTGTAATTCAGTTTATATTGAAAAATGATCTCCTTCGTATCTCCGAAACCTGTCCCGATCCATTCTCCGTTTGGTTTTGCTAACACAAAATTAAGTGTATCTGTCGAGATTTTCTTCTTGTTGTGCTCGATGTTTGCAATCAATCTGAGATTGCTGTAAGGATAACCGTTATTATTACGAACAACGAACATCATATTCTTCTGATTCTCAGCATCATTGATATCAAAATCAAATGTTTGAACATCATTTTTTTTCCACTGTTCTCCTACATCTTTCATTAGAATTTTGTCATCATTATTTTGACAAGAACCCAATGATAAAAATAGGATAAAAACAACGATCGATCTAAGCATTACCTTCATTTTTCGGCGGAAATTTCTTTTTCGGTTTTTTGAACGGTTTTTTGTTTGTTTTATTTTCCGAAGACGGATTATCTGTAGTCTGAACTTTTGGCATTTCCGCTTTGTTCTCTACAGGTTTTTGATTATTTTGACGATTTCTATTATCACCCTGTCTTGGCGGTTTGTTTCCAGCTGATTGATTATCCGCTGACTGGACTTTAGGTGCCGCAGCTTTGTTATCTACAGGTTTTTGCTCGTTGGAACGTGGTCTGTTCTCAGCTTGTCTAGGGTTCTTGTTATCCGATTGTTGTCTTGGGGCTCTGTTCTCGGACTGTTTCGGATTTCTATCGCGATTGTTGTTATTGTTAGGTCGAGGTTTTTTAAATTTCTTTTCAAAACGGTCAACACTATTTTCCTGGATCAGATCGGATGTCACCATGCGATTCTCCACAACCTTCAAATCCTCAAGAGCCTGAGACTTTTCGCCTTTCTTATTGACAGCGATCATCTTCTGAACTTCGTAGATATCGATGTCATACCAAGCCATCGAGTTTTCTACATAAGCAAACCACATTTTCTTTTTGAAAACATCGATCTTGATGCAGAATGCTCTTCCTTTTTCAGTATTAAGCACTGTACTAGAAGATGGGAAGTCTCTTAGAACATCCAGGTAAGTATCAAGTTCATAATTAAGACAACATTTCAGTTTTCCGCATTGTCCTGCCAATTTCTGAGGATTGATGCTCAACTGCTGATATCTTGCCGCGTTGGTATTCACCGAACGGAAATCTGTCAACCAAGTAGAACAACAAAGTTCTCTACCACATGAACCGATACCTCCAACTTTTGCAGATTCCTGACGGAAGCCGATTTGCTTCATATCGATCTTCGTTCTGAAAGTGGAAGCATATTCTTTGATCAACACACGGAAATCTATACGATTGTCCGCGGTATAATAGAATGTGACTTTTGAGCCATCTCCCTGATATTCAACATCTGTGATCTTCATTTCTAGGTTGAGGCCGTAAGCAATTTTACGGGCATCCACCTTGATGGCATTTTCCTTATTTCTAAGGTCTTGCCAGGTTTCTACATCTTTTTGATTGGCAAGGCGATACACCTTTTGTATGCTATCAATGTGTACATTTTTCTTCTTCATCTGGATCTTTACAAGTTCTCCAGAAAGACTTACTACACCTATATCGTGACCCGGGCTGGATTCTACAGCAATGATACTTCCTATATGTAAAGGCAGGTTGTTGACGTTTCTATAATATAATTTACGTTCATTTTTAAAACGAACTTCCACATATTCTGAACTTTTTGAACCCGATGGATTAACGTCGGAAAGCCAGTCAAAAACACTTAATTTATAACTATTGCCACAAGTATCTACATTACTGCACCCACTGGCACTCTTCGTACCGCAAGAGTGGGAAGAATCGCCGGATGTTTTACATCCACAACTCATATTTTAATTTTTTTATGTCTGATTGCAAAGTTAATATAAATTTTATTTAAGCTTGATGAATATCTTTTTTAAAAACACTTTTTTATTAATTTTAAGTTAATATAAAGTTAATATTGGCAATTCAACACTTATATTGGCATTAATTTATGATTAATATAAATTCAAAATAATCATTTTATTATGTTTTACATGATATCGTTTAAAATTAAACTGAGTCCACAGAAATCCAAAATGAACATATAAATAATTGAAAGATAAAACAATAACACTCAACCATCTTTAAACAACTATTCTTAGAATAGCAATGTTTAACATTTTTTATGTTTTTTCGTCATTGTTATTAAAATAATTATAAATTTGGAACATTAATAATAATCATATGAAAAGAATTTTGATGACCGCGGCTCTTACAGCCGGTGTAATGGCATACGCAGGAGGCTTCCGAGTATCTCTTCAGGGCGTTAAGCAACTTGCAATGGCTCATACCAGCGCTCATGCTGAGGATGCAAGTGTTGCATTTTTCAACCCTGCTGGTATTTCTTTTATCCCTGCAAAACTGAGTGTGGCTGCCGGAGGTTTTGGCGCTTCCAACAAAGTGACATTCCAAAACACAAGCACTTTGCAGCAGACTGAAACCGACAATCCTCTGGGAACCCCCATCTATGCAGCAGTAGCCTACAAAGTGTTGGATAATCTTTCCGTAGGTTTCAGTTTTTCCACACCTTTTGGGAGTACGATAGAATGGCCAACCAATTGGGAAGGAGCAGAAATGGTAGAGAAATTAGAACTGAAAAGCTTCTACTTCCAACCGATGATCTCTGTTAAATTAGCACCTTGGGCTTCTTTCGGAGCAAGTTATATCTATGCAAAAGGAAAAGTGGACTGGACCAAAAGAGTCACTCAACTAGGCGGTTCTCTTAATCTTTTGGATGACGAAGCTACAGGTCACGGTTTTGGATTTGGTTTCTATTTCCAGCCAGACACCAAATGGGACGTGAGTGTTGCTTACCGTTCTCCAGTTGACATGAAAGCTAAAGAAGGAAAAGCAACCTTCAATGTTTCGCCAGCACTTTTTCCTAATATCGGTCTGGCAGCCACAGGTGGTGTGGACAACTTCACAGCGACTTTACCATTGGTGGACGAGATCACTTTGGGAGCAACCTACAAAGTAACTCCAAAATGGCAGGTTTCTGCAGATTTCAACTATCATGGTTGGGAGCGATACAACAAATTGACTTTAGATTTTGCCAATGCTCCTGTAGGAAATCAAGCAGATCCAACGATCTTGGTAGCTCCTAAAAATTTCAAGAACACTAAAACTTTCAGAGTTGGAACTCAATATATGGTGACCGATATGATCGCTGCAAGACTTGGATGGTACTATGATGAATCTCCTTATTCTGATGAGAACTTCATCCCTGAGACACCATCTTTTGATTCTTATGTGGTCACAGCTGGACTTGGATTCAAATTCAACAAGCTGGGAGTGGATCTTGCCGGAGGTTATGCAATGCCACAGAGCAGAAATGTGAACAACTCTTATAATAGTTTCTACGGACAAGCCAAAGCCAAAGCATTCTATTTTGGTCTAGGATTATCTTACAACGCATTTTAAAAATAAGAACTAATTATGAAAAAGATATTTTTATCAAGTATAGCAGCTTCACTTTTATTTGCGGTGAGCTGTCAGAATGATTTTGAAAACAGTACGGAAGATGTTGTTGTAACAGCAGGCGATGCCAACTTTTCCCATTATGTTGCCTTAGGTAATTCATTGACCTCTGGTTACAGAGATGGCGCATTATATTCCAGCGGGCAGAGTGAATCTTATCCTTCAATGCTTGCAGGACAGATGAAACTTGCTGGTGGTGGCGAATTTTCTCAACCAATGATGCCAAATGACGTCGGAGGATTTATAGGAATTCCCGGGTTTGGAGGAAGATATAACCTTCAACTTGTTGACAAGAAAGATTATACTGGCGCAGTTATCGGCAAAAGTTTATCTCCTGTTCAGGCTCCTGCAGCAGCTAACTTGGATGTGATCGGTGGTGCTGGAAAATATTTTAGCAATATGGGTGTTCCCGGAGCCAAATCTTTCCATTTGATAACGCCAGGTTACGGAAATGCTGCTAATTTGCCGATTGCAGCTGCCAATCCTTATTTTGTAAGATTCGCAACTTCCGCATCCACAACGGTCTTGGCAGATGCGATGGCGCAATCTCCAACATTCTTTTCACTTTGGATAGGAGCTAATGACGTATTGTCTTATTCTACAAACGGAGGAACTAATTCTCAGACTACAGGAGGCGTTACGACTTACACGCAAGCTACAGACCAGAACGGGAACACAAATCCTGCAACATACAGATCAAATGACATCTCTGACCCGAACGTTGTAGCAGGCTCTATAAAAGCAGTTTTGGATGGATTAAAAAGCAAAGGCGCAACCAAGGGTGTTATTGCTAATATTCCTTATGTGACCTCTATTCCTTATTTTACAACTGTACCATACAATCCAGTTCCATTGGCGGCAGCATCTGCAACTGCTCTTAATACGAACTTTGCAACATTGAACGGTGCTTTAGCCAATGTTGGGCTTCCTAAAAGATTTGCAACATTAACAGCTTCAGCAAACAATCCAGTATTGATAGTTGATAAAAGTTTAACCGATATTTCTGCTTTTCTTCCGCCACAATTTGCAATTTACGGACAAGCAAGACATGCTACTGCAGAAGATCTGATCTTATTACCTGCATCCTCAGTGATCGGGATCGATCCTACAACAGGATTGCCACCAAGCCCAACATCGCAGACGATCCTAGGTGTTTCGATACCTTTAGCAGATCAATTGGTTTTGACCAAGACAGAAGCTGCAAAAGTGAAAACTGCTACAGACGCATATAACTTGCAGATCGCAAATATTGCCACTGCCTATGGATTAGCATTTGTAAATGCGAATGCAAAAATGATTGAACTGAATTCCACTTCCGGAATCCAATGGGATGGTGTAAAATACACTGCGAAATTCGTAACAGGCGGAGCGTTTTCTCTTGATGGCGTTCATCCGCTAGGTCGTGGTTATGCCATCATCGCCAACGAGTTCTTGAAAGCGATCAACTCAAAGTACAGATCCAATCTTCCAATGGTAAATCCAAACTCTTATTCAGGAGTTAAGTTTCCTTAATTGAAGATCAATAATAACAAAAAAGCCGTCTCGTTTCTTAGGAATGAGGCGGCTTTTTTGTGAGAAGTGGAATATTATTTCCGAGTTATAAAATTTTGATTATTTTTACACTATGCTTTCAAAAAGAGTCAAATACGCGATCAAGACTTTGCTTTTCTTAAACAGGAAAGACAATTCCTCATTATTTTCCGCTAAAAAAATATCGGAGAACGAACGTATTCCGCTCAAATTCCTGGAGCAGATCCTTCGTGAACTGAAACAAAATAAGATCCTAAAAAGCGAAAGGGGCGCCGAAGGAGGTTACACCTTCATGAAAGATCCGGCCGACATCAAAGTTTTGGATGTCATCAGAATCGTGGACGGTCCTGTTGCCATGTTGCCTTGTGCATCACTCAATTTCTATGAGAAATGCGCAGATTGCACAGACGAAGCGACTTGCAGCATCAGAAAATTACTGATCAACGTACGTGATAGCATGTTACCGCTTTTGGACACGAGCATTGCAGATATGACAAGGTTAGAAACGACTCCTATTTAGATGTTTACAGACGAATATTTTATGAGAATTGCTTTCCAGGAAGCTGAATTGGCGTTGGAAAAAGATGAAGTTCCAATCGGGTGTATCATTGTTTCGAATGATAGGGTCATCGCAAAATCACACAATCTTACAGAAACTCTAAACGACGTTACCGCGCATGCAGAAATGCAGGCCATCACTTCTGCCGCCAATTATCTTGGTGGGAAATATCTTCACAATTGTACAATGTATGTCACTTTGGAACCTTGCGTGATGTGTGCTGGCGCGCTCAATTGGTCTCAAATCACAAAAGTGGTAATTGGTGCGAGAGATGAGCAAAGAGGTTTTATTAATAAAGGTTTATCGCTTCATCCAAAGACAGAAGTCGTAACAGGAATTATGGAAAATGAATGTTCTCAAATCGTGAAAGATTTTTTCCGAAACAAAAGATAATTACAAATCTTTCCCTAAAAAATAAAGTCCCTTCAAAGTGTGAAGTCTGTCTGCGATATTGATTTTATCTGTCAAAGGTTTATAAACGTGGCTCACACCGCCAGTGGCAATGACGAAACAATTATCCTCAACCTCATCATTAATTCTATCAATAAAACCTTCTACCATTCCGAGAAACCCGTAAACCATTCCACTTTGCATACAACTGATTGTGTCCAATCCCAAAACAGTTTTTGGTTTTACCAACTCTATTTCTGGTAATTGTGCTGTTCCTTGAATCAAACTATTGAGTGAAGTTATGATTCCCGGAGCAATAATCACGCCCAGCGTTTCACCATTTTCATCTAGGCAACTTGCTGTGAGTGCTGTACCAAAATCAAGAATGATTTTTTTCTGTTTCGGATAAAGATTGTGTGCGGCGACAAGGTTCGCGTAAATATCCGTTCCCATTTGTTTGGATTTCGGAATCACACCGGAAGGCGTATTTCTGTCCACGATGACAGGCGGTTTCTGATGGATTTTCCTTACAGCACTTGCAATCACCTTTGTCAATTGAGGAACCACAGAACCAATGATGATTTTCTCAATTTTATCAACATCAATTTTATAGGTTTGATACAACATCAAAATCTGAACATACAGTTCATCCGTCGTTTTGTACGGTTTCGTGTTGATGACCCACGAGATGTCACAATTGTCATCATCAAACAATCCGAAGCGGATATTGGTGTTTCCTATGTTGATTACGATGCTGTTCATTTCTTATTTTTTGTCCGAAGTCCGATGCTGGAAGACGGAAGTTTTTAAAATTGCTTTAATTTTTATGTTATCGAAGTGAAATCTTCCAACTTCTGACATCAATCTTCCAGCTTCTACTACTTCACTTCCAGATAATTATCTTCCGGACTTACATCTGCCAAACGCTGGCTGAAGTCAATTCCCATCGCTGACAATTGGGATTTTGTGTAAGGAATTGTGAAGCTGTATTCTTGTTGCGTCCAAGCCCAATAAGGCAACGTTTTGAACGGTCCATAAATGTCTTTCGATTTCCAAGTTCTGGTAAGACTTGATGGAATATTATAATTAATGACTTTCTTGTCTTTCGTCAAAATACTAAAGTCGATCGGCATTGGAACACCACTTTTATTGATTAAAGTAATTGTGGTAGATTCTGGGTCATATTTCACATTTTTAATCCCATAATCGATGGTTTTTGTGGTGTTGATCCAATAATGCTGGAACCACTTCAAATCCATTCCGGAGATTTGTTGTGCGATGTGGATAAAATCTCTTTCTGTCGGGTGTTTCATTGCCCAATCGTCGTAATATTTTATCATAATTCGGTTGAGATTTTCCTCACCAACAATGTAACCCAGCTGTACCAAAAACATTTCGCCTTTGATGTAACTTGCATAGGTGTAAGCCGTTCCATTGTCGTGATGATCTGCCAACCAAACTGCTGGTTCTTCTTTTCCTGATTTTGTAAAATTAATATAAGCTCGGATAGCATCTGTAAAAGGATTCGGTTTGGAATCTTTTGGCGGGAACAATCTGTAGGACACAAAATCTTCTGCATACTGCGTGAAACCTTCATCCATCCACGGTCTTACACTTTCGTTGGTTGCGAGCATCTGCTGAAACCAAGAGTGAGCACCTTCGTGGAACATCAATCCAGTGAGACCTTCCAAACTTGTGGCTTCTCCCAAAATCATGGTGCACATTCCGTATTCCATTCCGCCATCTCCACCTTGGATGAAGGAATAGCTTGGCCATTTGTAACGTCCGAAAGTAGCGTTCATCAACTGGAAATATTTGGTGATGTAAGGTTTCGCCTCTTCCCAATATTTTGTTTTTTCAGATTTTTGATACACCAAATAAACTTTTGGTCCATCCAAAATCGGAAAACTTTCAACGGTGTAATCTCTGTCCGCCGCCCAAGCAAAGTCCAGAATATTTTTGGCAGTCCATTTCCAATTTACTTTGTTGGCAATGTCTGGTTTTACCTCTGCACTTTTGTTGTAGCCTTTTACATCATTTGGATTTTCAAGATTTCCACCAGCGCCGATGACATAATCTTTATCAATTTTGATATTCACTTCATAATCAGAAAACGGTGCGTGGAATTCTCTCCCGATGTAATCGAAAGTTGCCCAACCGTCATAATCATATTCTGCGATTTTCGGATACCATTGGCTCATCGTCATATCAATTCCTTCTCGGTTATTTCGTCCGCTTCTTCGGATTTGCATTGGGATCACTGCGTCCCATTCCATTGTGAAAGTGGTGGAAGAATTTGGTTTGATGGCTTCTGCCAAAAAAACTTTCATAATAGTTCCCTGAATCTCAAACTTCAAATCTTTTCCATTCTGCTTTATCCAACGAATGTTTTGTGCGCCTTCTTCATTCTTAGGAATTTCAGACAATCTGGAAATCACCGTATTTCCAACGCGTTTTGCCAATCTTCCATCTGCATTCACACCTTGACCTGTCACACGCTGATCCATCATAGAACCTGATTTGAAAGCGTTCCAATACAAATGGAAATACGCAACTCTCAACTCATCCGGAGAATTATTCTGGTATTGTAAAGTCTGTTTTCCCTGATAGGTGAAGTTGGCAGCATCCACATCAATATCCATTTTGTATTTTGCATATTGCTGGGAGTAAGCGTTTTGCTGAGCAAAAGAGAATAATGAACAAAGCGTAAAGACTAAAGAGTAGGCAGTTTTTTTCATAGAATTATTTTTATCAACCTTTAGAGATTTGATGCTCATAAAGGTTTTCTATTTTTAATTGTCTCAAAAATACTAAGTTTTTGTTGAATGGCAAGTTGTGAAGAGTTTAGATTTGAAATCTGTTTAGAAAGTGTTATATTTATGTATTCTAAAATTCTATGAAAGAAATCATCTATAATTTATCCACCAGAGAAATTTCAATCTTAGTTTGGTCAACATTGATTATTATTCCACTATTTTATATTGGAAGAAAGGAATTAAAAAACATTTTGAGTTTATTCTTTGATTGGAAAATATTAATTCCATTTTTCCTTCTAGTCGTCTATTATATTGGAACAGTTTATTTCCTTAAACTATTGAATTTCTGGGATAAAAATTTATTAAAGGACACTATAGTTTGGTTTGCTTTTTCAGGTATTTCAATATTTTTTAATGTAAATAAAATCACTAGTATTAATTATTTTAAAAAAGCATTATATGATAGTTTAAAAGTGTTAGTTCTTTTTGAGTTCATAATGAATTTTTATACTTTTAGTTTGTTATCTGAATTAATAATAGTTCCTATAATTACATCTATAACAATACTTTACGAATTCTCAAAACATAGTTTAAAGAAAAACATAGAACATAAAAAGGTAAATAAGTTTTTAGGTTCCTTATTATCTATTTTTGGTATAGTAATACTTCTGAATTTACTATATCAAATCATTACAAATTATCAAGGCCTTTTTACAGAATCCAATTTAAAATTATTAATCCTACCCATTCTATTGCTTTTATTAAGCTTTCCTTTTTATTATTTTTTGGCTTTGATAGTAACATATGAAACATTTTTTGTTAGAATTAATTGTATGTTTCGTGATGATAAAATTAAGAAGGAGCTTAAGAAGCAAATAATAATCAATGCAAAGATTAACCTTAATAGGTTAACATTGATTGATGAAAAGTTAGATAAAAAAGAAATATACGATAAAGACATACAGAAATATATTAAGTCTATAAGGTGAAATTTTAAACAGTTCTGGAATGATACCATTCAATGAATTGTTATCAAATTTAGAGTGGGAAAGATTAAGTTGCCAAATTCTTAATTAATCCTAAAAACCTGATAAAGCCGGTGCGTTTTCTCGTAATAGTCGGAGTGTTTGTAAACCCAATCCAGCTGTGCTTCGCCATCGTTTGCAAATTTTGAATTGACGGATTTTTCCATTTCGAAAGCGGTTTTCAAAGCTTTGTTTTCTTTTAGAAGTTTGGCGGCCGTGTCTTCGAAAACGTAAGGCGAATAATATTCTTTTTGCCCCAGCATCGCATCAAAGAAATTCCAGTTGAAGTAAGAATCCACCGCTTCCGGCTCCAAAGTTTCCAAGAGAAATTTCACGCCATCCTGATTCGTCGGAACGAGAAAATCGCCTGTTCGGAACTTCATTTTGCCCGAATCTTTGGTCACAAATGTGTTGTAATGCAGATAATGACCTTCGTAAGGATTAGGAACGGTTTTGAAATCTTTGATTCTGTAACTTTCCACCGCAATTGCAGAATCCTGTTTTATCGGAATCATTTTTATTTGGTTAAGTTTCAGTAAATCAATCACTTTCCATTCGGATTGTGGGATGACGTAATATTTTGGAATCGTGACTTCTTTTGCAGGAACGTAAGTATTGTAATATTTAACGGGATTGGAAAACGGCGATTTTCTGTCGTACCACAGTCTGGTTTTTCCGGAAACGTCGCTTGGTTTGTATTTCGCTTCAAAACCTTTGAAATCAATCATTTCGTATTTTGTAGAATCGAGTTTCCAGGCAATCGCATATTGGTTTCCGGCTTTGTATTGTTTCAGATTCTCGGCTCGTTTCTGCTGAATGGTTTTGTAGTTTTCATCAATATAATTGATGTTATTGACCATATAATCGTAAGTCACTTTCACGCGGTCTTTGTACGGCTTCAGCATATGCGTTTCCACCACAGTCCCGATGGAATTGAACAAAGTCGTGTAACCAGTCGCATATCTCGGAGAATCGATGAACGCGGGAAAACCGCCATCCGGAACATCGCCGTGAATGTTGACATAAGGCACAGAAATGACACCTTTTTTCTCCATATTTTTCAGAAGCATTTTCTGCATTTCGCCATTGAAATAATTGCCGAGAACATTTCCCAACCGTTCTTTGTTGGTCGAAATATAAGTGAAAGTGTATTGATAATCTGCGCCGTTGCTGACGTGATTATCGATGAAAACATCTGGCTTCAGCCATTGAAAAATCTTCTGAAAACTTCTGGAATTTTTTGAATCTGTTTTGATGAAATCCCGGTTCAAATCATAATTTCGAGCGTTTCCACGAAAACCATATTCTTCAGGACCATTTTGGTTGGCTCTGGAAAAACTTCCTCGGTTCATCATTCCGCTGATGTTGTAACTTGCAATTGACGCGATGATTACATTCTTCGGCGCTTTGATTTTTCCGGTTGCCAAGTCTCTCATCAACATCATCGTTGCATCAATGCCGTCCGGCTCGCCTGGATGAATACCGTTGTTGACAAACAAAATCGATTTCCCTTTTCTGGCATCTTCGAAACTTTGTTTGGTCGGATTGAAAATCACCACATCGATTGGCGCGCCGTTGTCATCTTCGCCTTTAGTCTGAAAAGTGATGCTTTCAAATTCTTTATCGAGTTTTTGATAATAAGTTCTCATCTCGTCAAAAGTGACGGTTTGATTGCCGTTTTCTTTCTCGAAAGGAGTTTGGAGGGTTTGGGAGAATGTAAAAGTTGAGATTAGAAGAAAAGCGATTGAAAGATTTTTCATTTTTAAAAAATATTAGAACGAAGATAAATAATTAATATCTTTGAGAAAACCCATTAATGAAAACATTTTATTTTGTTTTGATTCTCGTATTCATAATTGGTTGCAAAGAGGAAAAAACTTTTGCAGATGATATTGTTTTGACTTTTCCGAAGGATGAGAAGTTGACTTTTCAACAATTTAACGAGGGAATTGGAGAAAGAGGAACGGGAATCTTTTACATTGGAAAAGATACTTCCACAATTGATGTCAAATATTTTGATTCAATGATTCCTGCGCCACCACCGACTCCGGGCTACAAAATAGATAGTATCAACCTTCAAAATCAAAAAATGTTTTCAAAATATTTTCATAATTCTTTTGATAGAATGAAATACAGTGAAAAGCCCGTAATTTTTGATTCGCTTTCCGAAAACAATGTGAAAATTATTGCAAAAACCAAAGATACCATTCCAAAATACACCTTTAATTATGATAATGAAAAACTAAAAAAGTATAAATCATTTCCCGTTTTTATAAAAAATATTTCGAGTCGGAAATTACTTTTGACGGACCTTAAAAATCTTCCGTTAGCATTTCTTAATGATAAAAATAAATGGCAAATGCTATGGAACGAAAATTCTATGGGAGGATGCCTTGTTGGTGGTTGGGAAAACCACTATTATTGGGAGCTAGAGCCTGATGAAATATTGGTTTTATCTATTAATTTTTTAACCGGGAAACAAAAAGGAAAATTCAAAATCTGGTCTGGGAATTCTTTGTCTAATGAATTTACGATGAATTATGAAAAGCAGACTGTAAAAATTCAAAGCCATTATTATGAAGTAAAATAAAAAAAATCCGCAGAAAAAATCTGCGGATTCTATATTTATTTAAAATTAATGATAATTAGTCATTCAACTTCAAAACAGCCATAAACGCTGATTGCGGAACTTCTACTCTACCAATTTGCTTCATCTTTTTCTTACCTTCTTTTTGCTTTTCTAGAAGTTTACGTTTTCTGGAAATATCACCTCCGTAACATTTCGCCGTAACGTCTTTTCTTAAAGCTTTGATGGTTTCCCTTGCAATAACTTTCGCTCCCAAAGCCGCCTGAACAGCGATATCAAACTGTTGTCTCGGAATCAGCTCGCGCAATTTTTCACACATTCTTTTTCCGATGTAGAACGCATTGCTATCGTGAATCAATGAAGACAAGGCATCCACCATATCACCATTTATTAAAATATCCATTTTCACCAATTTCGAAGCACGCATCCCAATTGGTGAATAATCGAAGGAAGCGTAACCTTTTGAAATAGATTTCAGTCTGTCATAAAAATCGAAAACAACTTCTGCCAATGGCATATTGAAAGTCAATTCTACTCTGTCTGCCGTCAAATAACTTTGGTTGACGATCTCACCTCTTTTCTCGATACAAAGCGTCATTACACCGCCTACGAAATCAGATTTCGTAATGATAGAAGCTTTGATATAAGGTTCTTCCACTCTATCCAAAAGATTCGGGTCGATCATTTCGGATGGGTTGTTAATTAAAATCGGTGTGTCAGGTTCTTTTTTAGAATAACCATGGTACGAAACGTTGGGAACCGTCGTGATCACATCCATATTGAACTCGCGGTCGAGACGCTCCTGAACGATTTCCATGTGCAACATTCCCAAGAATCCGCAACGGAAACCAAAACCAAGTGCCGCAGAACTTTCTGGCTCGAAAACCAAAGAAGCATCATTTAATCTTAATTTTTCTAATGAGAATCTTAATTCCTCAAAATCCTCAGATTCAATTGGATAGATCCCGGCAAAAACCATTGGTTTCACTTCTTCGAAACCGTCGATGGCTTCTAAAGCAGGATTTACGAAAGATGTAATTGTATCACCTACTTTTACTTCACGGGCATCTTTGATCCCGGAAATGATATAACCTACGTCGCCGCATTCGATGGTTTTCTTTGGAAGCTGTTTTAACTTCAAAGTTCCAACTTCGTCTGCGCCGTATTCTTTACCTGTAGCAAAAAATTTGATTTTTTCGTTTTTAGAAATACTTCCGTTCACGACTTTGAAATAAGCTTCAATTCCTCTAAACGGATTGTAAACTGAATCAAAGATCAAAGCTTGAAGTGGTGCTTTCGGGTCTCCAACTGGAGGCGGAACTCTTTTGACGATCTGCTCAAGCAATTCGTGAACACCTTCACCCGTTTTTCCTGAAACTCTAAGAACATCTTCATATTTGCAACCTAAAAGTCCCATGATCTCGTCCGTTACTTCTTCTGGATTGGCTGAAGGAAGATCGATTTTATTAAGGATCGGAATGATTTCCAAATCGTTTTCTAAAGCCAAATACAAATTACTGATGGTCTGCGCCTGAATACTTTGCGCTGCATCAACAATCAAAAGTGCACCTTCACAAGCCGCGATGGAACGGGAAACTTCGTACGAGAAATCCACGTGTCCTGGCGTATCGATAAGATTTAAGATATATTTTTCGCCATTCAGCTCGTAATCCATTTGGATCGCGTGAGACTTGATGGTGATGCCACGTTCTTTTTCCAGATCCATATCATCCAAAGTTTGCGACTGCAATTCCCTTTGGGTTACTGTGTTGGTATATTCTAAAAGACGATCTGCCAATGTACTTTTACCGTGATCGATATGTGCAATGATGCAGAAGTTCCTGATGTTTTTCATTTAAAATTCTTGTAATTTGCAAAAATACACTATTTATTGATAGTCCGAAACTTGGAATGATGGATTGTTCTAAAGTTTTTGAAAATCTGGATTATTCTTTAATATATTAAGAAGAAAAACGTTAATCTTTCATAAAAAAAAGCTATTGCAGAAAAAAGTTTTATTTTTGCAAATTAATTACAATCAAGTGACAGATTTATTCTGGCGGGAATTATGAAGAAATATATCAGTTTATTAGTGTTGTCTGTGATTTTGCTGTCTTGCAAAACAGAAATGGATCAGGCTATGAAGAGTGCCGACAAAGATTTTATCTTGAAGGTTGCCAATGAAAAATTCGCAAAGAAAAAATGGTCCGATGCCTTGGCATTGTATGATAGATTACCAAACCTGGTAGCAGGAACTGATGAGTTGCCGAATGTCGGATTCAACACCGCTTTCGCAAATTATTATGACAAGAACTACAGGTTGGCTGGGAATCAATTCAAAAATTTTGCATTCGCGTTTCCTCAAGACCCAAGAAAAGAAGAGGCTGCGTATATGTCTGCCCTTTGTTATTACGAAGGTTCTCTACAATATAATCTGGATCAAAGCAATACGGAATCTGCCATTACAGAACTACAGAATTTCTTGAATGAATATCCAGACTCTGAGCGTTCCAAAAACATTACTCAACTTGTAGATGAGTTGACGTACAAATTGGAATTCAAAGCGTTTGAGAATGCTAAGCAATATTATAAAATGGGTGAGTACAAAGCTGCTGCGGTAACTTTTGAAAACGTTTTGGAAGATTTCCCGGCAACCAAGTTGAGACCAAAGATCTATGATATCATTTTGAAATCCAAATATGAATTGGCTGTCAATTCTATCTATGACCTTAAGAAAGAAAGATTGGACAACGCTGCTGCCTACGCAAGAAGAGTTTCTGCAGAACTTCCAAATTCCGAATATTCCAAAACAGCAGATGACCTTGGTGCAAAGCTGGAAGCTGAAAAAGCTAAATTTGCCATTGTACAAGCAGATGTAGAAAAAAGAAAGGCTGAATACGAAGCGAAAGTTAAAAATGCCGAAGCCAAAGAAGGCGAGAAAAAAGAATTGGCGCAGGAAAAAAATCAGGCAAAAATGGAAAACTCTGCAGAACAGGCTAGAAGAGACAGCGCAAAGATCAGTTCACCAGAACCACAAGCTACTTTCAAGTTTAAAAGATAATTAGTATATTTGCAACCCTAAACAATTCGTCCAATGAGCCTTAAAGATACAAAAGCAGAAGTAAGCACGATCACTTACGACAAAGATAAGATCGAAGAAAAAGTAGCCAGCATCTACGAAGCTATCGTGATCATGGGAAAAAGAGCAGAACAGATCAACGGTGAGATCCGTACAGAACTTCACGGAAAACTAGATGAATTTGCTGTTCACAACTCTACTTTGGAAGAAGTTTTCGAAAACAGAGAACAGATCGAGATCTCCAAGCATTACGAAAAAATGCCAAAACCGACCTCTATCGCTATCAGAGAATGGTTGGATGATGAGATCTACCACAGAAAAACTGAAGAAAAAAATTAATCCTCGGATTTAAAAATACAAAAACCGTCTTGCTAAAGTATTCCTTTATGAGACGGTTTTTTTGTTATCAAAATTATTAATACTTTCGTTAATAAAAACCAAAGCAAAATGAGCTTACAAGGCAAAAAGATCATCCTTGGAATCACAGGTGGGATCGCTGCTTACAAAATGAATTACCTCGTTCGGGATCTCATAAAATCTGGTGCAGAAGTGAAAATTGTTATGACGAGATCCGCAGAAGATTTTGTTTCACCGCTTACGCTTTCTACGCTTTCCAAAAACAAGGTCTTCACCGATTTTTATGACGACAATAAAACCTGGAACAACCACGTTGAGTTAGCACTTTGGGCAGATCTAATACTCATTGCGCCTTGTACAGCAAACACTTTAGCAAAAATCACCAACGGCCTTTGTGACAATTTTCTGATGGCAGTTTATATGTCCGCAAAGTGTCCCGTGATCATTGCACCAGCTATGGATCTTGATATGTACGTTCATCCAACGGTTAAAAGAAATCTACAAACTGTCGAAAGTTTTGGTCACAAGATCATTCCTGCAGAATTTGGAGAATTGGCAAGTGGACTTTCCGGACAAGGAAGATTGGCTGAACCGGCAACCATTCTCTCAGTTTTGGAAGAGCAATTTTCTGAAGTTGACCAGACATTTGCAGGGAAAAAATTCCTGATCACGGCTGGACCAACTTATGAAAATATCGACCCTGTAAGATTCATCGGAAATCACTCTTCCGGAAAAATGGGATTCGATCTCGCAAAAGAAGCCGCCAAACGTGGCGCAGAAGTAATATTAATTTCTGGACCATCTACTCAAAACGTTGATGACAAAAACATTACACTTCACAGAGTCACTTCCGCTCAAGAAATGTTTGATGAAGTTTTCAAATATTATGAGACTGTGGATGTCGCCATCATGAGTGCCGCCGTTGCCGATTACACGCCAAAAGTGAAAGCCACAGAAAAGATCAAGAAAAATGAAAACGAACTGACGATAGAATTGATCAAAAACAAAGACATCCTCAGAACAATGGGTGAGAAAAAGTCTAAACAGTTTTTGGTAGGATTTGCCTTGGAAACACAGAATGAAGAGGAAAATGCGAAGGGAAAATTAGTCAAGAAAAATCTGGACATGATCATCCTCAATTCACTTCGGGATGAAGGTGCCGGATTTGCAAACGCCACCAACAAGATCAAGATCTTCACACCAACGGAAGAACAATCCTTTTCATTAAAATCAAAAGAAGATGTTGCAAAGGATATCCTGAACTTTATTAAGCAGAAATTGTAAGAAAACCAAGACTTTTACGTTATCACTCTATCCTTGTTTTAGATTATTTTCTTTGACAAAGATTGCTTATTTTTACAAACATTTTTATTTGGATGAAAAAACTACTTTATATCATCTGCACTTTATTTTTCGCTCAAACCGCCTTTTCACAGGAGCTTTTGGCCAATGTGCAGATCAACTCACAACAGATTGCAGGAAGTAATACACAGGTTTTCCGAACATTGGAAAAATCTTTGCGAGACTTCATCAATAATACCAGCTGGACAGGCAAAAAACTTCAGAACTTCGAAAAGATCAAATGCAACTTTGCCATTGTAGTATCAGAACGTCCCAGCAATAACAGCTTCAAAGGAACAATGGTCGTTCAGGCAACGCGTCCGGTTTTCAACTCGCAATATGAATCACCTTTGATGAACATCAATGACACCAGCTTTTCTTTTGAATACAACGAAAACGAAAATTTGATCTTCAATGAGAGACAATTCTCTGGGAAAAACCTTACCGATGTCATCAGTTTCTACATCTATTTGATTCTTGGCTACGACGGTGACAGTTTTCAACTCAAAGGCGGACAACCATGGTTTGACAAAGCTTTCAAAATTGCCCAAAACTCTCAAAATCAAAACTATGAGGGCTGGAACCAAATAGAAAGTCAAAGAAATAGAGGTTCTTTGATCTCTGGTCTACAAAACGAGAACACTTCTACTTTGAGAACCGTTTATTACAGCTACCACCGCGCAGGTCTTGACAATCTCGCCAAACCCGACCAAGGTCCAGCGAAAAAAACCATCGCAGAATCATTGTTACAACTCAAGTTTTACGAGAATAACTTCCAGATGAACTATGCCTTCGGTGTGTTTATCGAAAGTAAAAGTGCAGAGATCTACAACATCTTCAATACCGGGAACAATGCATCCGTCAATATCAGCGAGCTGAAAACGTTGATGAGTACCTTGTCTCCGAAAGACATTGATACCAAGTGGAGTAACTGGAAATAAACAAATTTTAAGTTTAATTTTTGGGTAACTTTCCGCCTTCCGTTCCCAAACCTAACGAAGTGGTTCGACGGAGTCAATCTTTTTGCCTGGCTTTTCCAACCACAAAAAAGGATTTCCGTTCAAACCTAGCGAAGCGGTTCGATGATTCAAATTTAAAAATATAAAATCTATCATCAAGTCGGGCTGCAGGTTTCAATACAAAATCAATGTTAAGTCATAATTTAGTTATTAAAAAAATACTTTCGTGCTTTCAAGAATTTTCATTCAGAATTTTGCGTTAATTGACAAGCTTGAGATCGACCTCAAGAAAGGTCTTCAGGTCATCACAGGAGAAACCGGTGCGGGAAAATCCATCATTCTTGGCGCGCTCCGTCTCATAATGGGCGAAAGAGCCGATGTGAAATCCTTCGCAAAATCCGATGTCAAAAGCATCGTAGAAACCGAGTTCCAAATCAGCGAGAATTTCAAAGATTTTTTTGAAGAAAAAGATTTGGATTTTGAAACGCAAACCATCATTCGAAGAGAGATTTCTTCTGGTGGAAAGTCGAGAGCTTTCATCAATGATGTTCCTGTGACATTGGATGTTTTGAAGGAATTATCTTCTAGATTGATCGACATCCATTCCCAATTCGAAACTTCTGACCTTTTCACCGAACAATTCCAGTTTGGAATTCTGGACGGATTGGCAAAAAATAAAAGTTTGTTGTCTGATTACCAAAAGCATTACATCGGTTATCAAACAACCAAAAGAGAAATCGAACAACTGAGATCGGCTCTCGCAGAAAATAACAAAGAATCCGATTACAAAAATTTCCTGCTTGCTGAATTAGAAGAAATGCAATTGGACGATCTGGATTTTGAAGAGATCCAGAATCAACTCAATACGCAGGAAAATGCAGGACAGATCAGTGAATATCTTTCAGAGATCCTTTCAAAACTGAATCAAGAAGATTTCGGAATCGTATCTGGACTTTTCGAAGTTAAAAATAAAATAGCCAAACTTTCTGAGCTTTCTTCGGAATATCAAGACCTCAGCGAACGTTTGGAAACGTCTTATCTGGAGCTGAAAGACATCAATATTGAAATCGAAAATAAGGCGGAAAGTCTGGAAATGGACCCCGAACTTTTACAAGCTCTCTTGACGACTGTCAACCGATTGAACTCGCTTTTCTTGAAACATCAGGTGAACGACATCGATGGACTTTTGGCAATTCGAGAAGAATTATCAGCCAGTCAAAATTCTTTGGAAACGATTGAAAATCAAATCGAAGAAAAAGAAAAAAACCTTAAACTGATTGAAAAAGAACTTCAAACTTTCAGTCAAAAATTATCCGAAAATAGAAAGAAATTTTCTGGAAATCTGGAAAATCAAGCCAAAGAAATCTTCTCAAAACTTGGACTTGAAAAAGCCATTTTAAAACTTGACCTGACAGATTCTTCGGCCTATAATCTTCACGGGAAAAACAATATCCAAATCCTTTTCCAAGCGAACTCTGGTTTTCCATTGAAACCAATTCAAAGCGCTGTTTCTGGTGGAGAACGTTCCCGAGTGATGTTGGCTATCAAAAAAATAATGGCGGAGAATAATGACCTGCCTACATTGATCCTGGACGAAATCGACACAGGTGTTTCCGGACGGATTGCAGAAGAAATGGGAAAACTGATGCAGGAAATGGCGCAAGACCTTCAACTCATCGTGATCACGCACCTCGCACAAGTTGCGGCCAAAGGCAATGAGAATTACAAAGTGGTGAAATTTGATGAAAATGCAGTCACAAAAACTACGATTGTCAAACTTTCCAATGACGAAAAACTAAACGAAATAGCACAATTGATTTCCGGTTCTAAGATCACGGAAGCAGCGATTTCTCAGGCGAAGGAACTGATCGGGTAAAGGAAAGTCTTCTATTTTGATTAATTGATATTACTCAAAAGTTTTTCTGTATCCGCATAATCTTCTCCGGATTTCTTGGCAAGCTCGATGGATTTTTGCGCCCATGATTTTGCCTCGGTTTTATTGCCTAATTTGTTGTAAAGATTTGCCAACGTATCCATATTGGCGTAGTTGCCATCTTTTTTCACAGATTCCTGAGCCCAAAGAAGGGCTGTTTCCAATGATGATCTGGTATTGACATTTTCGAAGAAATTCCATGCTGCAGAATTGAGGCTGTTGGAAGAAGCTGCGGAATAATCCTTGTAGATCTCCAGCATCAGTTTTTCATAAGTAGGAATATCCTTATTTCTAAAGGCATTGCCCGCTTTTTGAGATAAAACATACTTTTTAGCCTCTTCCTTCCCAACTACTTTTTCAGCTTCTGTCAGAAAATATGCGGCGTTGAATGATTTTGTTTCTTTGTTATAAGCTTTGTTTGAAATTGCTTTTAACTTCAAATTATTATTGATCTTGTCGTAGGTAGGCTGCGTAACAATTGAGACAACGTTATCTTTCTTAGCTTCAAAAGTTTTATATAACGGTGATTCTGAGCTATTGATAGCCTGCAACAAAAGGTTGATATCATCCTTGTCCAAACTGATCTTATCAGTAAAATATCTATCTAAAACCCTTGCGGTAAAATCCGGTTCTGTGTAAACTGTAAGATTCGCCAAATTCTTAAGGAATTCAGGATTTTTCTCTCCTTCCTCAAATTGCTTTTTCAGTGCGCCGATTCTTCTTGTTGGATCCTCTGCATCTTTCGCAAATTGCAGAAAATCCTTTTCCTCTACATAGCCCAAAGTTCTGTGGACCACTTCGCCATCACCATTGATGAAAAGATAGGTAGGATAAGCATTCACCTTGAATTTCTTGGCCAATTCTATACCTTCGCCTTTTTCCATATCGATCTTTGCATTCACAAAATGACCGTTGTAAAGATTACCGACAGATTTCTGCGTGAAGATATTTTTTGCCATCAATTTGCAGGGTCCACACCAGCTAGTGTAAGCATCCAGAAATATCAGTTTGTTTTCTTTTTTAGCTTTGGCCAGGATACTCTTAAAATCAGAGTTTTCAAAAGCAATGCCTTGTGAAAAATAAAATAGTGAGGAAAGTAGGAAGAAAGTAGATAGCAGTTTTTTCATACTACTAATTTATAAAATAATTTAATACAAATACTACTTATTAAGATCAAGAAGAGGGTCGATATATTGTCTATCGTTGCTCAATCTTGGCACTTTGTTCTGTCCGCCTAGCTTGCCGCGGATTGCCATCCATTCATAAAAAAGATTAGGTTTTGCAGAGTGCACGATCGGGCATCTCAGTGTAATATCATTGTATCTTTTTGCCTCGTAATCGGAGTTTAAAGTTTTGAGAGACCTGTCGAAAACCTCAGTGAATTCTTCCAAACTCTTTGGCTCTCTGGTAAACTCGAAGATCCACTCATGGCAACCTTTTGTCTGATTGGTCATGAAAACCGGAGCGCCTGTGTAATCCGAAATGCTGGCATCCAGATGGTCACAAGCTATTTTAAGCGCTGTTTCCACATTATCAATCATCAGTTCTTCCCCGAAAGCATTGATGTAATGTTTGGTACGTCCAGAGATTTTGACCCTGTAAGGTGAGACCGAAGTGAACTTAACAGTATCGCCTATCAAGTATCGCCAAAGTCCACCATTGGTCGTGATCACAACCGCATAATTCTTATTGATCTCCACTTCCTGGATCGGAATAGCTTCGCGATTGCCTTCGTAATATTGGTCCATCGGAATGAATTCGTAGAAGATCCCGTAATCCAACATTAGCAACATCTCATCGCTTCCTGCCTGATCCTGGATTGCAAAAAAACCTTCGGACGCATTGTAGATCTCGTAATAACGAATGTCTTTTCCAAAGATCTCCCTGTATTGATTTTTATACGGTTTGAAGCTGATTCCTCCGTGAAAAAACACCTCAAGATTGGGCCAAAGTTCTGAAATAGAATCTTTTCCTGTTTCCTGTAAAGTTCTTTGAAGTAAGACCATCATCCAGCTTGGAACGCCGGTAAGACTCCCAACATCCTCATTCTTCACCTCTCCGATAATTGCTTTCATCTTGCTTTCCCACTCGGACATCAAAGATGTTTTTTTGCTTGGCGTATTGATGATCTCTACCCAGAAAGGAAGATTTTCTATCAATATTGCCGAAAGGTCTCCAAACTTTGTATTGAAATCCTGGTACATCTCCGCACTTCCACCCAATCGTAGATTTTTGTGCTGAAATAATTCGCTCTCCGGATGGTTGTTAACATAGATGGAAATCAGGTCTTTTCCTGCTTTGTAATGGCAATCTTCCAGACTTTCTGCTGTGATTGGAATGTACTTACTCTTGGCATTGGTAGTTCCAGAAGATTTGGCAAATTGCTTGATGACACCTGGCCAGAAGACATCTTTCTGTCCCTGACGCGCCTTCTCAATGTAAGGTTCGAAGTCTTCGTAGCAGACAATCGGTACTTTCTTCCTGAAATCTTTATAGTTGGAGATGGAGCTGAAACCGTACTTCATCCCATACTCTGTTTCCTCTGCATTGAAGAGCTGAGAGAAGAGCAAACCTTCCTGCGTCTCCACAGGATTTTGTTTGAAATGCTCGATCTGATCTATCCTCTGACGGATAAACCAATTGACGACGGTATTGAAAAGTGCTTTGGTTGCCATTCTTCACAAATATAACAATTTTTGTGAATGGAAAATGTTTTGAGTTTATTTTAAAAAAATCTTATGCTTTCTTACTATTATTCTGGTGAAGAATCGTCGTACTGCTGAATAGATTCTTGCAAAGTTTGCTTTATCTTCTCTGCGAGACTTTTGGACTCTTATTTTGTTCTACTTATTCGCTACCAGTTGTTTTGTGAGTTCTTTGAGCTCTTTGTAAGGAATACGTTGTTTTGGTTTTTGGAATTAAATTGTGGAAAATGAAAATAAAAGTGATGAAAGTTAAAACTAAATTGACGTTACACCCGTAGTGCATAATAAAAAAGGTTACTACTAATACGAAAATTTAGTATATTGTATTGACTATCAATCTAATACGATATGAATAACCTAGATGCAATTTACGATTTTATT